>NZ_JH417780.1:25560-39293 GCF_000239295.1 Flavonifractor plautii ATCC 29863
CCCGGCCGAATCGCACGATTCGGCCGGGCCCCTTCTGCATGACGCGGGGCGGCTCAGTCCCGGTGGACCGGCGTCCACCACACCACGCCGCTGCGGTATTTCACGTTTGCGCACCAGCTCCCGTCCGGCCTCTGGGTGAAGTGGCGGCACAGGATGGCCCTGGCGGTCTCCCCGTCCACCGCGCCGGGGGCGCAGCGGGCGCACTCCCCCCGCACCAGGGCGTCGGCGTCCGGGTAGGACAGCTCCTTCTCAAAGGGGAGCACCATCACATTGGCGTCAATGCCCATCTGGTAGAGCACCCCCACGAAGTAGATGTAGTCCTTCCACTCCCAGCTCACCGCTCCCCCCGCCGCGTCCAGTTCATGGAGCCAGGCGGGGGCCAGGCCGGTGTTCATGCCCGCCACGCACAGCTTGTCCGCCGCCCGGTCCATCCGCCGGAAGCAGTCGGCCAGATCCGCCTGCCGGTAGAAGCAGTTATAGCCGAAGACCAGATCGTACCGCCGCTCCGGCGTGAACTCCTCCCACTTGGCATGGAAGGCGGTGATATTGTCCCGGCCGCGCTCCGCCCCGGCCCGGAGGACGAAGTCCAGCACGTCCCGGGAGAGATCCACGCAGGCCACCTCCCGGCACAGCTCCGCCAGGGTCAGGGTATAGCTGCCCCAGCCGGGCCCCACCTCCAGGGCGGTCTCCACCCCGCGGGCCCGCAGCAGGGGGCGCAGGCGCTCCAGCACCTGGAGGGCGGAGGGCTCCGGGGCATAGGTCTTGCGTGTCATGAAGGCGTGCCAGAAGTCCCGCTCCGCCTGGTCGTCGGTCATCCGGGGGGAGGCGCTGGCCGCCACGTGCTCCGCCCACTGCCGGGCGAAGTCGGTCATGGGCACCCGCTCCCTCATGTCTCCCCGCCTCCCTCCCAGTGGGTGTAGGAGTAGAGCAGCTCCCTGGTGTAGGGGTGGACGGGGGCCTCCATCACCTGGTCCCGGCTGCCCACCTCCACCAGCCGCCCCCTCTGCATGACGCCGATGGTGTGGCTGATCCACCCCAGCAGCTCGATGTCGTGGGTGATGTAGAGGTACGTCAGCCCCAGCCGCTCCTGGAGCTCCCGCAGCAGATTCATGATGCTGGCCTGCACCGACACGTCCAGCATGGAGGTGGGCTCGTCCAGCAGCAGCACCTCCGGCTCCAGCAGCAGGGCCCGGCAGATCACCAGCCGCTGGCCCTCGCCCCCGCTGATCTGGTGGGGGTAGCGGGAGAGCAGGTAGTCGGGCAGGCCCACCTGCCCCAGCGCGGCCCGGATCTTCTCCATCCGCTCCTCCCGGCTCTCCCCCAGCCGGTGGATGGCCATGGCCTCCAGCAGACTGTCCCGGATGCGCATGGAGGGGTCCAGGGAGGCCTCCGGATTCTGGAAGATGATCTGCACCCGCCGGTGGTACGCCCGGCTCCCTTTCCGGTCCAGGCGTGCGATGTCCTCCCCCTCGAAGCGGATGCGCCCCCCGGAGGGCTTGAGGACGCGGGTGATCATGCGGGAGAGGGTGGTCTTGCCGCAGCCGCTGTTGCCCACCAGCCCGAAGGTTTTCCCCCGCTCCAGGGCGAAGCTCACCCGGTCCACCGCCCGGACGGTGTGGGTGCGGAATACGCCGCTGGAGAACGTCCGGCTGACCTCCTCCAGCTCCAGCACCTTATCATTCATAAAGAAAGCACCTCACCTTCCCGCCCGTGGGCAGCGCGACCTCCCCCGGTGCCTCCCGGCCGCAGCGCTCCATGGCCCTGGGGCAGCGGGGGTAGAAGGGGCAGCCGGTGTGCTCCAGCCGTCCGGGGTCCGGGGGCGGTATGGGCACCATGCCCCGGCTGGGCAGGGAATGGATCAGGCCGGCGGTATAGGGGTGGCGTGGCCGCTCCATGACCTCCTCCGCCGTGCCCTGCTCGATGATCCGGCCCATGTAGAGTACCCGGATGTCGTCGCACAGCCGGCGGGCCAGGGCCAGATCGTGGGTGATGACGAGCATGCTGCAGTGGTGCTCGGTGTAGATCTGGCGCAGGACGGAGTACACCTGGTTGCGGATCACCGCGTCCAGGCCCTTAGTGGGCTCGTCGGCGATCACCCACCCCGGCCGGCAGGCCAGCCCCAGGGCGGACACCAGCCGCTGGTTCATGCCGCCGCTCATCTGGAAGGAATACTGGTTCAGGATGCGCTCCGGCTCCTCGAAGCCGAAGCGGCGGAGCAGCTCGGCGGCCTGGGCCTCCGCCTCCCTCCGCTTCCAGCGCCCGTGGGTGGTGATGGCCTCGGTGAGCTGGCGGCGGAGCTTCATCACCGGGTCCAGGGAGGCGCCGGGGTTCTGGGGGATGAGGCCGATGGCCGCCCCCCGCAGCCTGCGCAGCCGCCGCAGGGGCATGGAGTAGAGCTCGTCTTCTCCGAAGAAGCACTTCCCCGTCACCCGGGCCGTATTGGGCAGCAGGCGCAGCAGGGACATGCCCATGACGCTCTTGCCGCTGCCGCTCTCCCCGATGACGCCGGAGATGCGCCCCGCCCGGAAGGTGGTGGACAGGTCGTTGACCGCGTACACCGGCCCCTGGGCGGTGTCGAAGCATACCGACAGGTGCTGAATTTCAATGTCCGGTACCATGCTCACAGCTCCTTCACCGCGTCCTGCTTCACGTCCAGCCGGTCCCGCAGCAGATCGCCCAGCAGGTTGATGGACAGGGTCAGCAGGATAATGCAGATGCCCGGCGCCCACAGCAGATGGGGGGCGCTGCGGAAGTACCGGCGGGCGGTGCCGCTGACCATCTCCCCCCAGTCGGGGGTGGGGGGCTCGATGCCCAGGCCCAGATAGCTCAGGCCCGCCACCGACAGCACCACCCGCCCCACCCGGGTGGTGAACTGGAGGATCACGTTGGTGCGGATGTTGGGCAGCACGTGGCGGAGGACGATGCGCAGGTGCCCCGCCCCCAGGCAGCGCATGCCCTCGACGTACATCTCGCTCTTGACCTTCATGACCTCCCCCCGCACCAGGCGGGAAAAGCCCACCCACGAGGTGATGACCAGGGCCAGGATGATGCTCCGGGTGCCCCGCTCCAGGACGCCCACCAGGGCGATCATCAGTACCATGCCAGGCAGGCCCTGGAACACGTTGGAGACGGCGGTGATCACGCCGTCCACAATCCCCCCGCAGTAGCCGGCGGCCACGCCGATCACCAGCCCCACGGCCATGGAGCAGGCCGTGGCTACCACCGCCAGCAGCAGGGAGGCCCGGCCGCCGTAGATCACCCGGCTGAGCACATCCCGCCCCAGGGCGTCGGTGCCCAGGGGATGGGCCCGGCAGGGGTCCAGCAGGCGCAGCTCCATGTTCACCTCCAGGGGGTCATAGGGGGCCAGCCAGGGGGCGAAGATGGTCATGAGGACAATGGCCCCCAGGATGGCGCACACGAGGGCCAGCTTGATGTTCTGTTTCCGGCGTCTTGTCATGCCTCTCCCCCCTGTAGGCGGATTTTCGGGTTGACCGCAATGTAGAGCAGGTCGATGGCCAGTGTAACGAGCACGAAGGTGGTGCCGGTGATGAGCACATAGCCCTGGATCACGGGGTAGTCCCGGTTCTGGATGGCGGAGAGGACATAGCTGCCCAGGCCGGGGATGGCAAAGATGTTCTCGATGATGGTGCTCCCGCCCAGGATACCGCCGAAGTAGTTGCCGATGAGGGTGATGATGGGCACCAGGGAGTTGCGGAAGGCGTGCCCCACCATCACCGCCCGCTGGGACAGGCCCTTGGCGTTGGCCACCACGATGTACTGCTCCCCCAGTTGGGCCAGGATGTTGCCCCGGGTGAAGCGGGAGGTGGAGCCCACGTTGGCGGCGGAGAGAGCCACGGCGGGCAGCACCAGGGAGGCCAGCCCCCGGTCCAGGCCGCTGGTGGGCAGCAGGTGGAGCCACTCGGCGAACACCGTGATGAGAAACAGGGCCAGCCAGAAGCCGGGCACCGACAGCAGCAGGGTGGACAGCCCCTTGAGCACCGTATCCAGCCATGTGCCGTGGCAGGCCGCCATGAGCACGCCGCCCCCCACGCCGAACACCACCGCCGCCAGCATGGCGGCCAGGGAGACCTTGAGGGTGATGGGCAGCCGGGTCATCAGCTCCTGGGCGATGTCCTTGTTGCCGATGTAGGAGCGGCCCAGATCCCCCCGGAGGGCGTCCCCCAGCCAGTCCAGGTACTGCACCGGCAGGGGCCGGTCCAGGCCCAGCTCGGCGCGCATGTCCGCCCGGTCCTCCTCCGTGGGGAATTCAATGCCGATGCGGAACAGCGCGTCGTCCACCGGGTCGCCGGGGGCGATGCGCCCCAGCAGGAAGGCCGCCAGGGAGATGCCCAGCAGCACCGGGATGAGCACCAGCAGCCTGCGGCCGATATACTTGAGAATTGCCATGATCCACCGCCTTCGGAGACAGAATACAAACGGAAAATAAGCCCCTGCCTCGCGGGGGCTTCAGCCTGTCGAAAAAGTCTTTTCGACAGGCTGCTGAACTTTTTGAAACTTAAAAAAGTTTCAAAAAGTTGTTTGATCCGACGCGAAAGGGAACCCTGACGGTTCCCTTTCACACTATCCTTCCCTCCGAATCCTTTGGCTGGAGGGTTCATCCACAGCCTCAAGCCCCCGCCTCGCGGGGGCTTATTTTCACATACGGTTCTTACCCGGCCCAGCAGACCTGGGTGAAGCCGGTCAGGCCGTACACCGTGGCCTGATAGCCGGTGATGTCGCTGGAGGAGGCCACCACCTCCTGGGAGTACAGCACGGGGATGTTGGGGAAGTCCACGGCGGAGATCTCCTGGAGCTCCGTGTAAATCTCGGTCAGGCGGTCGGCGTCCAGGCAGGTAGCCGCCTCCTCGATCAGCTCGTCCACGTGGTCATTGTGGTAGCCCAGGCCGTAGCTGATGTTGGTGCCGCCCTCGGTGTACATAAAGCCCTTGAACAGGGAGAAGGGGTTGGCGGAGGGCAGGCCCTGGATCTTGAGGCACAGGTTGTAGTTGCCCGCCTCCATCTCCTCCTTGCAGGGGCCCCAGTCCATCTGCTGGATGCTGACCTTGATGTGAGTACCCTCGATGTTCTCCAGCAGGGACTGGATGTACTCGGCCTCCTCCTGGTAGGGGTAGCGGTTGGCGTCCACGCCGGGCAGCAGGAACAGCAGCTCCACCTCCTGGTCGCCCACCACCTCGCGGATCAGCTCGGCGCCCCGCTCCGGGTCGTGCTGCACGGGCTGCTCGCGGTAGAAGGCGGAGGTGTAGTTCAGGAAGCCGCCGGCGGCGAGGCCGTAGCCGTTGTAGAAGCTGTCGATGATGGTCTGGCGGTCCAGCAGCAGGGACAGGCCCTCCCGCATGCGCACGTCGTTGAAGGGGAAGGCGCCGCCGTTGACGTTGAGGAAGTGGGTGATGCCGGAGTCGCCCACCGACACGTTGTAGGCCGGATCGCCGTCGATCTCCGCGGCCTGGGAGGGGGAGATGGCGCCCAGATCGCACAGGCCCTGGACCTCGCCGGCCCGCAGGGCGGTGTAGCGGGTCTCGGCGTCGGGGATGACCTTGAAGCGGAAGGTCTTGGCGATGCCGGGGGTGCCCCAGTAGCTGTCGTTGCGCTCGATGACGCAGTACTGGCCCAGCACGTTTTCGGTCACCACGTAGGGGCCGGTGCCGATGGGGAAGCCGGCGAAGGTGCCGTCCTCGGCGAAGCAGGAGGGCTCGAAGATGGCGGAGCCGTAGTTGACCATGGTGTAGTCCAGCAGGGGCTGGCCCTCGGAGAGCGTGAGTACCACGGTGTAATCGTCGGTCTTCTCGTAGGAGACCAGGCCGGGGTAGATGGTGTCGATGTTCATGCCGTAGAAGGAGGACTCGAAGGGCCCCTTCTTCATGCGGTCGAAGTTGGCCAGCACGCTGTCGGCGTTGAAGGGAGTGCCGTTGGAGAAGGTAACTCCCTCCCGCAGATGGAAGGTCCACACGGTGGAGTCCTCGTTGTGCTCCCACTCGGTGGCCAGGGCGGGGGCGGGCTTGCCGCTCTCGTCCTTGGTGATCAGGGGCTCCCACACGCCCAGGGACATGGAGGCGTAGTAGGCGTCCTGCTCGCCGGGGCACTGGTCGCGGGAGGCGGCAAAGACGATCTCGCGGGTCTGGTCCACGGCGGCAGGGGTTTCGCTGCCCGCCGGGGCGGAGGTCTGGGCATCCGGCGCGGGCGCGCCGCCGCAGCCCGACAGGGACAGGGCACAGGCAACGGCAAGCAGCAGAGACAGGGTGCGCTTTTTCATGTTCATGCTCCTCTCAAATTGACTGACGCATGAATCCATGCACAAAAAAACTCCCCCCTGTTTTCCAGAGAGGAGCCGCAATCGGATGACAGGCCGGCAGACCGGCGCTGCACAGCTTTCCCCACCGAAAGAACGTGCACACACCGCAGGCGGCTGGTCTCCTGGCTTGGACTCATCCTCACGCCCGCCTTCCCATCCGGCGTACCGGACAGTGACATATCTGGGCGCTTGTCATCCTTACAGTAGAGAGGGCTGCCGCGGATTCTCACCGCATTCCCAATGAAAGCAATCGCTACCGTCTGCTGATTCACTTGTCGGCGTTCATTATAGCCGCGCGCCCCCCGCCTGTCAAGATGGCGGAGGCAGAATATCACAATTTTCTCTCCTATCCCAGCCATAAGTTCCAAATTACGGTTGACAGAAGGGCGGGTTTTTTATATAATATCGTATACAATCGAAAGGTCAGGTTATGCCGGGTGTAGCAAACCTGCCGTACTCCACTTCCGGGCGGGAGTGGGTTTGACTTCAGATGCGTGGAGAGCATCTTGAGGCGTTTTTGTGCGCTTCAAGATGCTCTTTTTTGTAAAACGGGAGGACAGGCGTATGGGTGTGACCAGGATGGGCAAGACCACCATTTTCCTGGCTGATGACGATGAGGGCGTTCGCCGTACCTTGCGCACTTTTTTTGAGGGGCTCCCCGGATATCGGGTGGTGGGCGAGGCCTGTGACGGGATGGAGGCGGTGGAGGGCTGCCGGGCGTCGGCCCCTGACGTGGCGCTGCTGGACATCCAGATGCCGCTGCTGGACGGCGTGAGCGTGGCCAGACAGGTTCTGGCGGACCGGGCCGCCAAATGTGTCATTATCCTGACGGCGTTCAGCGACCGGGAGCACATCGAGCGCGTACAGGCGTGCGGGGCGGCGGGGTACCTCACCAAGCCTTTTGAGGCGGAGAAGATTCTGCCTACCATCGAGCTGTGTATTGCGCGCAGCAAGGAGTACTACCTGCTGAACAAGGAGTATCAGCACCTGAGCCGGCGCTGTCAGAACCGGGAGCCCATCGACCAGGCCAAGCTCCTGCTGATGGAGACCAGGGGGATGCGCGAGGATGAGGCCTACCAGTACATTCGGGAGCTCAGCCGCCGCAAGGGCATGTCTATGGCCCGGGTCGCCAGCTATTTGCTGGCCCAGCAGGAGGAGCGGCATGATTAGCGCCACGCGGATGCTCTGTCAGAAATACACGGATCTCACGGACGCGGAGATCTCCTACCTGGAATCCTATGGCGCCCTGCTCCCCGCCCTGGCCAACGCCGAGCAGGCGGATGTCTTCATCGACTGCCGGACCGTCAGCGGGCGCTCTGCCATCGTGGTCTGTGAGGCAAAGCCCCAAACCGTCCCCTCCAACTACCGCAGCTCCATCCTGGGCATGCTGATCCACTGGCGGGACGAGCCGGCGGTGGACCGCTCCTTCCGTCTGGCGGTTCCCACCTCCGGGGTGCGGGCGGTCTCCATGCCGGAGGACCGCCGGATCGTCCAGTCGGTGGAACCCCTCTTTTATGAGGGGCGGCTGATCGGCGTCCTCATCTATGAGCGGCCCGCTCTGGCCGCCGAGGAGCCGCCGCCCGCTGGGGAGCGGGAGGCGGAGCAGGCGTCCGGGGCTCTGGACTGGGCTGCGGTATCCCCCTGTCTGGACGACGCCGTCCTTTTCCTGGATGAGGAGGACCGGGTCTGCGGCTTCAACCCGGCGGCCACAGCCCTCTACCGCCGGATGGGTTACATCGGCACTCTGGCCGGGATGCCCGTCAACAACATTCAGCCCGCCGCCCTCAGCGAGTGCGACCAGGACAGGCACGAGACGGCCCTGGCCAACCGGGTACTCCAGTACCAGCGCCTCCCTCTCTCCTCCGGGCAGGCCCGGGCGGCGCTCATCATCCACGACCTCACCCGCCAGCGGCAGCTAGAGGAGGAGCTGGCCCTGCAGCGGACGGCACTTCAGGAGCTGCGGCACCGCATGAAAAACAACCTTCAGATGCTCGCCAACCTCACCCGGAGCCGGGGCTGTGATCCGGCCGAGTCCCCACCGGTGCAGACCGCCCTTCTGGATACGGCCAACCGGCTGCTCTCCCTGGCCGCCACGCTGGACGGCATCGTACAGGTCTCCCGGGAGAAGGTCTCCCTCCTTCAGATTCTGGAGCAGATCCGCCGGTACATGCTCCAGACCCTTCTGCCCTCCGCCCGCCGTGTCACCATCCACGTGGGCGGCGAGGACGTCATTGTGTCCGCGGACTGCGCCTCCTCGGTGGCCCTGGTGGTCAACGAGCTGGTGCAGAACGCCCTGAAATACGCCTTTCCCTCCGGCCAGGCGGGAAGGATCGGCATCGAGCTCCACAGCGGGCGCCCCCTCTGCCAGCTCACCGTCTGGGACAACGGCGTGGGCTTCCAGGCGGACCGCCCTCGCCCCGGAGGCGCCGGTCTGGAGCTGGCCTCCACGATCGTGCGGGAGAAGCTCACCGGCGAGTGGAGCGTGGAGAGCGGCCCCGGCGGGACGCGGATCTCCTTCGACTTTCTGGAGCAGTAAAACCAAATCGTGCGCCGACCTGAGGCTATGGCGGCGCGTACAAGAGCACGGGCGATGCAGCCCAGGGACAGCGCAGGCGCTGCCCCTGGGCTGTTTTGCATAAACAGCCAAATTTGACAAGCTTGAAACGGGCGCCGAGGGGGCGTCCGGCGCAAAGGAGAGGTGCAGCAGAATGAAATTGAAAACCACACTGAACGGCCAGACCTTCGCCTTCCGCGACATCAGGGATGTCCTGGCCAAGGCCAACGAGCCCAAGGCCGCCGACCGGCTTCAGGGCGTGGCCGCCGAAACCGTGACGGAGCGGGTGGCGGCCAAAGTCGTCCTGTCCGAGCTGACGGTGGGCGAGCTGACCGAGAACCCCACCGTCCCCTATGAAAAGGACGAGGTGACTCGGGTCAATCTCGATGGACTCAACCAGCCCACCTACCAGCGCTTCAAGGGCATGACCATCGGCGAGCTGCGGGAGTGGATTCTGGACCACAAAACTACGGGGGATGACCTGGTACGCAGTTGCCGGGCCTTCACCGGCGAGGTAGCGGCGGCCGTGGCCAAGCTCATGTCCGCCATGGATCTGGTCTACGGCGCCAGCAAAATTCACCACATCACCCGCTGCAACACCACCATCGGCCAGCCGGGCGTGCTGGCCTTCCGCAACCAGCCCAACAGCCCCACCGACGACCCCGAGGAGATCCTGATTCAGATGATGGAGGGCGTCTCCTACGGCTGCGGTGACGCCTGCATGGGCATCAACCCTGTGGAAAACAATGTGGAGAGCACCCGGCGTATCGCGGATGCGGTCTACAGCTTTATCTGCCGCAACGACATCCCCACCCAACTGGTGGTTCTCTCCCACATGACCACCCAGATGGACGCCATTCGGAAGGGCGCGCCTTTGAGCATGATTTTCCAGTCCATCGCCGGCACAGAGGCCGCCAACAACGACTTCGGCGTGAGCCGCCAGCTCTGCACGGAGGCCTATGAACTGGCCTGCCAGCACGCCCTGAGCACCGGCCCCAACCTGCTCTATTTTGAGACCGGCCAGGGCTCCGAGGTGTCCATTGGCGCCGACTGCGGGGTGGACGAGATGACCCTGGAGGCCCGTACCTACGGCTTTGGCCGCTTTTTCCGCCCCTTCATGGTGAACAACGTGTCCGGCTTCATCGGGCCGGAAACCCTCTACGACGGCAAGGAGATGATCCGGGCCAGCCTGGAGGATCACTTCATGGGCAAGCTGATGGGCCTGCCCATGGGCATGGCCCCCTGCTACACCAACCACACCTCCATTACCCAGGACGAGCAGGAGATGGCCACCATGCTGCTCAACGCCGCGGGGGCCAACTACTACATCGGGGTGCCGGTCAACGACGATATCATGCTCTCCTACCAGGACACCAGCTACCACGACAACGCCACCCTGCGGGAGCTCTCCGGCCGTCTGCCCGCGCCGGAGTTCCACCAGTGGATGATGAAGCGGGGCCTGATTGACGAAAAGGGTGTCCTGACCGAGCTGGCCGGCGACGCCTCCATTTTCCTACAGTAAGAGGGAGGGAACTGACATGAATGAAACCCAACTGAGAGAGCTCATCCTGAAAGCCATCTCCGAGGCAGTGGGCGATACCGCCGGTGCACAGTCCGCCGCTCCCGTCCCCCCGGCCTCCGGCGCGGTGGAGAGCGGAGAGGTCCGCGACCTGTCCGCCGTAGATTTCCGCCAGATTATCGACGTGCCCACCCCCGCTAACCCGGAGGAGTTCCGCCGCATGCGCTCCAAAACGGTGGCCCGCATCGGCGTGTGGCGAGCCGGGCCCCGTTGCCGCACCAACACCTACCTGCGGTTCCGGGCGGATCACGCGGCCGCCATGGACGCCGTGTTTACCGACGTGCCGGAGCGTCTGCTGGAAGAGATGGGCCTGTTCACCGTGCAGACCCTCTGTGAGACCAAGGACATGTACCTTACCCGGCCGGATCTGGGCCGCCGCTTCTCTCAGGAGACTCTGGCCGAGCTCCAGCAGCGCTGCAAGCGCAATCCCGACGTGCAGCTCGTGGTGTCCGACGGCCTGTCCAGCACCTCAGTGTCCGCCAACCTCCGGGACATCCTGCCCGCCATCCTTCAAGGGCTGAGCAGCACGGGGGTCAGCGTGGGCACCCCCTTCTTCATCAAGTACGGCCGTGTGGGAGCCATGGATGCCGTCACCGAGGCCTTGGGCTCCAAGGTCACCGTGATCCTCCTGGGCGAGCGCCCCGGCCTGGCCACCGGCGAGTCCATGAGCGCCTACATGACCTACGGCGGCTATGTGGGCATCCCTGAGGCCAGCCGCACCGTAGTCTCCAACATCCACCGCGGCGGCACCAACCCCGCCGAGGCGGGCGCGTTCATTGCCGAGCTGTGCGGGCGCATGCTGAAGGAGAAGGCCTCCGGCCTGGCTCTCAAACTGTAAACGCGGCCCGGCCGGAATCTGCGGCTCCTCTTCCGGCGGGCTCGGCATCGCACTGGGGGGCTCTCCAGCCAATTCCTAAACACGGGAATTGACCCTGCTGCGATTCACCTTTTGTCTCTCAGCATGCCATTTCTGCCCCAAAGGACTCCTTCAATCCGAATATTCTGAATATTTTCTACGCTTATCTGTAATGCTGTTCAGGTACAGGCCATCCGCTCACCTTTCGCACACTCCCTGCACGAAGTAAAGACTCCATCACCCGCAGCTTCCACAGCCCTCCCCCCGTTACAGGTCGTCGCAAGGGACATATATGGAACAAAAGCTCCGCCGTTTCCACAGGAAACCGGCGGAGCTTTTGTTTTGCAGCTTCTGCCGTGGGAAGGGGCAGGTGCATCACTGTGCACCGCTCCTCTATCACACAGTCAATCTGTATTCGGCAAATGGAACCGTTCTATCCATCTGCGGGCAGCCCCTGCCATCGGAGCTTCTCAACCAGAGAAATCCGTCCCTTTACAAGGGCGGATTTCACTTCAGGCCCAAAATAGCACGAGCCTCCTCCGGGGTAGCCAGCACCCTGCCGAACTCGGCGGCCACCCGCTTCACCCGGCCGATAAACTGCTGGCTGCCCTGGGCCAATATCCCCTTATTGTAATAGACATTGTCCTCCAGACCGACCCGGATATTACCGCCCATCGCCAAGGCGGCCAGGGTAATCTCATTTGCACCCCGGCCGATTCCAAAGGTACTCCAGGTGCAGTTCTCGGGCAGATGGTTGACCAGGTAGACCAAGCTCTCCGTGGTGGCCTCCATGCCGCCCGGCGCACCGAGGCAGAGCTGGAAATGGGCCGGTGCATCGAGGACGCCCGTTTTCAAATAGTGCTTTGCGGTGTTGAGCATGCCCATGTCGAAGACCTCAATCTCCGGCTTGACTCCGGCGGCGCGCATCTCCTGGCCGCACAGTTCCAGGAACTTGGGTTCGTTCATAAATACCACACTGTGAAGCCAGTTCATCGTACCCGCGTCAAAAGACGCCATCTCGGGTCTGAGCTCCCGGAAGGGGCGGATACGCTCCTCCCAGGAGAACCCCTGTCCTCCGGAGGAGGTCAGGTTGAGCAGCACCGGGCAGCCAGTGGCGCGGATCAGGCCCACCGCCTCTTCAAATTTGTCAAAGCGCATGCTCCCCGCGTCGTTGTCGTCCCTGACATGTATATGTACCATGGCGGCCCCTGCCTCGTAGCAGCGCAGCGCTGCCTCGGCAATCTCCTTTGGCTGGGTCGGAAGATAAGGGTTATCCTGCTTGGTGGTGACCGCGCCGGTGAGGGCGGCGGTGACAATCACCTTATTGCTGTCATTCAAACGCCTGGTTGTGGTCATGCGGTTTCCCTCTTTCTAATCCAAGTTTTCAATTACCACTGCCGTCCCCATGACGCCGGCGCAGGGGGGCAAGCCGTACCGCAGCCCGCGGCTCCTGAGCTCATACAGCAGTGTAATCACAATGCGGGAACCGGTGGCGTCCACCGGGTGCCCCAGGGAGATTCCCCGCCGTTGACGTTCAGGCCATTAGAGCCGGCCCAGCGCGCGGGACACCTGAATCAGGCCGCGGGTCAACGTCTCATTGGATGCTTTGACCTGCCCGGGACTCCAGAGCTGGAAGCCCTCTCCCGTTTTAAAGCCCAGTTTTCCCTCGTCCATGAGCTGTACCATCAGCTTGGAGGGCTCGGCGGAGCTCTCAATGTGGGGAAATAAGTACTTGTGAATGGAGTAGGTGAGGTCCAGCCCTCCGCGGTCGATCACCTCCATGGGGCCAGAGACCCCCAGGCGCATACCGAATCCGTACTTGATGGCGTCGTCCACATCCCCGGCTTCGGCGATCCCATTTTCCACGATAGAGATCGCTTCGCGGAAAAGCGCGTGCTGCATCCGGTTGGCCAGGAAGCCCGGTACATCCTTTTTGACGAGGACGGGCTTTTTGCCCGCCTCCTCCATTAGCTGAAATACGGCGGCCACCGTCTCCTCGGAGACATATTTGGTACGGATCACCTCCACCAATGGCACGAGGTAGGCGGGATTCCAGAAATGGGTACCGATGATGCGCTCCTTATGGACGGCCTTCCCGGCAATCTCCGTCACGCTGATGGCGGACGTATTGGTGGTCAGGACCGTCGAGAGGGGGCAGAGGGCGTCCAGCTTCTGAAAGTAGTCCTGTTTGACTGCCAGATCCTCCACAATGCACTCAATGACAACATCGGCAAACGCCGCAGCCTCCTCAAGAGACTCGGTCCAACTGACCCGGTCCAGGATGGCGGGGATCGCCCCGCCATCCTGCACTCCTTCCTCCCGGAGGATATTCAGATTGGCCTCCATGGTCTCTCTGGGCCGGGCGCGCACCTTATCGTCATACACATAGATGAGTTTTACGTGCGTCCGGAAGCCGCCTGAAGCAACGCAGGCA
>NZ_JH417781.1:0-566 GCF_000239295.1 Flavonifractor plautii ATCC 29863
GGTTCAAGAACAACTGCCCGCTGTCCGGCCCGCTTTATGATGACGTGCGGTTTGAACCGCTGCGTGGCGACCGCAACGGGAGATATTTTGTGGTCATCCGGGACAGTCCCCATGAGACCCATAAGTGGACCATCTACACGGAGCGCCATGGATTTGAACAGCCGGAATTCACCTGTACAAATGTGCGGGATATGCTCCGCCATATCAATTCCATGGCCCCAGAGTCCTGGCGCGGAAATCCGCCGCCCGAAAAAGCGCTGCATCCCCCTCAGAAAAAGCGGAAGGAGGCGGAACGATGAAGTGGGAAAACGCGGGTGCAAAGCTGACCCCATCGCCCAAGCTGCCGCCAGAGGCGGAGCAGGAGATCCTGGAGGCGTTGTTCAAGGGAATGGAGATCCACTCCAGCGAGATCGCCGCGATCCTGAAAAAACATGGCGTGTGCGGGGATGTGGAGGCCCTCCAGGACAGCTACCGCAAGCGCCTGGGCCAGCGTCTCATGGCCAGTCTCCGGGATGATACCGGGCGGCGTGAGGTGCTGGCCAACGGAAAAGGCAGCTATGTAGTGC
>NZ_JH417781.1:731-17163 GCF_000239295.1 Flavonifractor plautii ATCC 29863
ATCTCTCGGCGCGGAAAGTGTCCGGCAGGCTGACTGTTCTGGAACGGCTGACCCAAAAGTGGAGAAGGGCTGGTTGAGATGGACGCAAAGACATTCTATGAGCAGCTCGCCCCAGAACTGGACCCAGGTGGCTTCAAGCTGTACTTCACAGCCCAAAGGCTGACAGGCTTTGAGCTATATAAGCAGTTCCCTTATGAGGACTCCCGCGGGATGTTTGAACTGATGAACGGTCATCAGCTCATGCGCTATCTGCTGGCGGATCAGTTCCATGCCATCCGCTGGGAGATCGTACCTGGAACCTGCTACGAACGGGCCGTCCTTCTCCCTATCGACCGCACCACACCGGCATATCGGGCATTTGAGCAAAAGCTGTACACAGCGATACTGCAAAACTACCATCTAAATCCTCAGAAACAACATGATCGGAAGGAGCACGATACCAGATGAATGATGTAATTGTGATCGGCGTGGATCATGGCTATGCAGCCATGAAAACTGTCCACTTCTCCTTTCCCACCGGGTTAGTAGAGTACGAACACGAGCCGTACACCCAGAAAGATGTGCTGGAGTGCGGCGGCAGATACTATGTGGTGGGCAGCGGTCGTCAGCCCCTTCAGAGGGATAAGACCCAGACGGAGGACTACTATCTGCTTACCCTGGCAGCCATCGCCAAGGAGCTGGAGCACCGGGGTGCGGAACACACCGCCAGCATCCACCTGGCGGCGGGCCTGCCCCTGACCAGCTTTGGCCGGGACAAGAAGTCCTTCCGTTCGTATCTGTACCGGGATGGGAGTGCCATTCCTTTTCGCTATGAGGGGCAGGACTATACCATCACCATCCGAGAGGTGTCCCTGTTTCCCCAGGGCTATGCCGCCGTCCTGACCCAGACGGAGCTGCTGGACGAGCCGTCCGTCATCGTGGCAGATATAGGCGGCTGGACGGTGGATCTGATGCGTCTGGACAACCGCATCCCCAATGCTGCCTCCTGCCGGAGTCTGGAACTGGGCATGATCCGCTGTGTCGATGAAATCAGCGAACAGGTGCGCCGGTTGTTTGGGCTGTCCATGACTACCGCTCAGATCGAAAGCGCCCTGCGGGGCAGCTCCGGCGGGATGGACGAGCGAATCAGGGCGGTCATCCACGCCCAAGCAGGCAAGTATGCCCGAAACCTGCTCTCGGCAGTCACAGAGAGCGGCCTGGACATCCGAGCCATGCCCGCCATTTTCCTGGGCGGCGGAGCGGCGCTCTTAAAACGCCACCTTTCGGCCACAGACGGCCTGTGCCGCCCGCTTATCCTGGATGACGTATCCCTGAACGCTAAAGGATATGAGCGCCTTGTGGGGCAGATGTCGCGGGGTGTCGGCAATGGCAGGTAAGCGGCGGCTCAACCTTTCTTTTTCTCTGACATCACCCCAACAGCGTGATGCATGGCACATTCTCAGCTCCATCCCTGCCGGGCAGCGGACAGACACTGTGTGTCGGATGGTGTGTAAAGCGCATGAACAGGATGCCCTCCTGTCTGCCATCCGTGGGCTGATTCGGGAAGAGTTGCGCAATTTGGATCTGACAACAGAAAAAAGCCAGCAGGCACAGGCCGGGGACATGGATGAGAATGTCCTCGGCTTTCTTCTTGCCCTGCAGCAGGAAGGAGATGAGATCACCTGATACGCCATTTTGATATGTTCGCCGGGATCAGCGGTTTTCGAACGGATACAGTGTTTACAAGGTTTTGAAACATGTTTTAGAAGGGAGCAGTGACATGAATGAAGTAGGACTAAAAGATCAGTGCTTCGGCGTGGAAGTGGAACTGACCGGAATTACACGTGAACAGGCGGCACAAGCCTTGGCAGATTATTTTGGGACGGAGCCTCGCCGTGGCGATGACTACTACGACAGCTGGTATGTGCGGGATGGGGAGGGAAAAGAATGGCGGCTGATGAGTGACAGCAGCATCCGCGGCGAACACAAAGTGGGTGCCAGATACACCTCCACCTCAGATCCGAGATACCGTGTGGAGATGGTCACACCCAAACTGACCTATGCGGAATTGCCCAAATTTCAGGAATGCGTCCGCCGCGTTCGCACCGCAGGAGGAAAAGTCAATTCCTCCTGCGGTATCCACATCCATGTGGATGCTGTAAACCACAACCGGCAGTCGCTAAAAAATCTCATCGGGATCATGTACTCCAAAGAGGATATTTTGTTCAAGGCATTGCAGGTCAATGAGTCTCGGGCCTCCAGGTGGTGTCAGAAGGTACGGGAACCCATGCTGCAAAAGGCACGCAAGCTTTCATCCGAAGAAACCAAAAACCTGACACAGCTGGAAGCCATCTGGTACGAGGGGGACAACGGCAGTACAGAGCACTACAACTGGACGCGGTACTATGCGCTCAATCTCCATTCTGTGTTTTACCGAGGGACCGTGGAATTTCGCTGTTTTAACTCCACTCTCCATGCGGGCCGGGCTGCCGCTTATGTGAATCTGTGCCTTGCCATATCGGCCCAAGCCATCGCCCAGCGCAGCACCGTTATGCGCAAGACGCAAAGTGACAACGAACTGTTCACCTTCCGGGTGTGGTTGGTACGCCTTGGGTTGAATGGACCGGAGTTCAAACACACGCGGGATCATCTTCTGGCCAACTTGGACGGGGATCGGGCATGGCGCTATGACAAGGACAGTTACGATGTCAATAAGAAAAAGAAAAACCGAAGCAGTGAGGTGGCACGATGAAAATACGCATTGAAGACACCGTATACGAGGGGACCGGAACGGAGATCATGGATCAACTTCGGAAAGCTGCCTTTGACCCCACAGAGTTTCCGGACACGGAAAGCTACATCTGGCAACTTCGCAGCAATTTCATCCGCATGACGGATCAGGACTGCATTCTGCCGGATCGCGGTGTGGAGGCACAGGCACAGACCATGATCATGGCGCTGGCGAAGATCGGAGCGCTGGAGGTGTTGGACCATAACTGAAGATAAATTGTATTTCGCCTACGGCAGCAACATCAACCTGGATCAGATGGCCTACCGCTGTCCCGCGGCCCAGGTGGTGGGGCCGGTCGTGCTGGAGGGATATGAACTGCTGTTTCGTGGCAACGCAAGCGGAAATGGCGTTGCCACCATCAAGCCCAAGGAAGGTCAGCAGGTCCATGGCCTGCTTTGGCGGATCACACCAGGCTGTGAGCGGTCTCTCGATCTCTATAAGGGATATCCCCACCTATACGAAAAAGAGTCTGTTGCTGTGCGGGATAATGCGGGGCGGCAGCTGACTGTCATGGCCTACGTGATGACGGATGGGGATCGGTGGCGCTCTCCCGCCCTGCCCTCGGAATATTATTACCAGGGCATTCGGGATGGCTATCGCCAGAACGGACTGCCACTGTCCAAATTAAAACAGGCGTGGGAGTATTGTGCCAAGAAACTGGATCAAGAGAGCAGTAGACTCAACCGTATCTGCGGCGGGCAGGCCAAATCGCCCAAGAAGCAACGTGGGAAAGAGCGATAGGGGGAATGAGCGCACATGAAAGTATTAGTTGTAGAACCGCAAAAGCCCTGCCGTGTGCAGGAGATCAATAGTCTCGCAGATATGCAGCGGATCGTAGGCGGAGATATTGAAGCCGTGTACCCGTTCCAAGAGCCGGTTGCCCTGGTGTGCAATTCTGAGGGAAAGCTCCTTGGTCTGCCGATGAACCGCCCGCTACTGGATGAAGATCGCCTGCCCTATGACATCATCTGCGGGACCTTCTTTATCGCTGGGCTTGGTCAGGAGGACTTTGTTTCCCTGACGGATGAGCAGCTTCAGCGGTACAAGTCCCTGTACGACAACGTGCAGATCCTTCCTGTGCGAACGGCAACCGGAGAACAGGGACGGATCGTTGGCGATCAACGCATAAAAAAGAAAGGGAAATCTGACCATGAGAGATAAATACATTTTGACCGCAGAGTCTGTTACCGAGGGCCACCCTGACAAACTCTGCGACACCATCGCGGATTCTGTTCTGGATGCCTGTCTGAAGGGTGACTCCTCCGCCCATGTGGCCTGCGAAGTACTGGCCACAGCTGGCAAAGTGCTGGTGGCCGGAGAGATCTCGGCAAAGATCATGCCGGATATCCCCTCCATTGTCTGCCGGACCATCCGGGAAGCTGGGTACACTGGGCTGGACTATGAGATCGAGGTCATCACCCACGATCAGAGCGACGATATTGCTCACGCTGTGCGGGAAGGAGTCCAGACCGGGGCTGGCGACCAGGGGATCATATATGGCTTTGCCTGTGATGAGACAGAATCCTGTCTGCCTCTGCCGGTGATCCTGGCCCACCGGCTCACCCGGCTGCTGACCAACGCCAGAAAAACCGGGATGATCCAGGGCCTGCGTCCGGACGGCAAGGCGCAGGTGTCTGTGGAGTACAACTTCGATATCCCCGTGCGTCTTGCATCGGTGGTTCTGTCCTGCCAGCATGCCCCTGAGAAAAATCTGGACCAGCTGCGAGAGGAACTCATGGACCATGTGATCCAGCCCGCACTGCGGGAGCTGCCGCCCGATACGAATACAGAGATCCTGATCAATCCATCAGGGCGGTTTGTCTACGGCGGATTTGAGGCGGATGCCGGCCTCACGGGCCGCAAGCTGATGGTGGATACCTATGGCGGACTGGCACCTCACGGCGGCGGCGCGCTGTCTGGTAAAGACTCCACCAAGGTGGACCGCAGCGGAGCCTACATGGCCCGCTATATTGCAAAAAACATTGTATCTGCCGGTCTTGCGGCTCGCTGTACAGTCACTCTGGCCTATGCCATTGGCAAGGCTGAACCCGTGGCGGTCAACGTGGACACCGATGGGACCGGCAAATACCGGGATGATGTGCTGGAACAGGCCGTCCAGGCGGTCTTTGACCTGACCCCCGCCGGGATGCGCCACACCCTCGGACTGGACAAGCCCATCTTCGCTCAGCTCTGCAACTATGGCCACTTTACCCATCCGGACGCTCCCTGGGAGCAGACGGATAAAGTGGAGGTACTGTGCAACGCCTGTCGCATCAAGGAAGCAGGTGTGTCGGACCGTTGAAACATGTTGCCTCCTGTTCCTTTGGTAAGGACAGCCTTGCCACCATATTACTGGCTCTGGAACATGGGGAGCCTCTGGATGAGGCAGTATACTGTGAGGTCATGTTCGACAAGGAGATCTCCGGCGAGGTGCCGGAACACCGAGATTTTATCTACACCACCGCCATCCCTGCTTTAGAACGCAGGGGTGTGAAGGTAACCGTCCTGCGCAGTGAGAAAACGTATGTGGATCTCTTCACAGGCAAAATCACACGTGGTCCCAAGAAGGGCCTTCTGCGTTCTTTTCCCATCTGCGGACGGTGTGCTGTTCAGAGAGATTGCAAGCTGAAACCGATCCTGCGATACCAAAAAACGCTGCCGCCCGACACAGTTCAGTATATTGGGATCGCCAAGGACGAGCAGGAACGGCTGCTTCGATTGGCCGGGAACCGGGTCTCCTTACTGGACAAGTACAACTGTACAGAGGAAGATGCAAAGCAGCTCTGCCAGCGTGCAGGGCTGCTTTCGCCTGTCTACACATTT
This sequence comes from Flavonifractor plautii ATCC 29863, assembly GCF_000239295.1. Taxonomy (GTDB): domain Bacteria; phylum Bacillota; class Clostridia; order Oscillospirales; family Oscillospiraceae; genus Flavonifractor; species Flavonifractor plautii. The sequence goes on from NZ_JH417781.1 coordinate 6,325, forward strand.
ACAACCCGCGGGGGCTGCTGGTTCTGCCCTAACGCCAAAAGGAAAGAACTGCGCCATCTCTATGACTACCACCCAAACCTGTGGGAACGGATGTTGGAGCTGCAGGCCTTGCCCAACAAGGTAAGCGAGAAATTCAATCGCAGCGAGACCTTCTCCGACATTGACGCGGAGTTTCGTTTGGAAGATGCGCAGGAGAGTCTGTTCCAAAATGCTGCATAAAAAAGGAGATGAGAACAACGAGCAATCAGAAATATGAAATCACGGAGATCTCACACGAAAAGTATCCCTTCCTTCATCGTATCCGGGCGCTCCGAGATGTGAGTGCGGAGGTCAGCGCCGGTGATTTAGGTGGCTTCGTGGAGAGCGAGAGCAACCTTTCCTTTGAGCCGGACGATACCGCATGGATTTTTGACGATGCCATTGCCTGTAATGACGCCTATGTTGACAAGGAGGCTGTTCTGCGCGGAGAGGCGGTCGTCTGCGACAACGCCTATATCTCTATGGGCGCTGTCCTTTCCGGCCATGCGCGGGTAGAGGACAATGCCTATATACGCGGCGCTGTGCTCAGCGCTTCTGCCAGGGCCTCCGGTTTTTCCATGATCCTCAATGACAAGGATACCATGGGCGTTCCCATTCTGTCCGGCCACTGCGCGGTCTATGGCAAAGTATCCGGGGATGTGCGTCTGACAGGCAGCGCATTGGTGATCAGCGGTGAGGAAATCCGCAACGATACACTGGACACCCTGGTGATCAGCGGGAAAAACCGTTCTGTGATCCGGGATTCGTCCCGAGACGAACTGGCTCCTCAACAGCCAGCTCCTTCTCCCCCCAAGAAACAGAAAGGCTGTGAGATGAGCAGATGAGCAACTTTTTTGAGCAGGAACTCCGCAAACTGTTTGCGGACGGGGCTGTGATCCATGATCCGGTCTTTGTAGGCCGTGCCTGCCTGGGTGGCTTGGACAGAAACCGTCAGGTGAGGGCTGAATTTGTTACATTGGGCCATGCGGACCACTATGCCGCTCTCCGCCTGACGCTGCTGGACAGCAGTCAGGGTGTGGTGGACAAGCTGACTCTTCGTTTCAAGGATGTATGGGGAAAACAGAAGATCCCCAACAACCCCTACCTGCGGGATGGCGTTGATCCGCATATTTGGGTAGATGGTGACCGAATCGATTGGTATGCCTACCATCCCTCCCAGGAGGACTACCGGCAGCTCCGGCAAATGGCCAGCGACTATGTGGGGACTTTTCGCATTCAAGTCCCGGCAAAAGACCACGGGCCCAAATTGGTGTACATCTGCGCGCCCCTCCGAGGTGAGGTAGAGAAAAACATTGAGTTCGCCAGACAGAAAGCCCAGGAAGTCTTTCAGGCGGGCGACATCCCAGTCTGCCCCCATCTCATGTTCCCACCCATCGCAGATCCGGGCGATCCGGTGCAGGATCAGGCCGCACGGGAGATGGGCCTTCGGCTGGTAGAAAAGTGTCAGCAGGTCAATGTCTATGGACCGGTCACGGAAGGGATGTGGGCGGAGATCCATCGCGCCAATAAACTGGATATCCCAGTGGTAACCGATTTGAAAACGAAGGGACGCACTTCGCCCAGAAGAAAGAAAAGCGCCAAGCGCGAGGAGGTCAAATGATCCGAGAAAAGACCACGGAGGACTTGCGGCACATGACCGATGAGGAGGGGCTGATCCTCCAGGGCTGCGGCGGCGACCTTCAGGAATGGGTGGACGGCATCAACGAGCTGCTTACTCAGGAAGGAATCCTGCTGAACGGCTCCAAGTTCGAAAACGCGGCCACATTCCAGCACGACGGTCTCACAAACCTGCTGCTCTCTTTTGATGGGGTTCAGCTGAATGTGGGAAAGCTTGCGATGTGGCGGATTCAGACACACAGCCAGTTTGGAGGCACTTGGCTGTCCGACTATGTACCCAACCGGCTGGGTGGTTTCCTGGGGCAGCCCCACCAGCAGGAGCGATCGAAACCGTACTGTTCGCTGATTGAACAAGACGGTAACATCTTCAACCTGATGGGGGCAGCGTCCAGAACCCTCCGGGAGCATGGCATGGGTGACCAGGCCAAAGAGATGTGCGACCGCATCACCGGAGGGAATTGCCACAGTTACCATGAGGCGCTGTGTATCATCAGCGAATATGTGGAGACGGAACTGTCCGCGCTCCAAGATCAATCCAAAGGAAAGAAGGAGAAACATGCCTATGAGCGATAACATCACTGCGATCCGTCCCAGTTGGGAGATTATCCACGGCGACGCGCTGAAGGTCCTGCGCGAGTTTGCCCCTAATACCTTCGATGCGGTCATCACCGATCCCCCCTATGCCTCCGGGGGTCGGACCCAGGCGGAGAAAAACAAGTCCACCGACAAGAAATATTCCAGCATGGGGGAAAGCGCGCCCCCTCCCTTTGACGGCGACTCCAAGGATCAGCGATCCTGGACCCGCTGGGCCGCTGAATGGCTCTATGATGCCCGCAAGGTCTGTAAACCCGGTGCCCCTGTGTGCATGTTCATCGATTGGCGGCAGCTCCCCGCGGCCACTGATGCGCTCCAGTGGGCGGGGTGGATCTGGCGCGGTACCGCTGTATGGGACAAAGGCAACAGCCGTCCCCAGAAGGGCCGTTTCCGCCAGCAGGCTGAGTACATTGTCTGGGGTTCCAACGGGGATATGCCTATCAGCAGACCAGTCCCCTGTCTGCCCGGCGTATTCAAGTACGGCAATCCCCAGAACCGCATCCACCTGACGGAAAAGCCCTTGCAGCTCATGCGGGATGTGGTAAAGATCACCGAGCCGGGAGGGCGTATTCTGGACCCCTTTGCCGGTTCCGGCAGCACGGTGCTGGCTGCCGTGCTGGAGGGTTACTCCGCCACTGGCATCGAGGTTACGGATGCCTATGCCGCCCTGTCCAAGGAACGGATTGAGCGGGAACTGGCCCAGGGTGTGTGACGGCGTACTGTCTGCCGATTGTCCTTGATGAGTTTTCTGGTAGTATATTGTAGTTTGGGCAGGGTGTCACATTAGACACCCTGCCCGGATTTTTTAACCTTCAGGGTGCTAACATAGACACCCTTGTATGGAGATGAGTTTATGTCAGAGGAATATTGAGCATTCCAGCCTGCAAGGCAGACATCACCTCTCTGGTCCAGAGCGGTGATTTTTCTTTTCCATGGAGCTGGCAGGCTCTGCCTGCCATGATTATAATCCACTTACCGCTTGAAAATAGGCCCTGCTTCGGCGGGGCCGAGCCAACGCCGCCTAGGGCGGCGTTGGGCAAGCATAGCGCAAATGTACATTTTGCGCGCTTGCAGGGGAAACCCCTGACCCCAATGCCGCCTGCGGGCGGAAGGTTTGCGGCAGAGCCGCAGAAAGGAGGCACGCTTGGGACTCCCCAAAGAAAAACACCATCTGCACATCGAACTGACGCCGGAGCAGTATCAGCAACTCTGCCAGCAGGCCAAACTCTGCGGGCTGTGTAAACGGGCTTATATCGTCCGGCTCATCGATGGGACTCCGATTCGGGCCAGACCCTCCCAGGAGATCAAGGATCTCCGCACGGAGATCCATCACATCGGCAATAACATCAACCAGATCGCCCGCAGCGTCAATGCCGGTATCGCCACGGCAGAGGATGCCAGGCGTGGACTGTTCCTGCTGGATAAAGTCTATGAGTTGATGTACCAGGTGGCCAATCCGTAATGGCTGTCACCAAGATCCTGGCTCGAAAAGGTCGGTTGGATATCGGGATCGACTATATCCTGAATGGCGATAAGACGGAGCAGAAGATCCTCACCGCCCATCAGGGCTGTGAGCCAGGCCGGGAGTGCCGTCAGATGCTGGAGACGAAACGGGACACCGAAAACATGGGGGGCGTCCAGTATTACCATATTGTCCAGTCCTTCAAGCCCGGTGAAATCTCTCCCGAGCTGGCTCTGGAAATTGCCAAGACTTTCGCTGCGGAGCATCTGAACGGTTACGAGGCGGTAATTGCTACCCATGTGGATCGGGGGCACATCCACTCACACATTGTGTTCAACTCCGTGAACGCGGACACCGGCGAGAAATATCATAGCAATGCCAGAAGCTATTACTGCCAGATCCGGGCCATCTCAGACCGGCTGTGCCGGGAGCACGGCCTCTCCGTGATTCTCTCTGGAGAGGCCTCCAAATCCATGAGCTATGTGGAGTGGCTGCGTCAATCCAAGGGTCAACCCACCTTCCGCTCCATGCTGGAGGCGGATCTCCGGGAGTCCATTGAGGACGCCAATGACCTGGGACACTTCTTCCTGCTCATGGAGCACAAGGGCTACGAGATCCGCCACGGAAACCGTCTGGGATTCCGTCTGCGGGGGCAGGAGCGGTTTCAGTATCCAGGCAGAAAAAATGCCGCATTCACAGAGGACAGTATCCGTGCCGCCATCCTGGGCAATTTGGAGGAAATCGAGACAGGTCAACGGGCCGCTTTTGCGGACAGACCCATGTTTCGTCCCTACCGCAGACACCCCAAACACACGGGCTTTTTGGCCCTGTACGTTCATTATCTCTACCTGCTGGGAAAAATCGAACAGCGACAGTATCCCCCCAGGATGACGCCGCACCTGCGGCAGGAAGTCATGAAGTTTGAGCAGTACCGAACACAGTTCGCTTTTCTGCGAGAGAACAACATTTCCACCACTGACGAAATGACTGCCTATCAAAGCCGCACAGAGGAAACGCTGGCCAATCTGATGAAGCAGCGCACCATCCTCAATGTGCGCAAAAAGAAGCGGCAGGCGGTGTACGACGCCTTGGCGGATGTGGAGGCCCTGGCACCGGCCAAGGCACTCTATGAGAACGGGCTGTCCGGCATGGAAGATGAGTTTGCCCGCTACATGGAGGCCGTGCGTCTGCTGGAGCGGTGCGGCGTCCCATCAGAGCATCTGACTCAAGAAAAAACGGAGGTGTATAACCAACTTGCCGATCTGAACCGGCAGATCCGCGCAGAACGCAAAAAGCTGGACCTGTGCCGGGAAATCCAGACGGCAAGTAAGCAGATGGAAGAAGATATCCGCAAAACCGAAACAAGAGGAAAAGAGGTGGAACACGATGAACATCGGAGGCGGTGAGGCTGCCGACCAGATGGTTCGCATGATGTTGACCGGCACAGAAGTGACGGTTCGGCTGGGTGCATCCGCTCTCAAAAATCTACTGGCCATCACGCTGGCTTTGGCAAAGCATCACAAGACCCTGTCCGGGAAGGTCAACATGGGAAAAATGCTCAGGGAGACACGGGATATCCGAATGTTCCCAATGTCGCCGGAACAGTATCAGGCATTCAAGCAGAGGGCAGTCAAACAGAAGATCCTGTTTTCTGTCATCCGGGATTCGGATGGTCGCGGCAAGGTGGTAGATGTGGCCATGCCAGTCACAGAGCTGGAGCGCGCCAATCTCATTTTTGCGCGCATCCGATACCTTCCGCAGGATCGCCAGAGTACACCAGCCAAGGAGCAAGCCCCCATGCGGGATTCCGTGATCCGGGAGGAAAAAACGCCAAAAAAAGAGTCTCGGTCGGAGTTCGACTTGGCCGGTATCAGCGGCAGCTCCAGTATCTCCAAGAGCGAAATCAGTACGGAGACGACCCATGAGCGCCCCTCTGTTCTGGCACAGCTGAAGGGGTACCGGGAGCAGCTGAATCGGCAGCACAAAGCGGCTCCGGCCAGAAACAGACAAAAAGGACACCCCAAACAGAGATAATGCCCCTACTGTTGGGGAGTATGTTCACACTCACAATCGATTACAAACAAGTCATTTGGTGTGCAGTTTAGCAATAAACACAGGGTTTCAATTCGCTCCAATTTGATAGACTGAGTTTCATTGTTCACCATGCGGTTGAAATTCTGATAGCTCATTCCAAGTTGCTTATAGAGCCAATATTTTGTCCTGCCCTGTTTCTCCAGCAATGCCAACACATTTAGTTTTACCATATCTCATGCTCCTATTATCTAATGTTGTAGTTAGATAATATGGAATTGCCCACCTAAAGGTATAGACTATTACATTGGATAATGTTATAGTCTATACCTAGGGAGGAGTGGTTTATGCATGAGCAAGAACTACGGCAGCACCGTTGCTGCTTTACGGGACACAGGCCAGAAAAGCTGAAAATTCCCGAAGAACCGCTATGTGTACAATTAGGACTGGAAATCGACCGAGCGATAGAAGATGGGTTTACTACATTTATTTCAGGTATGGCAAAGGGGGTAGATATTTGCGCGGCAGAGCTGGTTCTTAAACGCAGAGTATCAGATAACCGACTGAAGCTGATCTGCGCACTTCCGTATGAAATTTTTGGGCTTCATTGGAGTGCGTCTTGGACTAGTCGTTATGTGGAGGTGATACGGCACGCAGATATGGTGCGCTGCATTAGTAGGGAGTTCTCCTATTCCGCATACCAGCGCCGCAATGAATGGATGGTAGATCACTCCGGACGGGTGATTGCGGTCTATACAGGTGAGAGCGGCGGAACCAGAAATACCATCGCTTATGCCAAACAACAGCACATTCCGTGTGTTATCATCACACCATAAATAGGGGGACTCAGCAGACGAATCCATCTGCTGAGTCCCCTGTGTTTTGTCTGGAGGTGAGTTTTCATGAAACAAAGCTCCAGGGCCGGGGACATTATCCTGGCCCTGTTTTTCTATGTTCCGGTGGTCTGGGGCGCATTGCTCATTGCCCAATCCTTGGGGCGTGGATTGCCGGAACTTCTTACCAACCTGACAACGGCGCTCCAGCACCCGCTGGATATCCATTGGACAGACAAAAGCCTGCTGTCCATCCTGATCTGCACCAGCCTCTATATCATGGGCCTATGCGTCTACGCCTCTGAGCAACGGCGCACTCGGGACGGCGAGGAGCACGGCTCCGCTGCCTGGGGATCTCCACGGCAGGTCAATGCCATGTTCCGCCAAAAAGAGAACAAGATCCTGACCCGCCATGTCCGCCTGGGCCTGGACACCCACAAGCACCGCCGCTCCCTCAACGTCCTGGTTATTGGCGGCAGCGGCGCGGCTAAGACCCGCAGCTATGTGAAACCAAACATTCTGGAGGCCAACACCAATTATGTCATTACCGACCCGAAAATGGAGGTGCTCACAGCCACCGGAGGGTGGCTGAAAAGCAAGGGATATGACATCCGGGTACTCAACCTGGTCAACCTGGAGGAGTCGGACGGGTATAACCCATTCCGCTATCTGAAAGATGAAAAAGATGTCCTCAAGCTGGTTAATAATCTCATCCAGGCTACCACACCAAAGGGCAGCCATGAATCTGATCCGTTCTGGACCAGTGCGACTCGTTCGCTGACGGTAAAAAGTCAGCGGACAAACAACAAAATACCGTTGTTTGGATAACTGGTAATTCGACAGGTGGAATGACGGGGTAACGCCCTGAAACGCCTGCCCTCGGTGGGCGTGCATCGGCTGCAAAGCCGGTGTACGAAGCCCCACGACAACGGCTGAGAGCAACCGTAGCCGCCGCCAACGGTGACCGAAAGCGGTCTGGAGGCAGACTGTGTTGCCTATAGGCCAAGGGTCTATAAAATACCCATGGTTAGAATGTTCGCCCTGGCAGGCGAACTGACGAATCCGCGAATGTACGGGTCTATAAGAAGACCATATAGAAATGTATGGGTGCGTTCAAGCGCAGCCGGTGTGGTTTAGTAGAAATTTGCCCTACGAACGACCATGTTGTGTTACAGGCACATCCCAGCCGGCAGGCTCATAGCGGAAACCTAAAGGTATAGATGCACAGATAGAATTACCGGAACGAGGAAAGGCAGCGGCTTTCGCAAGAAAGAACCCGGCGAAGAACAATAAGCGGGTGAACCGCTGCTGAAAAGTAGTGATCGAACCGAAGAAGTCCCTGTAATGGGGATGGAGGAATGGTCACAAGTCGAATTGTGGAAACAGGCATTATTCAATCCAATCATAAGGATTCGAGTAAGACCAAAAGGGTCACTTTTCCAAACGGGAGGTGATGCCTTATGCCAAAAGAAAGGAAAAGAGTCCTGTGTATGGACGCCCAGCGGCACGCCGAGTATTACGGTATGCAGCGGACATTTGACGAACTGTACGCCAAAAGCAAAGCCGGTGAAACATTCACCGGCCTGATGGAACTGGTATTAAGCCCGGACAACATCATGCTGGCCTACAGAAATATCAAGACCAACACAGGCAGCTACACAGCAGGAACAGACAAGCAGAATATCGGTGACATTGGACGGCTTCCACCGGCTGAGGTCATCGGTAAGGTCAGAAAAATTGTCACAGGCAGCGAACACGGCTACCGTCCCAAACCAGTGCGCCGGAAGGACATTCCAAAGCCAAACGGCAAAACCAGGCCGCTGGGTATTCCCTGTATCTGGGACAGATTGGTGCAGCAATGCATCAAACAAATCCTGGAACCCATCTGTGAGGCAAAGTTCAGCAACAACAGCTATGGGTTCCGCCCGAATCGGTCAGTAGAGCACGCAATTTCCCGTACTTACTCCCTGCTGCAACGGGCACATTTACACTATGTTTTGGAGTTCGACATCAAAGAATTCTTTGACAATGTGAACCACAGCAAACTGATCAAGCAGCTCTGGACTATGGGCATCCAGGACAAACAGCTTCTGTTTGTCCTCAAGCGTATCCTGAAGGCTCCTATCCGTATGCCGGACGGCAGCACCGTCTACCCGACTAAGGGAACGCCCCAGGGCGGGATCATCTCCCCACTGTTGGCCAATGTGGTACTCAATGAGCTGGATCACTGGATTGACAACCAATGGTTGGATCACCCGGTGGCAAACCATTATGGCAAATGGCGCACCATCCGTACCTCAGAAGTATTTGACAAGAGCTACGGTTATCAGAAAATGCGGATCAGCAATCTCAAGGAAATGTTCATCGTGCGCTATGCGGATGACTTCCGTATCTTCTGCCGGAACCGAGAGGACGCGGAGAAGACCATGGAAGCTGTCACAAGATGGATTGCCGAACGGTTAAAGCTGGAGGTCTCCCCGGAGAAAACACGCATTGTCAATGTCCGAAAGCGATACTCCGAGTTTCTTGGCTTCAAAATCATGGTGTACCACAAGGGCGGGAAGTATGTCGTGAAGTCCCACATCTGTGACAAAAAGCTACAGTTGGAAGAAAGCAAGCTGGTGGAGCAGGCAAAGCGCATCGCAAAGCCAGCCCGAGGGCGGACGCAGCCGGACGAAATCGGCCTGTTTGACGAAATGGTGTTGGGCATCCAGAACTACTACAGGATCGCTACCTGTATCAGTCTGGACTGCCGGAAAATCCACCGCAGAGTTATGACAGTGCTGACCAACCGTCTGAACACGGAAACCGGCTGTCAACTCGTCCGGGAGGGCGGTGCCATGACGGACAGTGAAAAGGAGCGTTTCGGCGCTTCTCAAATGGTGCGGTATGTGTCCGGTATCAACCGGCCAATCTACCCCATTGCGTTCATCAAGTATAAAACCGCAATCGGAATCAGCGCCGCCGTCTGCTGCTTCTCTCCGACGGGACGGAAAAAGATACACGATAATCTGGAGATGGATACGACCCTGTTTGCGTATCTGCGGGAACATCCGCCGCAAGGCCACAGTCTGGAATACGCCGATTGCAGGCTCTCCCTGCTGTCTGCCCAGAAGGGCAAGTGCGCTGTCAGCGGCGAATGGTTCTTGCAGCCGGACAGTATCGTGTGTCACATGAAGGTTCCAAAGGAGCAAGGCGGCCAGGAGCGATACAGCAATCTGGTGCTGCTCCACAGGCGGTATCTGCCCTTGCTGACCGACCAGGACACGGCCGCTCTCAAGAGCGTCTGCAAGCAACTGACTGTAACAAGAAAACAACTGACCAAAATCAACAACCTGCGCACCGCTGCGAAATTGGCGGAAATCTGAACAACTTTCTATTGGTGATTGATTAAATGCCTGATAACACAATCGATGGAACGCCGGATGCGGTGAAAGTCGCATGTCCGGTGTGGAGTGGGGGAAAATCCGGCGATTACTTCAAAGGATTACCTATCACTATAGGCGGAGACGGCGCTCCTCCAGGCCATCATCCTCATGCTGTTCCAGGAGGCCCCGGAGTATGAGCAGAACTTCTCCATGGTCATGCGGGTACTGGAATACGCGGAGGTTCGAGAGGAGGATGACGAGTATCTTTCCCCCCTGGATCTGCTGTTCCAGGCCATGGAACGGGAGAACCCGGAGAGCGTGGCTCTCAGGCAGTACAAAGTATTCAAGCAGAGCGCGGGCAAGACAGCCAAGAGCATCCTGGTATCCGCCGCGGTTCGTCTGGCCCCCTTTAACCTGCCCCAGATTCGGGCCATCACGGATCACGACGATATGGACCTCTATACCCTGGGAGAAAAGAAATGCGCTCTCTACGCCGTGATCCCGGACAATGACAACACCTTCAATTTCTTGGTGTCCCTGCTCTATTCCCAGGCGTTTCAGATGCTTTATTACAGCGCAGACCAGATCCATCATGGGGCGCTGCCCCGGCACGTCCACTTTGTATTGGATGAGTTTGCGGCTATGCCGCTGCCAGGGTACACCCGTGAATTGGCCACCATGCGTTCCCGCAACATTTCCTCCAGCACCATCATTCAGAACATGGCCCAGATCAAGGAGCTGTACAAGGACTCCTGGGAAACCATCCCCGGCAACTCGGACACCATCCTCTATCTGGGCGGCAACGAGCAGAGCACCCATAAGTACATCTCTGAGGCCCTGGGCAAGGCCACCATTGATACAGTGCGCCCAGATAGGGCGTTGAGCAAAGTAGTGT
>NZ_JH417782.1 GCF_000239295.1 Flavonifractor plautii ATCC 29863
TTTCAATTTGCGAAAATTATTGTACCTTATCAGATAATCGGGTGGGTCTTTTGAGTTAATTGTCACGTTTAGCTTTATATTGTGTTAGGTGATTGAAGTCATCTTCATTTAAGGATACTGTCTCTTTATTTTCACATAAGGACAATACATAATTAATAAATTGCATTCTATTTTCTGTTCGTTCACTGTAATATTTTCTAACCGTCGGATTATTAAAAAACTGCACTTTATGATTTACAGCAGGTTTATATTCTATCATGGATTCAACAAGATATTCTATATCATCTTGCATTTCTGGCGGATACTCTTCTTCAATTAGAGCATAAACACTTGCTGTTATCAAATTGCGATCATCGTCCCATTCTTCTTCGGAAGAATAGTACTGTGGACACAGAAAAGGGAAATCTTTAAGCAATTCTCCTTTACGACAACAATCTTCAAACACAATAAGAGCTACATCTCGTTCTTCATTTTGGATAGAAAAAAAAATCGTATCCTTATAGTTGAATTCTAATTTAAATATATAATTTACCATTTCACCACACTCCTGCAAATGTTAAACAGCGGCTAACAATGCAGGAAGAAATTCAGGTGCTACAAAGGCAACGCCTACAGCTGTGACAAAAATACCGGCTGCAATCAGCAGGTCTTTATTCACAGACAAATTCAATTTTCTGCGGTGTATCTCTCTTTTCGCTTCCTGCATCTTTTTCAAATCTTTTTGTCCTTTTTTATAATCTTTTGAATCTTTAACTTTCTTCTGGACATCTTTAGGAACTTTCGAACCGTCAAGAGTTTTCCCATGACTTGGTGTTCCATCTACGTTTTCTACACCATGAATATTTTTGCTATTATTATCTACATGTACATGGGGCTTAGCATTGTCAGAAGACGGTCTATCAACTCTATATGTCCAACCCTTTCCTAAATCATGTGTTTGTCCATAGCCTCTAGTAGCGATCACATCCTCTAAGACAACCGGCTGAGTCCCTGAATATGAACCAGTTTCCACCCCAAAAGCTTCAAGGGCAACCTGTAACTGTTTAGCGGTTTCATCTGTGGCTTCACCGTACCGTTCTCTTTCTGATTCCGCTTTTTGTACAAGCTGTTGTATTTTGTACAATGTACTATTTTGCTCTGCGGCAAAAGCTGTAGTACCCGTTGCAAATACCATTGTTAAGACCAGGATAAAACTCATGATTTGATTTGCTAATTTTTTCATTGAAATATACCTCCTCATATTTGTTTAGATATTTATGTTGATCGAATCAATCTAACATGAGGATAGTATAAATCTCATTTCTTATTTTCTGGCACATCAAATCCTTAATAATTCTTATTTTTAATCATATACATGTAATTGATCCCAATTAAATATCGCTATTACAATCAGGTACTTGCATAACTGGTAGAAGAATTTCAATAGAAAATTTAGTAATATCATGCTCTATATTTACTGAACCACCATTCTGTTCTACTAATGTCTGAATAGTCATTAAACCTATTTTATGGCTTGCTGTCTTCAAAGGTTGCTTACTTTTATAGTTTTCAATCATGACGCAAATTTGATTCTGTTGTTCTTTTTCTGTGATAACAATTGGAATCTTAGGGTCTGCATATTTCCGCAAGTTAGAAAAAATATTATCAAATGATCTTCGAATATCTCCTATATGTAAACGGCAAAAATACCCAGAATTAAACATCGGAATTTGTTTTACCAAGAATCCTTCAGATTCCAGTTCAGTACATTCCTCATACAATAGTTGGTTTAGAAATTCTCCTCCGTCAATTAGTTCGTTTGGATACTGATAAGGTACAATAATTTTCGCAAATTGAAA
>NZ_JH417783.1:0-411 GCF_000239295.1 Flavonifractor plautii ATCC 29863
TTCAGATGTCCAATATGTATTGTAGTCCTACACAGCCGAGGCAGCAGGACCGCCACCCGTCTCTTGACTTTTGGCCTGCATGGAGTATAATAAGGGTGCACAGCCAAGTTTATATGGAGCATCATGACTCTGCGCGAGTGCTGCCCTTCGGGCAGGCGCAGGGATGAGGGAAGCCGGTGGGAGTCCGGAGCTATACCCGTAGCCGTATGTGCTTGAGGTTGCCGTTCGAGGCGTGAGCCGGTCATTGGGGCAGGGCCCTGAGAAGGCGGAACGGCAGACGCAGGAGCGAGATCGCTCTGGAAAGGCACGAGCCGGAAGACCTATGGTGTTTGAGAGTGGGGCGCACGTCGGTGTGCGCCGGGAAAGCGCGCGGAAAAGCGGCCGCGGCGGATCATGGGATCTGCCGCGGCC
>NZ_JH417783.1:488-4804 GCF_000239295.1 Flavonifractor plautii ATCC 29863
CCGCGGCGGATCATGGGATCTGCCGCGGCCGCAGCTTTATGCAGGAGACAGTGACGACGAGCAGAAAGGAAGGAGACCGCTATGCTGAATCTCACCTGGATCAAGAACCCCGACCACGTATCCTACTGTAAGGAGAACGAGGTGCTGCCCCGGTTGGCGCGGGAGCTGGGCATCGCCGACCTGGCACAGCAGGTAGAGGAATTCCGGACCCACCCCACGGCGGAGGGGGTAAATCTGAAAGGGAAGAAACGTACCACTTTGAAGCTGTTCATCCCCAACCTGACCTTCCCGGAGCCGGTGGAGATGGGGGAGAACGTGTGGATCTATATGGGGGAGCTATGCCCCGCCTACTGTCTGTTTACCCCTTGGGAGGAGACAAAAGAGAATTGACGCAACGGGAAGGAGATACGGTTATGGGCGAACAAAAAAAATACTGGGAGGGCAAGCACTTCGCTTTCTATACCAACAAGGAGTGCGAATATTACCCCTGCCACCCGGTGCCGGAGGGGACGGAGTTCAACTGCCTGTTCTGCTACTGCCCGCTTTATATGCTGGGGCGGAAGTGCGGGGGAAACTTCACCTATTTGGAAAGCGGCGTCAAGGACTGTAGCGAGTGCCTGGTACCCCACCGCCGGGAGAACTATGGATTTATTGCCGACAGTTTCCAGAAGATTGCTGGCGAGATGGCGGAACGGGAGAAGAAGGAAGGACAGTAAACGAAGGTTCCAGCCTATACATTCCGAGATGCACATGAAAAAAGCGCCCAACTGCTATGCGCAGGCGGGCGCTTTTTTAGACATAGGTAGCCGTTCATTTAACAAGGTAGCGGGGAGGCATCCTGTTTCAGAAGGGTGTTGCCCACCATACTGCTGATGACCGGTGCGCCGATCCGGCGGCTCATGTCCAAAGAGGCCACGGTGCAGCGATCCAGATCAATGCCGCAGTCGATGTCCATTTTGTGGAGCAGATTGACGAAATCTTCGGTGGGAATGTTCCCCTTGGCATTGGGAATCACGGGGCAGCCGCCCATGCCGGCCAGGGACACGTCAAACCGGGTAAAGCCCAACTCCATGGCTTTCACGCAGTTGGCAAGACCAAATCCCTCAGTGTTGTGGATGTGCAGTGAGATCTGCTCTGGCCGGAAGCGCTCCAGAATCCCCCGCAGGATGCGCTCGGTATGGATGGGGTCGGCCATTCCGGCGGAGTCTCCCAGGCCCAGGGAGGAGGCCCCCAGCTCCATGGCTCGCCGGGCATAGGCCAGGGTTTTCTCCAGAGGGGTGGCATCGCCGAAGGGACAGCCGAAGACCGCGCCCAGGGCCGCTTGCACCTGGAGATCCGGGAGGCTGGCGATGGCTTCAAGGGTGGCGAAGGCCTCCACCGGCGTGGAGCCGAAGCCCCGGCCGAAGGTGTCGCTGACGGAGAGGAAGAAGTCCACGTGGCGGATGCCCAGCGTACTGGCCCGTCGGGCGGCCTCCACGCTCTCCACCAGGGCGGTCACTCTGACGCCCTTCTCGGCGGCGTAGGGGAGCACCATTTGGCAGAGGGAGTCCAGATCCTGGTACTGCCGGCCCCGGACGGGGTCGGAGCTGAAGACGCCGATCTCCAGCTCACGGGCGCCGTAGTCGATCATACTACAGATAAGCTCCCGCTTAACCTCGGTTGGAAGGACGGTCTTGAATTTCTGCCAGCCGTCCCTGGGGGCAACCTCCCTCAGGGACACCAAAGAGGGATAATTCATGGCGAAACACTCCTTTCAAAAGAAGAGGCACACCGCGGACACCAGAATAACCACCGCCGCATAGAGCAGCATAGCCGCGATACCGTAGGTCCAGATGAATTTGTTGTCCATGTTTTTCTGACTGAGCAGGATGGCTGCCTGACCGCTGGACGCGTAGGTGAGGTAGGCCACCATGGAGCTCAGCGAGATGGCCACGGCCAGGATGGTGATGTCATACCCTGCATCCACCAGGGGACCGCTCAGGGCGGATACCAGGGAGGAGACCACCAGCAGGGTGGCTGTGTTAGAGAAGAAGTTGGTGAGCAGCAAGGTAATAAGTACCGTCATGGCCACAAAGAGCAGGGGGCTGTGATTGGAGAAGAGGCCACCCAGGGCCTGCGTCAGCCAGGCTTTGATGCCGTACTCGTCGGCCACCAGCAGGCCGCCGATAGCTGCCATGGAGGCCACGGCCATGACAATGGGCCAGCTCACGCCCTTGGTGAAGGCCTCCACAGGGCAGAAGATCTGTTCCCCGTCCACCCGGATAAGGGCCAGCACCGCCAGGGCCACTGAGGTAAAAAGAACGGTGTCCATTTCCTTTAGGGCGCTCAGCACCGGCATCTCAGGCCAGTAGGGGCTGGTGAAGGAGTGGAGGGCGATGATCAGAAAGGCGGCCAGGGGGATCCACTGCCTCCGGGTCAGGCGCAGGGGCTTGTCCGCCAGGGCCTGGGCCAGATCTACCCGGCCCAGGGCTCGGATGTCGCACCGGAAGAGGAAGCGCAGGGCCAGAGCGAAGACGGCGCAGAAGGCAATGAGAATGGCAAAGGCCTCCGCCACGAAGCGGAAGGTGACTACCTGCACCCCAGCAGCGGCCAGAAAGAACTGCCCTGCCGCCAGATTAAGGGCCGCCATGCTGCCGATGGTCATAGGGCCGATACACATGGTGATAAAGGCGCCCAGGCATAGCAGGCGGACCAGCTTGCTTTTGGGCTCGATACCGGCCTCGGCGTAGATTCCATCCAGCAGGGTGAAACCCACGATGAGGGCGCCGAACACCCCCATGAAGGCGGCGGCCAGGCCAAAGGCGAAGAGGAGCATCATCACCATGACCATCGGGTATTTTTGAGTGAATCTGCGGGTCAGGAGGAACCGGGCGATGACCTCGCCGGTGTTGTCCCGGATGATGACGTAGCACAGGGCATAGAGCACCACGATCTGCCACACATAGGAGGCGCCCATAAAGGAGCTGATCACCTGGGCAGGGGTCTGAATGCCGTTGATTACCAGGCCGCCCATGGCGAACAGGGCGCACAGGATCAGGTCGTTGGTGGTCAGGATGCCGATAATGGCACCCACAAACACGCAGGCGATGGACACGCCGGCGGGGGTGATCCCGTCAGCCCAGGACGGGATCAGATGGGGGAGCAGTAGCATGCTCGCCAGCATGGCCAGCGTCCCTAGGTAGTAGACCCACGAGCTGTGCTTGGGGGATGCGTTTGTCTGTTTCATCGTTCTTCCTCCTTCTGTCTTTGGTGCGGTTTCACCGCACACCTCTCTCCATGGCAACTATAACACGGGTCGGCTTATTTGTTAAATTCATGTTTTTCCTTTTTATTTATAAGGAAATGTTATATAATGGCCATACCACGAGGAGGTGGCTGTATGACTATCGCGCAGATGTCCCATTTCTATGCGCTCTGCCAGTCCGGAAGCTACACTCAGGCGGCGAAGCAGCTATACATCACCCAGCCAGCCCTGAGCAAAAGCATCGCGGCGCTGGAGAGCGAACTGAACCTCAGGCTGGTGGAGCGCAGCACACGGACAGTGGCACTGACAGCGGCGGGGGAGGAGTTCGCACGGGCGTGTGAGGAGATGCTGGAGGTATATCGTAAGGGGGTGAACAATGCCCGGACGGCGGCGGGCGACATCTCGGGCCTGGTCCGCTTCGGCCTGCCCCGGGACCGGGTCTGCGATACCTTTGCCGGCCTGCGGCGGCATATCGAGGAGGAATACCCCAACCTCCGGCTGGAGCTGCGCTTTTACAGCGAAAACGGCCTTCTCCGCGCCCTGGATGACCACATGGCAGACTTCGTCCTGGCTTTTGGCCGGCCCCGGGCGGACAACGTGGGGCGGCAGAGCCTGTCCGTCAGCCAGATCTGCGCCGTGCTGCCCGGCGGCCACCCCCTGGCTGGGGCGGGAGAGCTGAGCTTCTCTCAACTGCGGCATGAGGCGTTTCTGGTCCCAGACTACAAAATCTCCGGTGTGGAGTTTGACACGGTGGTAACTTATGCCGGCCGGAATGGCTTCTCACCCCACGTGGTCCAGGAGGCGGACTCCATTCCCCAAATCTTCACCATGGTGGCCTGCGGATGCGGGATTGCTGTTTTGTCTGAGCTCTATCGCTTCAGTGCCGGAGAGCACGTGGTCTTCGTCCCCCTGAGAGATATCCCGCCCAGCGAGGAGCATCTGCTCTGGCGGCAGCGGGATGACAAGTGCTTAAATGCCATTGTGGAGCTGGCCCGGCGTTACTACGGAGACGGGATGTAGGACGCTGTGGAGAAAAAACAGGCCGGCCGGAGCGAGGGGTCCCGCTCCGGCC
>NZ_JH417784.1 GCF_000239295.1 Flavonifractor plautii ATCC 29863
GTTCACCGTCCAATATGTTTGACAAACCTACACGAAATCGGGGGAACAGGATTGACAGCCCCGCCCTTTTTCTGCTATACTGAGCCAAACGAGCCGCTGAAGCGGCTTTAGAAAGGCTGAAGCCTTTTTCCACACCCATCCCCCGGCCGTTGAAACCGGTGAACCGAAGTTCACCATGTGCGCCTGCGCGCACATGGTGGGCTTTTTTTGTGTCCGGGGAAGAAAAGGAGAGAGACCCATGAGCAAGTATGGAAAAAGAGCGGTCGGCCTGCTTTTGACGGGCGCCCTGTGCGCCGGCCTGCTGGCCGGCTGCGGCGGCGCGCCGGAGGCCGCCGTCACCCCGACGGCCCCGTTGGAGAGCGGCTCCGCCTCCGGTCGCCGGGTGGAGACCCTCCGCCTGGAGGGGGGCACCGACTGGGGCGTCCCAAATCCCTATCTGCACCAGTCCCGCGGCCCCGGCACGGCCAAGATGCGCCTGGTGTACGGCAGCCTGCTGGAGAAGGACGAGACCGGCGACGTGCCCTGGCTGGCGGAGCGCTGGTCCATGGACGGCAACGACTACACCTTCACCCTCTTTGCAGACGCCCAATTCCAGGACGGCGCGCCCCTCACCACCGCCGACGTGGCCTTCACCCTGGACTACTATCAGGAGCACCCCCCGGTGTCCAACTCCCTGGGGGTGGGGGACGGCTATCTGGTGGACCACTATACGGTGGTGGATGAGCAGACCATCACCATCACCGTGAAGGAGGCCAACGCCGACACCCTGTCCAACCTGGGCTCCTTCGTGATCCTGCCCAAGCACATCTGGGAGAGCGTGGACGATCCCAACTCCTACACCGGGGAGGGCTATCTGACAGGCAGCGGGGCCTATGCCTGCACCGCCTATGACGGGGCCACCGGCAGCTATGAGTTCACTGCCTTCGACGGCTGGTGCAACGGGGAGCAGGCGGCGGAGAAGATCCAGTTTGTGCCGGTGAGCGACCCCCTGCTGGCCTTTGAGAGCGGGGAGATCGACATCACCTCCCTGCCCGCCGACCTGATGGACACCTATTTGAACGACCCGTCCATCGGCGTGGTGGAGAAGGCCAACGACATGGGCTATAAGCTGCTCATCAACTACGAGCGGTGCCCCGACTTTTTGGAGCTCGCCCTGCGGCAGGGGGTGTACGCCGCCATCGACCGGCAGAGCGTGGTGGACAGCGTGTTCCGCGGCGCGGGCACGGTGGGCAGCGCGGGCTACGTCCCCCAGGGCAGCCTGTACTATAACGAGAACGTGGTGCAGTACCCCTATGACCCGGAGGCGGCCCGCGCCGTCTTTGCGGGGAAGGGTTATTCCGTCACCCTTCTGTGCGGCGACGACGGGGACGACCTGGCCATCGCGGAGATCATCCGCAACGGCCTCACCGCCGCGGGCATCGAGGTGGCGGTGGAGGCCCACGACTCGGCCACCCGGGACGGGCGCATCAACAGCGGCGACTACGAGTTCGCCCTGGTGGGCAACGGCGGCTGGGGCAACAATCCCCCCACCTACATGCGCACCCTGTTCTCCGACGAGTCCAAGTTCTCCGGCACCAACCCCCACTCCATGGGGGCCATCGGCTACTCCAACGCCGAGATGACCGCGTTGGCCGAGGGCCAGGTATACGAGACCGACTTTGACAAACGGGTGGAGCTGTTTCAGGAGCTGGAGCTGCTGGTGAGCCGGGAGATCCCCATCATCGTCATCGCCAACCAGTCCTCCTACTCCATGTACCGCAAGGATGTCTATGACGGCTGGATGAAGACCTACGCCTACCAGCAGGCGGAGCAGAACCGCCTGTCCTACATGGCGCGCTGAGGTCCGCCCCGCCGGGAAAGGAGAAGCATGGGAAAAAAGCTGCTGATGCTGCTGGGGGCCTTTCTGGTCATCTATCTCCTCAACTTCTCCATTCCCCGGCTGATGCCGGGCGACCCCTTTGACTACACCTCCGGGGCCGCCGGGGACGATGTGGACGCCGCCTACTCGGAGGAGCAGAAGGAGCTGCTGCGGGCCTACTACGGCCTGGACAAGCCCTTTTTTCCACAGCTGAGGGACACCATTGTGGACAACCTCCACGGGGACTTCGGCCAGAGTATCCACTATAAGCGGCCCGTGGCGGATATTCTGCTGGAGCGCCTGCCCTGGAGCCTGTGGATCATGGGGAGCACCCTGGCCCTCAGCCTGCTCCTGGGGGTGGCCCTGGCCCTGCTGTGCGTCCGCCGGCCCTGGGCCGACCGGGCGCTCTACCCGGTCCTCTCCGCCCTGGCGGAGGTGCCCCCCTTCCTCACCGGCGTGCTCCTGCTCTTCCTGGTGGCGGCCCGGGCAGCGTGGATTCCCCTCTCCGGGGCCTACACCCCCTTTGCCCAATACGACGGCCTGTGGCAGCGGCTGGGGGACATCCTGGTGCACAGCCTGATGCCGGTGTGCGCCCTCACCCTGGTCACGGTCCCCAAGCTCTTTTTTACCGCCCGGGCCAGCTTTTTCACCATCCTGGGCAGGCCCTACCTCACCAGCGCCCGTGCCAAGGGCCTGACCGCGGGGCGCATCCGCACCGCCTACATCCTGCGCAACGCCGCCACCCCCATCGTGGCCCGCTTTTTCCTCAGCGTGGGGGGCGCAGTGGGGGGCACCATTCTGGTGGAGAACGTCTTCGCCTACCCCGGCCTGGGCACCGTCCTGCGGGAAGCGGTGCAGTACCGGGACTATCCCATGCTCCAGGGGGTGTTCCTCCTGTCCGCCGTGCTGGTGCTCCTCAGCCTGGCGGCGGCGGACGTGGTCAACCGCCGGCTGGACGGAGAGGAGGAGGGGCCATGAGGCGCAAATGGCTGGTTCCCCTGCTCCTGCTGGCGCTGCTGACCCTCTGTTTTCTGTGGGGGGTCACCGGATACCCCCACCCGGCCCAGCTCCCGTCGGGGGGCTCCCTGGAGGCCCCCTCCGCCGCCCACTGGCTCGGCACCGACAACCTGGGGGTGGACATCTACGCCCAGATCTCCGCCGGCTTCTTCCGCAGCCTGGGCATCGGCCTGGCCGCCGCCGCCTTCACCTTTGCGGTGGGGGGCGGCCTGGGGATACTGGCGGGCTTTGCGGGGGGCTGGGCGGACGCTCTGATCTCCTTTCTGATCCAGGTGCTTCTGGCCATCCCCCAGCTCCCGGTCATGATCGTCATCGGGGCCTTTCTGGGGCAGAGCACCTGGAACCTGGTCTGGATCATTGCCGCCTTCTCCTGGGCCCCGGTGGCCCGGCAGATGCGGGCCAAGACCATCTCCATCCGGCGGCGGGACTACGTGCA
Source organism: Flavonifractor plautii ATCC 29863 (assembly GCF_000239295.1). Lineage (GTDB taxonomy): Bacteria > Bacillota > Clostridia > Oscillospirales > Oscillospiraceae > Flavonifractor > Flavonifractor plautii. Next base: position 3,312 of record NZ_JH417784.1, read on the forward strand.
GATGGCCCGGCTCTACGGCGGCGGAACCTGGTACCTCATCCGCACCCACATCGGCCATGAGCTGTGGCCTCTGCTCACCATCAATGCCCTGGCGGTGGTGGGACGGGCCATTCTCCAGGAGTCCTCCCTGGCCTTTCTGGGCCTGTCCGACCCGCTGGCCCGCTCCTGGGGTATGATGATCGCCCGGGCCGTGGACTTCCCCGGTCTCTACCGGACGGACTTCTGGACGTGGTGGCTCCTCCCGCCGGTGGGGGCGCTGGTGCTGTCCACGCTGCTGCTGCGCCTGCTGGTGGGCGGGCTGGAGGAACAACAGAGGAGGGACAAGCCGTGCTGCTGGAAGTGAACAACCTGTCGGTGTCCTACCCGGAGTTCACCCTTCACCCGGTGAGCTTTGCTCTGGACGCCGGGGAAATGCTCACCATCGTGGGGGAGTCGGGCAGCGGCAAGACCACCCTGGCCCGCGCCATCGCCTGCCTGTCCGAGCCGGAGGCCCAGGTCAGCGGGCAGGTGTACCTCAACGGCAGGGAGCTGCTGGCCATGGACGAGCGGGCGCGCAGGCCCCTGCGCATGAAGGAGTTCGCCCTCTCCTTCCAGAACTCGGCCGAGTGGCTCAACCCCTCCCTCACCCTGGCGGAGCACCTGCGGGAGGTGCTGTGCCGGGCGTACCGGGGGGCGGCCATGGCGGCGCGGATGGAGGAGCTGATGGCCCTGGTGGGTCTGGAGACGGCGGATCTGGAGCGCTATCCCCGGGAGCTGTCCGGCGGCATGGTGCAGAAGTTCCTGCTGGCCAACGCCCTGGCCCTCAACCCCGCCCTGGTGCTGCTGGACGAGCCCACCGGCGCCCTGGACATCGCCTCCAGCCGGGGGATCACGGCGCTGATCCAGGAATTAAACCGCAGGCTGGGCACCGCCTTCCTGGTCATCACCCACGACATGAAGCTGGCCGCCGACCTGGGCGGGCGGACGGTGGTGCTCTACGACGGGCACGTGGAGGAGGCGGGGGACACCCGCGCCCTTTTGGACCACCCCCGCCACCCCTACACCCGCGGCCTGCTCCAGTCGGCGGTGGGCCTCAACCCGGTGCGGGACATGTGGGGCATCCGCCCCACCACCGTCTCCTACACCCGGCAGCCCCACGGCTGCCCCTTCTACGGCCGCTGTACCCAGAGCCTGCCGGACTGCGCCGCCCACGCGCCGGAGCTGACGGCGCAGCCCGACGGCCGCCTCCTGGCCTGCAACCGGGGGGGCGTGCTCACGCTGCTGGAATGCCGGGGCCTCCGCAAGTCCTTCGGGCGGCAGCGGGTGCTGGACGGCATTGATCTCACCCTCTACAGCGGGGAGATCGTCTCCCTGGTGGGCCGCTCCGGCGCGGGCAAGACCACCCTGGCCCGCACCCTGGCGGGGCTGCTCCCCCTGGAGGGAGACGGGGCGGTGGAGTTCCAGGGGGAGGCGGCCGACTTTGCCGCCCTCCACCGCCGCCTGGGCGGAGTACAGATGGTACTCCAGGACAGCCAGGCCGCGCTCAACCCCCGCATGACGGTGCGGGAGGCGGTGGAGGAGCCCATGCGACTGTCCGGCTGCTTTCAGGACGGGGCGGCGGAGCGGGCGCTGGAGGACGTGGGCCTTTTCGCCTGCGACAGCTTCCTCACCCGGCGGATTCACGCCCTGTCCGGCGGCCAGCGGCAGCGGGTGGCCATCGCCCGCGCCCTGACCATGGAGCCGGCCCTCCTCATTGCCGACGAGCCCACCTCCATGCTGGACCCCTCGGGCAAGGCCAACCTGCTGCGGATGCTCAAGGGCCTCCAGAACAGCCGGGGCTTCTCCATGCTGTTCATCACCCACGATCTGGACAGCGCCCTGAAGATTTCCGACCGTCTCTTCCGTCTGGAGGGGGGGACGCTCACCCGGCTGAACCCCAACGACTACATTCAAGTGCGCTTTGACGGCCTGTTTGACGCGGGCTAGCCTACGCCGTAGAAAGGACGAATGAATATGGATCGACAAGCCCTCTGGGATAAATGCGTGGCCTTCCACGGCCACGCATGCGGCGGCCTGACCATCGGCTTCCAGGCCGCCCGGTACGCCATGGAGCTGCTGGAGCTGGACTTCTCCGCCGACGAGGACGTGGTGTGCATCACGGAGAACGACGCCTGCGGCGTGGACGCCATTCAGGTGCTACTGGGGTGCAGCGTGGGCAAGGGCAACCTGCTCTTCCACCTCCGGGGCAAGCAGGCCTTCTCCTTCTACAACCGGAAGACCGGCAAGGCGGTGCGCCTGGTGCTCCGCCCCACTCCGGCGGAGTACCAGACCAAGGAGGAGCGGTTCCGCTACCTCCAGGACGCCGCCCCCGCGTCCCTTTTCGACGTGAAGCCCGCCGTGCTGTCCCTGCCCGAGAAGGCCCGGCTCTTCCAGTCCCTCCCCTGCGACGGCTGCGGCGAGGTGACGGCGGAGCACCTGCTCCGGCTGGAGAATGGGAAAAAGCTGTGCCTGGACTGCTTCCGGGCCTATAACCGCTTCGACGTGTGAGGAGCCGGGCCATGACGCTGAACGAGTTTTTCGCAGCCCATCCCAAGTGCGCCCTGGGCTTCTCCGGCGGGGTGGACTCGGCCTATCTGCTGTACGCCGGGGTGCAGGCCGGGGCGGATATCCGCCCATACTACATCAAAACCGCTTTCCAGCCCCGGTTTGAGCGGGACGACGCCCTCCGGCTGGCCGGGGAACTGGGGGTGGAGGTGACGGTGCTGGAGCTGGACGCCCTGGCCGACCCGCGGGTGGCGGCCAACCCGGCGGAGCGGTGCTACTACTGCAAGCAGAACCTGTTCCGCGCGCTGAAGGCGCGGGCCGCGGCCGACGGGTACACCGTCCTGCTGGACGGCACCAACGCCTCCGACGAGGCCGGCGACCGGCCGGGCATGAGGGCTCTGCGGGAGCTGGAGGTGCGCTCCCCCCTGCGGGAGTGCGGCCTGACCAAGGCGGACATACGCCGCCTGTCCAGGGAGGCGGGCCTCTTTACCTGGGATAAGCCGGCCTATGCCTGCCTGGCCACCCGGATTCCCACCGGGGAAGCCATTACCGGGGAGATCCTGGCCCGGGTGGAGGGGGCGGAGGACGCCCTGTTCCGCCTGGGGTACACTGACTTCCGGGTGCGGGTGTTCCACGGGGCGGCACGGCTCCAGCTTCCGGCCGGACAGCTGGAGCGGGCCGTCCGGGAGCGGGCCGCCCTGCGGGCGGCCTTGGCCCCCTATTTCAAGCCGATTCTGCTGGATTTGGAGGAGCGCTGAATGGAACAGAGAGCGATCAAGGCCCTGCTGGAGCAGGTGGCCGCCGGACAGGTGGATGTAAACGACGCCCTGCTCAGGCTGAAAATGGAGCCGTTCGAGGAGCTGGGCTTTGCCAAGCTGGACAGCCACCGGGGCCTCCGCCAGGGGGTGGCCGAGGTGATCTACGGCGCGGGCAAGACCCCGGAGCAGATCGCCCGCATCGTGGACGCCATGCGCTCCGGCGGGCAGGACACCATCCTCATCACCCGCATGTCGGCCGAGGCGGCGGCGGCCATTGACCCGGCCCACCCCTTCACCTATTACGAGATGGGCCGCATCGGCATCGTGGGCGGCTTGCCCGCCCCAGACGGCAGCGGGAAGGTGGTGGTGGCCACCGGCGGTACCAGCGACATGCCGGTGGCCGAGGAGGCCGCCCTCACCGCCGAGGCCCTGGGCAACGAGGTGGTGCGCCTGTACGACGTGGGAGTGGCCGGGCTGCACCGTCTGCTCTCCCACCTGGAGGAGCTCATGAGCGCCAACGTCATCATCGCCATTGCGGGGATGGAGGGCGCCCTGGCCAGCGTCATCGGCGGGCTGGCCGACTGCCCGGTAATCGCCGTCCCCACCAGCATCGGCTACGGGGCCTGTTTCCACGGTCTGTCCTCCCTGCTGTCCATGCTCAACTCTTGCGCCAGCGGGGTGAGCGTGGTCAACATCGACAACGGCTTCGGCGCGGGCTATCTGGCCAGCATGATCAACCACATGGGAGGGAAACAGAAATGAGAACACTCTATCTGGACTGCGGCATGGGGGCCGCCGGCGATATGCTCATGGCGGCCCTGCTGGAGCTTGCGGACGACAAGGCGGCCTTTCTGGAGAAGATGAACGGCCTGGGCCTGCCCGGTGTGGCGGTATCCGCCGCCCCGGCCGTCAAATGCGGCATCACCGGTACCCATGTGGCGGTGACGGTACACGGGGAGGAGGAGGTCAGCTGCGACGTATCCCCGGAGGGACACATCCACCATCACGACCAGGGCCATGACCACAGCCACAGCCATGAGCATGGTCACGAGCACGAACATGGCCATGAACACGAGCACCACCAGCATGACCACGACCATGGACATCACCACCACACCGGAATGGGGGAGATCCGCCATCTGTTGGGCCATCTGGAGCTTCCCGAGGCGGTGCGGGCCGATGCGGAGGCGGTCTACGGCCTGATCGCGGAGGCTGAAAGCCACGCCCACGGCGCGCCGGTGGAGGAGATCCACTTCCATGAGGTGGGCAGCCTGGACGCGGTGGCCGACGTGGTGGGGGTCTGCCTGCTGGTGCACATGCTGGGTGTGGAGCGTATCGTGGCCTCCCCGGTGCACGTGGGAAGCGGCCAGGTGCGCTGCGCCCACGGCATCCTGCCCGTGCCCGCCCCCGCCACGGCCCACATTCTCCGGGATGTCCCCATCTATGGTGGGGCCATCCGGGGAGAACTGTGCACTCCCACCGGCGCGGCGCTGCTCAAGCACTTTGTCACCGAGTTCGGCTCCATGCCGGTGATGAAGGTGGAAAAAATCGGCTATGGTATGGGAAACAAGGACTTTGAGGCGGCCAACTGTGTCCGCGCCCTGCTGGGAGAGACAGCAGGCGGCAGAGATGAAGTGGCTGAGCTGTGCTGCAATCTGGACGACATGACCGCCGAGGCCATCGGCTTTGCCCAGGAGGAGCTGCTTGCCGCCGGAGCACTGGACGTGTATACCACGCCCATCGGCATGAAGAAGGGCCGCCCCGCCGTGCTGCTCTCCTGTATGTGCCGTATGGAGGATCGGGAGAGGCTGCTTGGCCTGCTTTTCCGGCACACCACCACTCTGGGCGTGCGGGAGAATGTGTGCCGCCGGTATACCCTGGAGCGGGGTGAGCGCACCGTGGATACCCCCCACGGCCCCGTGCGGCTCAAGACCGCCTCCGGCTGGGGCGTCGTCCGCTCCAAGCCAGAGTACGAGGATGTGGCCCGTATCGCCCGCGGCCAGGGCATCAGCCTGGCTGAGGTGTGTGATTGGCTCAAGTGACCTGTACTGTGTTTTAAGTCTAAGTCTACCAAATGTCTACCAAAAAGAGCCCGGAACCGTTGCGGTTCCGGGCTCTTTTTGCGCTTGGCCTGCCCGGCGTGTCTACCAGAGGTCTACCAACGCCACTTTTTGCCGCTCTTTTGTGCCATTTAGAACTGCATGTGGGGGGAATCCCTCCTTTTTCATGGCTTGCAAGGGGCGTCATACGCCCCTCTGGCTCAAAATTCAGAAGGAGGAAATCCAAATGAGAAACCTCAAGCGGGCTCTCAGCCTGGCTCTGGCGGCGATCATGCTTATCGGCATGATGGTTGTCTCCGCCTCCGCTGTGAGCTACAACGATCTCACCGATAAGGATCAGATCGTGAACAAGGACGCCGTTTCCATGCTGGTTTCCCTCGGCATCATCGAGGGCAAGCCCGACGGCTCCTATGGTCCTACCGAAAATGTTGACCGCGCTCAGATGGCGAAGATGCTCTCCGTCATCATGAACAAGGGCGTGGACAACAGCGCTCTGTACCAGAGCGTCAACTCCGGCCTGACCGATATCACCAGCAACTGGGCCAAGGGCCATATCAACTACTGCTACACCACCGGCATCATCGCCG
>NZ_JH417785.1 GCF_000239295.1 Flavonifractor plautii ATCC 29863
GGGCTGGCATACCCTCCCTTCCTGGGGGGTACATCCAATAGGGGGGCCGCAGCCCCCCTGATTGGCCGTTTCAAGGGGTGGGGTGTCGGGGCGGGGGAAATCGGAATCCCCCGCCCCGACCCGTCTTTCCCCCCGCTTTCTTCGGCAAGAAAGCGGGGCCGCCGGAGGCATGACAAGAAAGCAGATATAAAGAGGGGGAGTATGGAAGGCGCGCCGACACGGTGCAGGGCGGGCCGATGTGGGCATCGGCGCCTACGAAAGGCCGACGGTGGTGACAAGCCCTTGTAGGGGCGGCCTTTATGGCCGCCCGCGGGCGACCACAAGGGTCGCCCCTACGCGGAGAGGAGCGGCCGTGCTTTACGATTTGCCTTACAATATGTAGTGCTTACAAAGCCCACAGATTGCCATACAGTAGAGATGGTGATTTGTATGGGAAGAAAATTTCAACTGCCCTCCATTCCGGAGACAACGCCCAAGAACATACGTTTTCCCAATGAAATTATTCAGCAGGTGGACGAGGTGATCCAGGGGACAAACGTGACGTTTTCCCGCTTTGTAATTGAGGCGACGCGGGTGGCGCTGGAGAATATGAAGGAGGACGGGGAAGATGGTGAATGACTGGGAATCGGCCTTTGAGGCGTGCCCGCCCTACGGCGAGGGAAAGGGGGCCTATGGCCCCGAGGACACGGCCCTTTTGACGGAGATGGAGCGCACGCTGGAGAAGCTGCTGCCCTGGCTGGAGGCGGAGGGGGTTTACCTCCTGAACGAGTATCTGGAGGTCTACCGCCGCTATGCCCGCCGGAGCAGCCGCTACTACTTTTACCGCGGGAGCCTCTACGGGGCCCGGGAGGCCCTGGAGATCTGGGCGGAGGAGCACGGCGGGAGCGGCGCCGCACTTGCGTAATGGGCGGGGCTATGATATAGTATTGGCGCGAGACAGGCCGGAGCCGCTTCCGGCCGATGGATTTGAGGTCGCGCCCCCGCGGTGAGGCGGGCGTTTGGGTACGAAACGGGGTTTCGGCTGCCTGTGGGGACCTTGAATCAGGCAAAACGAAACGAAAGGATGTTTGTACCCGAATGGAAATCAACGGCGAGCAGGTGAACGGGACCAAAACCTACGCGGAGCTGGGGCTGTCCGAGGCCATCATGAGGGCCATTGAAAAGAAGGGCTATGTCCAGGCCACCCCCGTCCAGGCGGGGGCGATCCCCTATTTCATGGAGTGGAAGGATGTCATTGCCAAGGCCCCCACCGGCACGGGCAAGACCTTTGCCTTCGGCATCCCCATGGTGGAGCACATCGACCCGGAGTGCGCCGACGTGCAGGGCCTGGTGCTGGCCCCCACCCGGGAGCTGGCGGTGCAGATCCAGGAGGAGCTGCGGGATCTGTGCGAGTTCAAGGAGGGGGTGCGCACCGTCTGCCTCTACGGCGGGGCCCCCATCGACAGGCAGATCAACACCCTGAAAAAGAAGCCCCAGATCGTGGTGGCCACCCCTGGCCGCCTCATGGACCACATGAAGCGCCGCACCGTCCGGCTGGACAAGGTGCGGACCGTGGTGCTGGACGAGGCCGACCGGATGCTGGACATGGGCTTCGTGCGGGACGTGACCCGTATCCTGGATCAGCTCAAGCACCGCAGAAACCTGGGCATGTTTTCCGCCACCATCAGCCGGGAGGTCATGGACATCTCCTGGGTGTACCAGCGGGACCCGGTGGAGATCACCGTCCGCCCGGTGGAGGAGTCCAAGCCGGACATCACCCAGTACCGCATTGATCTGGATGGCCGGGAGCAGAAGCTGGACACCATCGCGGCCCTCATCACCCACGGGGAGTACGAGCGGGCCATCGCCTTCTGCAACACCAAGAACATGACCGACCGGCTGGCCGGCCTGCTGAAGATGCGGGGCATCTCCTGCGAGGCCATCCACGGCGACATTCAGCAGCGCATCCGGGAGAAGACCCTGGAGAAGTTCAAGCGGGGCGAGATCAAGGTGCTGGTGGCCACCGACGTGGCCGCCCGGGGCCTGGACATCGACGACGTGGACGCGGTGTTCAACTACGACGTGCCCGACGAGCTGGAGAACTACACCCACCGCATCGGCCGCACCGGCCGGGCCAAGCGCCACGGCGTGGCCTACACCTTCATCGCCACCATCACCGAGGGCATCCGCATGGATGATATCGTGCGCAACACCAAGGCGGAGGTGCAGCGGCTCAGATACGACGCCGACGGCTGCCTCATGCTGGTGGAGGACGGCAAATAATTTTCATGGATTTTTAAGAAAGCCCGAAGGACTTTTTAACCCCTCCCGTGGTATCCTATGTCCAGAATTCGAAATCACCTCGGGAGGATTTTCAGATGAACGAGACAAAAAAGCTGTACCGGCTGGATCACGGCGCTCTGGCTGGCGTGTGCGGCGGCGTGGCCGAGTACTTTAATGTGGACGCCAACCTGGTGCGCCTCATCTGGGTGGCGCTGTGCTTCGCGGGCACCGCAGGGCTGTGGCTCTATGTGGCGGCGGCCCTGCTGCTGCCCAAGAAGAGCCAGGTCTACCCCGGCTGGTGAGGACAACGGAAAATACGGTACGGCGGCCGCCCCTCGGGCGGCC
>NZ_JH417786.1 GCF_000239295.1 Flavonifractor plautii ATCC 29863
TTCAGATGTCCAATATGTATTGTAGTCCTACAAACGCAATCATTTGTTTACAGGTTTCCCCTTTACTTTTCCGCCCGCCCGTGCTACAATGACTGCACAGTCGTAATCTAATTTCCATTATGATATAAGAGGGTTCCAGCTATGAGTTTTAAGATCATTGTCGACAGCTGCTGCGATCTGACCCCTGCCCAGCTCCGTGAGGACTGCTTTGTCAGCGTCCCGCTGACCATCCGGGTGGGAGAGCACGTCGTGGTGGACGACGCCTCCTTTGACCAGGGCGACCTGCTCTGGCGGATGAAGGAGAGCGCCACGGCCCCCCAGTCCTCCTGCCCCTCCCCCATTCAATATCTGGAGGCCTTCGACTGCGGCGCCGACGACCTGTATGTGGTCACCCTCTCTGCCCTGCTCTCCGGCTCCCACAATTCGGCGGCCCAGGCCCGGAATCTCTGGCTGGAGGATCACCCCAACTCCAATGTGCACATCTTCAACTCCTGCTCCGCCTCGGCGGGCGAGGTTCTGGTGGCCCTGAAAATCCAGGAGCTGGCCCAGTCGGGTATGGATTTCACCACAGTGGTCAGCCAGGTCTCCCGCTACATCAATGAGATGGAGACCTACTTTGTGCTGGAAACCCTGGACAATCTGCGGAAAAACGGCCGGCTCACCAGGGTGCAGTCCCTGGTTACTAGCACCCTGCACATCAAGCTGCTCATGGGCGCCACCCCTGAGGGGGAGATCTGCAAAAAGGGCCAGGCCATGTCTATCAAGCAGGCCCTGTCCAAGATGGTGTCCCTGATGGCGGCGGATCCCAAGCACGAGGGGCGCCGGCTGTCCATCGTTCACTGCAACTGTCTGGAGCGGGCTTTCCACGTCAAGGAGCTGGTCATGAAGCAGTGCCGCTTTGGGGAGATCCTCATCAGCGATACCGGCGGCATCAGCACCGTCTATGCCAACGACGGCGGCATCGTCGTGGCCTATTGATTTCGATCAAGCCATTCCGTAACCGCCCGGAGGAAATTTCCTCTGGGCGGTTGTTTTTTGCCCCTGCCTGTGCTATCATGGCAAAAATAGTTTCGGGAGGTGCTTTTATGAACTACACCATCCGCCCCATCGGGCCGGAGGACGCGGAGGGGGCCGCAGCCCTGCGCCGCATGCCGGGCGTGTTCGAGAATACCCTGGGTCTCCCCTCCTACCGCACCGCCGACAGCAAGGCGTTTATCGCCGGGCTAGGGCCCGACGACCACAACTTTGTGGCCGTTCTGGACGATGGCACGGTCATCGGCTGCGCCGGGCTCACGGTCTGCTCCAATCCCCGGATGCGCCACGCGAGCAGCGTGGGACTCTATGTCCATACCGATTACCAGAACAAAGGGGTGGGCACCGCCCTCATGGAAACACTGCTGGATCTGGCGGACAACTGGCTCATGCTGGTGCGGGTGGAGCTGGAGGTCTACGCCGACAACGAGCGGGCCATCCATCTCTATGAGAAGCTGGGCTTTGAACAGGAGGGCCTGCTGCGCATGACCACGGTGCGGAACGGCCGCTATGTGGACGAGTACAAGATGGCCCGCATTCGTCCGGGGGTGACCGCACCATGACCTACGCCATCCGCCTGTACCAGCGCTTCGGCTTTGAGACGGAGGGCCGCAAACGGGAGGCCGCCGTGAAAGCGGGGGACTACGTGGACATGCTAGTGATGGCCCGGCTGGGAAATCGCTGATGTCCCAGGGCAGATTGTTTGAGCTGCTCTGTCTCCTGCTGGAGCGGGGCCGCATGACCGCGCCGCAGCTGGCGGAGCACTTCGAGGTATCGGTGCGCACCATCTACCGGGATATCGACGCACTGTCGGCGGCCGGGGTGCCGGTATACAGCACGCCGGGCAAGGGCGGCGGGGTGTCCCTGCTGGAGGGCTATACCCTCCACCGGGCCGCTTTCACCGAGGAAGAACAGCAGCTGCTGCTCACCGCTCTGCGGAGCCTGCCCGGGGACGCCGGTCAGGGGACGGCGGGGACCCTGTCCAAGCTGTCCGCCCTGTTCCGGCGCCAGGAACCGGACTGGCTTCAGGTGGAGCTGTCCCGATGGGGGAGCGCCGGGGCCGACAACGCCAAATTCGTCCAGCTCAAGGAGGCCATTCTGTCCCGCCGCGTCCTGTCCTTCACCTATGTGGGCGCCTCCGGCCAGACCACCCGCCGCAGCGTCCTCCCCGCCCGGCTGGTCTTCAAGGGCCGGGACTGGTACCTCCAGGGATTCTGCCTGGAGCGGGCGGCCTACCGCACCTTCAAGCTCACCCGGATGCTGGAGCCGGAGCCGGGCGCCCCCTTTCAGCGCCCCCTCTCTCCCCCGCCCATCGAGGCTGGAGAGCCGCCGGAGGGCTTCTGCGTGCCTGTCCGCCTGCGCTTCTCCCCCGCCCTTGCCTACCGGGTCTACGACGAATTCGACGAGGGCTGCGTCACCCGCGGGGCGGACGGCAGCCTTGTGGTGTCGGTAAGCTTCCCGGAGGATCCGTGGCTCTATGGCTATCTGCTCTCCTTCGGCCTGGGGGTGGAGGTATTGGAACCGGAGCGCCTGCGGAAACGGCTGGCGCTGCTGGCGGGAAAAATGGCGGCGCATCACGGAAACCATGACACGGGGTGTCAGGATAACTGTGATAGGATGGAGCCATCTCAATCACAGGAGGAATCTCACATGAATCACACCTTTTGTCAATCCTGCGGCATGCCCATCGACGCCCCGGCCCTCCGCGGCACGGAGCGGGGCGGCACGCCCAGCGAGCACTACTGCAAATACTGTTATCAGGAGGGAGCCTTTACCGGAGAGATGACCATGGAGGAGATGATCGACTTCTGCACTCCCATGATGGTGCGGGCCAACCCCGAGCTGACCCCCGAGCAGGCCCGGGCGCAGATGGCCCAGTTCTTCCCCAGTCTGCTCCGGTGGCGCAACTAATGGACTGGAACGCCATCTATCCCGGGCCGGAGGAGCCCACAGCGGAGCAGCTCTCCGCCTATGTATCCCATCCGCTGTGGGAACCATTGAACCGCTGGATCTGTGAAGCCTATTCCCTTTCCCGTATTTACAGCTACAGCAGCTGTTCCATGGGGCGGGGCTGGAACGTCAAGTACCGCTCCGGCGGCAAGGCCCTGTGTACCCTCTACCCCGCCTCCGGCGCCTTCGCCTGCCTGGTGGTGGCCCCGGCCCAGGCGGAGGCCCTTCTCCCCACCCTCTCGGAGTATACCCAGGCCTGCTGGCAGGCGGTCAAGCCCATGGGCTCCGGGCGGTGGCTGTCCCTGGAGGTGGACTCCCCGGAGGTTGTGGAAGACATCAAGACCCTGCTGATGTTGAAGCGCCCGCTGAAAAAACAGGGACAGGCATAGCCTGTCCCTGTTTTTTATGGTATAATAGCGGGAAAGCGGCTCTTACGCTTGCATTTCAGCCGTTTTGCCGCCCCTTGCGGGGCAGCCGGAAAACATATCACAATTATACCATTCCGCTCATGCTTCCTGGTATACGAACAAAATCTGCTGCTTGAGGTATTCACTATGTCACTGACCCTTCGCCACGAGGCCCCCGCCGACCGCCGCGCCGCGGAAACGCTGGTGCGGGAGGCCTTTTGGAACGTCTACAAGCCCGGCTGCGACGAGCACTACTATCTCCATCTGCTCCGTCAGTCCCCCGCCTTCCGCCCGGAGCTGACCTTCGTATGCGAGGCGGACGGCGTCCTGGCCGGGCAGATCGCCTGCGCCTCCAGCTCCATCGAGCTGGAGGCAGGCGGGTATCTGGACACCGTCACCTTCGGTCCCCTGGCCGTCCTCCCCTCCTTTCAGGGAAAAGGACTGGCCCGCGCCCTGGTGTGCCATGCCCTGCGGCAGGCCCAGGCCCTGGGGGAACAGGCCGTGGTGATTCTGGGCGATCCCCGGCACTACGGCCGCTACGGCTTCTGGTGCGGAGAGCGCTGGGGCATCTCCCTGGAGAACGGCCAGTACCTGCCCGGCCTCCAGGCAGTGGAGCTGGCCCCCGGCTCCCTGGCAAACGCCGCCGGGCGCTTCCGCGAGGGCTTTGCCTATGCCCCCGACGCGGCCGCGCTGGACGCTTTTGACGCCCTTTTCCTCGTAAAGGAAAAAGCCATTACAGATTTTCAACAGGAATTCCAGGTGATGTGCTCCCTGGGACACGAGGTGATTCCCAATGGATTTATGCAATGAAAAGGACATCCGCGCCCTGCTGGGCCGCCACGGCTTCCGCTTCTCCAAAAGCATGGGCCAGAACTTTCTCATTGAGGGATGGGTACCCAGGGACATCGCGGAGGCCTCCGGCGCAGGCCCGGATACCGGCGTGCTGGAGATCGGCCCTGGCATCGGCCCTTTGACGGTGCAGCTGGCCCGGCGGGCGGCCAAGGTAGCGGCCATTGAGCTGGACCGCACCCTCTATCCCATTCTGGCCGAGACGCTGGCCCCCTACCCCAACGCCGAGGTGGTGCCGGGGGACGCCATGAAGCTGGATCTGGCCGCTCTTGTGTCTGACAAGTTTTCTGGCCTTACAGCGATTGCCTGTGCCAACCTCCCCTATAACATCACCACACCGGTACTCACCGCCCTCATTGAGGCCGGGTGCTTCGCCTCCATCACGGTGATGATTCAGCGGGAGGTGGCCCTGCGCATCTGCGCCGCCCCCGGTTCCAGCGATTATGGGGCGTTCTCTGTGTTCTGCCAGTATCACACCCAGCCGGAACTGCTCTTTGAGGTGGGGCCGGAGTGCTTCCTCCCCGCCCCCAAGGTCACTTCGGCGGTAATCCGGCTCGTCCCCCGCTCCGCCCCTCCTCAGAATCTGGTGGACGACAGCTTTTTCTTCCAGGTGGTCAGAGCCTCCTTCGCCCAGCGGCGCAAGACGCTCCTCAACGGCCTCTCCTCCGCCTTCGGCAGCCGCCTGTCCAAAGACGCGCTGCGGGGGGCCATCGAGGCCGCCGGACTGCCCGCCGATATCCGGGGCGAGCGGCTGGGTATCCCTGAATTTGCCACTCTGGCCTCCGCCCTCCAGAACCGTCTCTGAGCCAGTATACCGGGCAGTTTTTGCAAATCCGACGAAAAGGACTTGCAAAAACCGCCCGTTTCTTTTACAATACAGCTAACAGAATTTTCTGCATTACATCACAAAAGGGGGACACTTTCATGGCATTGACAAGCAACCGCGCGGTACTAGCATGGATTGACGAGATGGCGGCCATGACCCAGCCGGACCAGCTCGTTTGGATTGACGGCAGCGAGGCCCAGCTAGAGGAGCTGCGGAAGCAGGCCTGCGCCAGCGGGGAGATTGAGAAGCTGAATGAGGAGAAGCTCCCAGGCTGCTACCTCCACCGCACAGCGGTAAACGACGTGGCCCGGGTGGAGGACCGCACCTTCATCTGCTGCAAAAAGCAGGAGGACGCCGGCCCCACCAACCACTGGATGGACCCCCAGGAGATGTACGCCAAGCTGAAAAAGCTTTACACCGGCGCCATGAAGGGCCGCACCATGTATGTGATCCCCTACTCCATGGGCGTGGTGGGCTCCCCCTTCGCCAAGTACGGCATCGAGCTGACCGACTCCATCTATGTGGTGCTCAACATGGCCATCATGACCCGGGTGGGCCGGGCCGTGGCCGACGTGATGGGGGACGACTTTGTCAAGGGCCTCCACGCCAAGGCGGACATTGACCCCGAGAACCGCTACATCGTCCACTTCCCCGAGGACAACACCATCATGAGCGTCAACTCCGGCTACGGCGGCAACGTGCTGCTGGGCAAGAAGTGCTTCGCCCTACGCATCGCCTCCCACCTGGGCCGCCAGCAGGGCTGGATGGCGGAGCACATGCTGATTTTGGGCGTGGAGAACCCCCAGGGGGAGGTGCGCTACCTGGCCGCCGCCTTCCCCTCCGCCTGCGGCAAGACCAACCTGGCCATGCTCATCCCCCCGGAGCACTACCAGAAGGCGGGCTGGAAGGTCTGGTGTGTGGGGGACGACATCGCCTGGCTGCGCATCGGCGAGGACGGCCGGCTGTGGGCCATGAACCCGGAGTACGGCTTCTTCGGCGTGGCCCCCGGCACCAATGTCAAGTCCAACCCCAACGCCCTGGCCACCACCCGACAGGACACCATCTTCACCAATGTAGTTCACAACCTGGACGACAACACCGTGTGGTGGGAGGGTCTGGACAAGAATCCCCCGGAGCACGCGGTGGACTGGCAGGGCCGCCCCTGGAACGGCAAGACCTCTTCGGAGAAGGGGGCGCACCCCAACTCCCGCTTCACCGCTCCGGCCAAGAACTGCCCCTGCATCTCCCCCGAGTTTGAGAGCCCCCGAGGCGTGCCCATCTCCGCCATCGTCTTCGGCGGCCGCCGAGCCAGGACCGCCCCCCTGGTCTATCAGTCCCGGGACTGGACCCACGGGGTATTTGTGGGCTCCATCATGGCCTCGGAAACCACCGCCGCCGCTGCCGGCGCGGTGGGTGTGGTACGCCGGGACCCCATGGCCATGCTCCCCTTCTGCGGCTATCACATGGGCGACTACTGGCAGCACTGGCTGGACATGGGGGAGAAGCTGGGAGACAAGGCCCCCAAGATCTTCAACGTCAACTGGTTCCGCACCGACGACGACGGGAACTTCCTCTGGCCCGGCTTCGGGGACAACCTGCGGGTGCTGGAGTGGATCTTGAAGCGCTGCTTCGGTGAGGTCGAGGCGGTGGAGACCCCCATTGGCTGGGAGCCCCGGCCCGAGGACATCGATCTGGAGGACTCCGGCGTGGAGCTGGACACCCTCAGGGGCCTGCTGGGCGTGGACACCGCCCTCTGGCGGGACGAGGTCAAGGGCATCCGGGAGTTCTACCAGAAGTTCGGCGACAAGCTGCCCCGCCAGCTCTCGGAGGAGCTGGATGTCCTGGATGCCCGGCTCAACTGAATCGAGCCGATGGGAATAAGCAGGGCCCGCCGTGCCAGCACGGCGGGTCCTGCTTTTATCTCCGCAATGACCCTCCGGCATCTCCGTGCATAGGATGGAGCAAAAAGGAGGTATCCCTATGCCCATCATCTATCTCTCCCCCTCCACCCAGGAGAACAACCTGTATGTCAACGGGGGCACCGAAGAGGAGTGGATGAACCGCCTGGCCGACGCCATGGAGCCCTATCTCACCGCATCCGGTATCCGTTACTCCCGCAACACCCCCGACATGACTGCCGCCTCGTCCATCCGTGCCTCTAACGCTGGCAACTACGACCTGCACCTGGCCCTCCACTCCAATGCCGCCCCGGAGGGGCAGTACGGTCAGATCCGTGGAATTCTGGTGTTCTACTATCCCGGCTCTGTCCAGGGGCAGCGGGCGGCCACATTGGTGGCGGACGGGCTGAAAACCCTCTATCCACTGCCCAACCGGGTACGGGCGGAGCCCACTACCTCCGTCGGAGAGGTACGCCGTGTCCGCGCTCCCTCCGTCTTTCTTGAGCTGGGCTACCACGACAACGCGGACGATGCTGCGTGGATTAAAAACAATCTGGAGGCCGTGGCCCGCAACATCGTGCTCTCCCTGACCGAATACTTCGGCGTGCCCTTCCTGGAGCCTCGCCCCTCGCGTCCTGCCGTAGTGGATGTCTCCTGGGGCTATCTCAATATCCGGGATAAGCCGGACACCTCTTCTCCTGTCCTGGCCAGGGCCTATGATGGGGCGCGGCTCACCGTCCTCAACCAGTGGCAAAACTGGTATGTGGTGCGCTTTGACAGCGTGGTGGGTTGGGCCAACGCGGATTTCATCACCCTGCTCTGAGGTACTGCCATGCTCATCCACGTAGTCAAACCCGGCGATACTGTCTACTCCATTGCCCTGGAGTACGGCATTCCCATGTCCCAGCTCATCTTGGACAATGGCCTGGAAACCTCCTCCCGTCTGGCTGTAGGGCAGGCGTTGGTGGTTCAATTTCCAACCCAGACCCACACGGTCCATCCCGGAGAAACCCTGGCCTCCATCGCCGCGGCCTATCAGCTCCCACTGCGCCAGCTCTACCGCAACAATCCCATACTCGGCGGTATCCCGGAGATCTATCCTGGCCAGACCCTGGTGCTCGCCTACGACAGCACGCCGGAGGCCACCCTCTCCGTCAACGGCTACGCCTATCCCTTTATCGACCCGGCGCTGCTCCAATCCACCGTCCCTTATCTCACCTATCTGACCCCCTTTACCTATGGCTTTACCCCTGACGGCACGCTGGTGGAGTTGGACGACGAGGCCCTGCTCGCCGCAGCCCGCCAAGGTGGAGCCGCTCCTCTGATGCACCTGTCCACCCTGACCGAAGAGGGCGGCTTCTCCAATGAGCTGGCCCACTTGGCCCTCACTCAGCCTGCGGTACAGGATACGCTGGTTGACAATCTGGAGGCCATGCTGGTGCAAAAGGGCTACCGGGGGCTGGATGTGGATTTTGAATATGTCTACGCCGAGGATGCGGGGGCCTATGCCGCATTTCTGGGCCGCCTCACAGAGCGGCTCAATCCCCTGGGCTATCCGGTTATCGCCGCCTTGGCCCCCAAAATTGCCGCCGATCAGCCTGGAACACTGTATGAGGGCCACGACTTCGCCGCCATCGGTGCGGCAGTTAATCAGGTACTCCTTATGACCTATGAGTGGGGCTATACTTATAGCCAAATAAGTTATATGTGATAATTTTTCAAGAAAAAGCGGGTGCCATAGTCAGGTACCCGCTTTTTCTTCCCCCATATCTTTTTCGATCAGCCCCACGATATAGGCGTTCAGGCTCATGCCCTCCTGCTGGGCGCGGGCCTTTATTTTCTCCTTTGTGCCTCCCTGCACACGGATCGTGATGTGATCCAGCTTTTCCAGGTACCGTTTATTCCCTTCCAAATGCGCTTTCGTAGCCACTTACATCACCTCGGCTTTACTATATCACATTTCGGTTCATGCATCCATGTATAATCTGCACAAATTCATGCATACATGTTTGTGCGGAATACCTCTTGAAATACATGCATGCATGTATTATACTATGCTCGTAAGGCAGGGATGCAAAATCTCTTACAGAAAGGAGTGAGGTGAATGGACGAAATGAACGTGACAGAGGCATTGCTAAAGGCAATCCTCGAACTCATTGAGAAGTGCGACACGCTGGAAGAGCTCCGGGAAAGCGTCAAGCGCATCATGAATGAGTAAAAAGTGGGGCGGCTGACCCTCACAAAGCCACCGCCCCACACACCGAAAAGGTGAGCCGGGAGCCTTACCCCGGCCACCTTGATTATAACAGCGTAAGGCAGAGGAATCAAGGAGGAAACACGAGATGTTAAATCAGGAAATGAGAACCGTAACCATGAGCCGTGCGGATATGTGCCGCATCAGAACCGCTCTTACATCGGTAATGCTGAGCTTTGACGAGGGCAGCAGCAGCCGGGAAATGTGGAAACGTATCCGGGCCGATCTAATAGCTCAAATCTAGGATCAAGACCCGCAGGATGACGAATAAACAAACACCCGCCCCGGAGGTGACGAGGGCAGAAGGGAGCACACCATGACAAACTATTGGGAAGCCGATTTTCTCCTGGTCTGTGACGGCCGGGAACATGTATGGCGCGAGCTCACCCCGGAGGCCCAAGCGCGGATTCACCACGAGTTCGGCCTGGGCAGTACACGCGGAGAACTCTTTCCCGATGATTTTGATCATACCAGCAAATAAGCACAGCGCCCCCGAGGCCCGCAGGCCCCGGGGGCATTCATATTTCCAATCGCTTGGCAATTTATTTTTCTTCATGCTGGTCGCCGCCCAGCTTGTCCCCCGCGCCGTCCACAGTGGACTCCAGGGCGGCGATGGCCTTTCGGAGCCAGGCGGGTACAGGCGCGCCGAGGGCTCCGGCGTTCTCCACGAGGGAGCCCAGCTCTGTCATGATGTACCAGACGAGCACCAGCACGGTGAGGAACACCGTGTAGTCGAAGGGCAGCTCCAGTGCCGGAATGTTGGCGAGGATCAAACCAATTACTCCGTCCAGGATAGCGGCTACCAGGACGGCCACCACGGCCCCCAGCTTGTGCCACAGGCCGTCCCTGGCCACCTTGGACGACCACTTCCCCGCCCGCACAGCGGCGGCGGTGCCGGTAGCGTAATCCAGCAGCATACAGATCACCCAGGCCACCACCAGCCAGCCAAACCAGCCCCACAGGGCGGTCAGGCAACCCAGCACGGCCGCGATGGTACCCTTAATCCCGTTGATGTGCTCCATGTCACTCGTCCTCCCGTACATAGTCGGCCATCTTGCCGATGAGCGCCTGGACGTTGGCGGCGGAGTAGTCCCCGGCCCGCCAGTAGTCCGGGCTGTTGATGATGCCCGCCTCTGCCAGCGTGTCCACGTCGGTGTCCAAGTCGGACACATCCGCCGCCCCGCCCTGGCAGAGGGCTAGGAACGCCTCCCAGGCCCCGGCTGTGGCCCGGATGGTCTTGGGACAGTCCTTGCCGT
>NZ_JH417787.1 GCF_000239295.1 Flavonifractor plautii ATCC 29863
TCACCGTCCAATATGTTTGACAAACCTACAGAAACCGGGAAATCAGGGGCGGGAAAGATGAAGTTTCTGTGAAGAATCACGAAGTTTCCCGTTGACAAACCGGGCGGATGTGCTTATAATAGGGCACAGCTAATTCTTTAGCTGTTAAAATTGCTAAAGAGCGGTAGGGATTGGAGGAACTTGATTATGAATGGAAGAAAACTAGCCGCTTTTGCCCTGAGCGGCGTTATGGCAGTCGGCCTGACCGCCTGCGGCGGAAACGGCGAACCGAATGAGTCTCCCGCCGGCGGCTCCGGGGGGGAGGCCTATCTGGTGGGTATCTGCCAGCTCGCCCCCCACGACGCGCTGGACGCGGCCACCAGGGGCTTCAAGGCGGCTCTGGTGGAGGCCTTCGGCGAGGATGGGGTGAAGTTTGACGAGCAGAACGCCGGCGGCGAGTACAACAACTGCGCCACCATCGTGGACGGCTTTGTGTCGGAAAATGTGGACCTGATGCTGGCCAACGCCACCTATTCGCTCCAGGCAGCCCAGTCCGCCACCGCCGACATCCCCATTCTGGGCACCGCCATCACCAACTACGGCATCGCCCTGGGCCTGGACAGCACAGAGGACAAGGTATTGGGCGGCAACATCTCCGGCACCTCCGACCTGGCCCCGCTGGACCAGCAGGCCGCCATGCTCCAGGAGCTGTTCCCCGACGCGGAGAACGTGGGCCTGCTCTACTGCTCCGCCGAGCCCAACTCCGTGTTTCAGGTGGAGACCATCCAGGGCTATCTGGAGGAGATGGGCTACACCTGTACCCAGTACGCCTTCACCGACGTGAACGACCTCTCCGCCGTGACCCAGTCTGCCTGTGACGGCTCCGATGTGATCTATATCCCCACCGACAACACGGCGGCCAACAACACCGAAACCATCGCCAATGTGGTCATCCCCGCCGGGGTGCCCGTGGTATGCGGCGAGTCTGGCATCTGCTCCGGCTGCGGCGTGGCCACCCTCTCCATCAGCTATGAGGAGCTGGGCCGTATCACCGGTGAGATGGCCGTCCAGATCCTCACCGGCGAGGCGGACGTGTCCGAGCTGGCAATCCAGTACGACACGGCCGTGACCAAGATGTACAACGCCGCGAACTGTGAGGCGCTGGGCATCACGGTGCCCGACGGCTATCAGCCCATTGAGTGAGGCGCAAACGTCAGAAAACCGCGGGAATGGACCTCCATTTCCCGCGGCTTTTTGGCACGTGCCTGTCTGTAATCCACTTTCGAGCGGGAGGCATGAAGAAAGATGAATGTTTTGGTAAGCCTGTTCAACTCCCTGCCCGGCGCCGCGGGGCAGGGGCTGATCTGGGGCATTATGGCCATCGGCGTCTATATCACCTATAAAATATTGGATGTGGCCGATCTGACGGTGGACGGCTCCCTGGCCACCGGCGGCGCGGTGGCGGCCCTGTGCGTCAGCATGGGCTGGAACCCCTGGCTGGCGGTGCTGGCGGCGGTGCTGGCGGGTATGCTGGCCGGGCTGGCCACCGGTGTGCTGCATACCGCCTGCGGAATACCCGCCATCCTGGCGGGTATTCTGACCCAACTGGCCCTCTACTCCATCAACCTGCGCATCATGGCCATCGGGGATGAAAATGCTACCACCAAGGCCACCCTGGCGGTGAGTGTGGACAAGAACGACCTGCTCCTGTCCTCCCGCTACGTGCGGGAGCCTGCGCTGAACAACCCTCTGCTGCTGCTGGTGCTGCTGACGGCAGCGGTGATCGCGCTGCTGTACTGGTTCTTCGGTACGGAGCAGGGCTCCGCCCTGCGGGCCACCGGCGCCAACCAGAGCATGGCCCGGGCCCAGGGCATCAACACCAACACCGCCAAGGTCCTGGGCCTGGTGGTGTCCAACGGCCTGGTGGCCCTGGCCGGCGGCCTGCTGGCCCAGTATCAGGGCAGCGCCACCATCGACATGGGCCGCGGCGCAATTGTCATCGGCCTGGCGGCAGTCATCATCGGCGAGGTGCTGCTGGACAAGGTGTTCCGCAACTTCGCCCTCAAGCTGCTCTCCGCGGTGATCGGCGCGATCATCTATTATGTGGTCATCACCGTGGTGCTCCGTCTGGGCCTGGAGTCCACCGATCTGAAGCTGCTCACCGCCCTGGTGGTGGCGGTGTTCCTGGCCGTCCCCTATTGGAAGGGCCGCTATTTCACCAAGCCCGTGCGGAAGGAGGGCGCTCCCCATGCTTGAAGTGCGCGAAATTTATAAGACCTTCAACGCCGGCACCATCAACGAGAAGCGGGCTATGAACGGCGTCACCCTCACCCTCAACGAAGGGGACTTCGCCACCGTCATCGGCGGCAACGGCGCGGGCAAGTCCACCCTGCTCAATCTGGTGGCGGGCGTCTACCCGGTGGACAGCGGCTCCATCGCCATCGGCGGGCAGAATGTGACCCGCCTGCCGGAGCACAAGCGGGCCCGGTTCATCGGCCGGGTGTTTCAGGACCCCATGATGGGCACCGCGGCCACCATGCAGATCGAGGAGAACCTGGCCCTGGCCGCCCGCCGGGGGCAGAGCCGCTCCCTCCGCCCCGGCATCACCCGCGCCGAGCGGGAGCAGTACCGGGAGTTGCTGAAAATCCTGGATCTGGGACTGGAGGACCGGCTGACCAGCAAGGTGGGCTTGCTCTCCGGCGGCCAGCGGCAGGCCCTGACTCTGCTGATGGCCACGCTGAAGAAGCCCCGGCTCCTGCTGCTGGACGAGCATACCGCCGCCCTGGACCCCAAAACGGCGGCCAAGGTTCTGGACACCACGGAGAAGATCGTGCAGCGGGATAAGCTGACCACCCTCATGATTACCCATAACATGCGCGATGCCATCGCCCACGGCAACCGCCTGATCATGCTCTACGACGGCCGGATTGTGGTGGATATCGCGGGGGAGGAGAAGAAGAAGCTGACCGTGGAGCAGCTCCTCGCGCTGTTCAGCAAAGCCAGCGGCTCGGACGAGGCCGACGACAAGCTGCTGCTGTCGTAGCCGCTGGCTTCCCCATCGCAGATGGGGCGGCGCCTGCGCCGTGCAAGCGTTTTGCCGGAGGCAAAACCTTGCCGCGGGCGGAATTCACTTCCGCCCGCGCGGGATAAAATCCGGGGCCCCCGGTCGGCCCGGGCCGGCTGGGGCACAGCGGTTCGGACAAGGCCGACGACAAGCTGCTGCTGTCCTGAGCGGTAAAAGCAAACAGAGTGCCCCGCCGTCCGTGGACGGCGGGGCACTCTGTTTAAGAAGGAAGAATCCCGAAATAGTTCAGCAGGGTACAGGTCAGGGCGGCGGCCTCCTCCCGGGTGGTGACGGCGGCCGGGTCAATATCCTCCAGGGGCTCCCACAGCAGGTTGATGGTGTTGCCCAGCAGCCCCTTCTGGCTCAGGGCCAGCAGCCAGACGGAGTCCCTGGCCCAGCCGGAGTAGGAGAGCAGCCCGGCAGCCTCCGCCGCGTCTGCGGGCATCTCTTGCAGGGTGAGGTCCATATACATATTGAGCCGCTGGGACAGCCGGGCCATGATGGTGATGAACTGCTCGTGGCTCACTGGCGCGTCGGGGGCGAAGCGGCCCTCTCCCACGCCCTCCACCAGGCCCAGCCGGGCCACGGCGTTGACGCACAGGCCGTACCAGTCGTCCATGGATACGTCGGTAAACTGGCTCTCGCCGGTGGGAACCCGGCAGTTGAGGGCCTGGGCCAGCAGGGCGCAGAGCTGGGCGCGGGTGAGGGAGCCCTCGGGCTGGAAGGCTCCGCCGCCGGTTCCGGCCAGGATACCGTAGGTGGCCAGCCGGTCGATCTGGGCGGCGTAGGGGGAGCCGGCGGTGTCGGTAAAGCTGCGGTCCCGGTAACTGGTGAGGACATACCGCCCCACCAGCTTCTCCACGGTGGTGTCGGCCCAGCCGTCGGGGCCGCCGGTGCCCTCCAGCACCCGGACGCCGTCGGGCAGAGCCTCCAGCAGAGCGGTAAAGGCGTCCCGGTGTGCTTCACTCAGGGCGGTGTCCAGCTCCACATACCAGCGCCAGTTGAAGTCGATACGCAGATAGCCCTCCGTGGAGCCCTTGGGGCTGGAGGCGGAGAGAAGGGTGGCGACCTCGGGGGCCAGATCGGGGTCCACCAGCAGGTGGGGGATCAGGCCAACGGTGTCGGTGGTGGAGCCGGAGGGGGCGTAGAAGCGGTAACTGGTGATCTTGATGGCGTCCCCGTCGGGGAAGTAGTCGGGCAGGGCGCGTTGGTCCAGAACCGTCTGGGCCACTCCCTTGCCGAAGGTGCGCCCGCCCACCAGGATGCCGGTATTGGTGTCCCGGATGTCGGAGGCGAACAGCTCGGAGGCGCTGGCGGTCTCCCCGTCGGTGAGGACGATGACGGGGGAGAGGGTGCGGGCGTCGTCGTTGCTGCCATACGCGCCGTAGGCGCCGGTGCTGTCCTTGAGGTAGGCCAGCACGCCGGAGCCGGTGAAGCAGCCCGCCGCGCCCATGGCCGCGTCTACCTCACCGCCGCCGTTGCCCCGGAGATCGACGATCCAGTGGTCAGCTCCGGCGGCGGTGTCCTCCATGCCGCTGACGAAGTGGGCCACCGTCTCGCCGCCGAAGGTGTCGCAGTCGATGTAGCCGATGTGGCCGTCCCACAGCTCGGTATAGGTGGCGGGGACGGTGATGGCCCGGCGGGTGAGGACGGCGGTGTACTCCGCCCCGTCCCGCCGGTAGGACAGTTCCACCCGGGTGCCGGGGTCGCCCTTGAGCCAGGCGGCCACAGTACCCGCGTCCTGCCCGGCGGTGGAGCGGCCGTCCACGGCGGTGACCAGATCACCGGGCTGGAGGCCGGCGTCGGCGGCAGGGGTGTTCTCATAGACCCGCTGGATCAGCGGCCCGTCCGCCGTGACCAGCGAGTAGATGCCTACGCCCACGGTATCCGTATCGGACATGGAGCCGGTAAAGGCCCCGTACTCCTCGGGAGAGAAGTAGGTGGTGTAGGGGTCGCCCAGGGCCTCCAGCATGGCCTGGATGGTGTTCTGGTCCAGAACGTCCTCGGGGACCTCGTCGATGTAATAGTCCTGTAGCAGCTCCCGGGCCTGATCGGGGGTGAGGGCCTGGGCGGCGGGAGAGAGGAGCAGGGTCAGGGCCAGGGGGAGGGCAAACAGGCGGCTGAGCGGCATACGCTTCATAGGAGGGCCTCCTTGGACAAATATGTTATGTAACCCAATTCTACGACAAAATGGGAGCGGGCGCAAGGCCCACTCCCATTTTGTATCTATTTGTCATTTTTACGCCTGCGCCCCGCGCTCCGGTATTATGTCATCCGGCGCCCTCGTGGGCCAGAATCCAGCGGGCGATATCCGCGATCACCTGGGAATCCACGGCCTGGGGCTGCTGGTACTCGTGCAAAACCTCCGCGATGGTGCCGGTGGGGGATGGCATGAACAGGTGGTTCAGGCCGGGGTACAGATGGAAGGCGGCGTCAGGGTGGGCGGACAGAAGGGCCTCGTAACGGCGGAAGTCCCGCTCCACCGACAGATGGGCGTCCCGGTCGCCCTGGAGCACCAGAACGGGCTTGGTCAGGCGGCGGAGGTACTCCTCCGGGGGGTGTGCCAGCATCTCCTTAAAGTACCACGCCCAGAGGTTCCCCAGGATGTGGGTGTGCTGGGCGTCCTCCTCCGCCATGCGGGGGAGGGCGGCGAACTGCTCCCGCAGGGCCTGAACCAGAGGCGCGGCGGCGGCGCGCTGCTCCGGGGGCATGGCCGCCAGAGAGGCCTCGTTCTGCTCCAGGATCAGGGCGTCCAGAGTGCGGGGGGTGCCCGCCCAGAAGATGAGCCCGGCGAAGGCGCCGCCCTCCGCGTCGATGCGGGGGGCCAGCATGCCGCCCATGCTGTGCCCCAGGAGATAGACCCGGTCCGGGCGGATCAGGGGTTCTGCCCGCAGCAGGGCGGCGGCGCACAGGGCGTCCCGGATGACCTCCTCCTCCACGCTGAGGCGGCCCTGAAGGGCGTCGGCCAGCCGCTTCCCGTGGGCAAAGGTGCGCTTGTCGTAGCGGAGGCTGGCCACCCCGAGGGCGGCCAGCCCGACGGCCAGATCCCGGAAGGGGCGGTTTGGACCCACGGCCTCGTCCCTGTCCTGAGGGCCGGAGCCGTGAACCAGCAGGACGGCGGGAAAGGGGCCCGCGCCGTCGGGGAGGGTGAGCAGGCCGGGGAGGGGATAATCCGCGTCGGCGGCCACAGTGATGGGAAGGGTGCGCATGAGACGGCCTCCTTTCATATAGGGCGGAGGTGCGCCTACGCCTCGCCCGCGATGCGCACGGCGGTGCCGTAGGCGGTGATCTCCGCCGCTCCCTGCATGACGGAGGCGGAGGTGTAGCGGATGCCGATGACCGCGTCCGCCCCCATGGCCTCCGCGTCGTCCACCATGCGCTTGGTGGCGATCTGCCGGGCCTCGGTGAGCATCTGGGTGTAGCTCTCGATTTCGCCGCCCACCAGGGTCTTCATGCCCGCCATAAAGTCCTTGCCGAAGTTCTTGGACTGAACCACGCTGCCCTTGGCGATGCCCAGGGCCTCGATTTTCTTGCCGGGAATATACTCAATATTTAGAAGCAGCATCTTCTTCTCCTCCTCGAATCTGTTTGATGCGCTGCCACAGGGCCAGCAGCACGCCGATGATGACCACGCCGGGAATGGCGAGCAGAAAGAGCATCAGCCCCAGGGGCGGGGCCTCCGCCGGCTCCACCGTCAGGCCCCAGACCATCAGGGCGATGAGGCCGCCCATCAGGGCCACGAAGACCAGGGCGGCGGCCACCGTCCCGCCGTAGCGGGTGACAATGTCGTTTTTTCGGATGTTCATAAACTGCGTTCCTCCCTCCTCCATCCGCTCCATCTTCTCCAGCCAGCGGCCCGCGTCCAGGCTGGCCAATTGCTCGCCCGACTCCGCCAGCTCCTGGCAGAGGGAGCGCATGGTGGCCAGGTTGTCCTGGGCCCGCTCCAACTGGATGATGTGCCGCCGCACGCCGTCGGTGAGGGTCAGGGTGCCCTGCTGCATCCTCCGAATCTCCTCCAGGGGGACGTCCAGCTTCCGCAGCAGCTTGATCTTCCGCAGGGCCTCCACGTCCGCCTCGCCGTAGTCCCGGTAGCCGTTGTCCGTCCGGCCGGGGGAGAGAAGCCCCTCCTTTTCATAGAAGCGGATGTTTCGCTTTGTGACGCCGACCAGTTGCTCGACCTCGTTGATCTTCACTGTGTATCACCTCTGACAGCCCTACCATACACCCTCTACCGGGTGGAAGGTCAAGAAAAATCTTTCTGAAACCGTAGTATACACCGGCGGGAGGGAAATTACCACCCGCTGTTTTGATGAACGGACTGGGTACCAGCAGATCCTCTCACGGTTCTGGGTAACTGTGGGGGCGGTCCTGGTGGTCGTCTCAATGCCCCTGCGCTGGGGAAATCCTCTCCGGGCGGGGACAAGCCCCGCCCCTACGTTCCAGCGCCGTTCCCCGGTTTTCTCACATACAGGCCGGTGCGGCGGGGGCGTTACAGCGT
>NZ_JH417788.1:0-7837 GCF_000239295.1 Flavonifractor plautii ATCC 29863
GGCCCCGCAGCGCGGGGCCGCCGTTTTCCTCGGTCAGGTATCGTCCTCGATCAGGCCGTAGCCGCCGTCATTGCGCTTGTAGACCACGGCAAAAGCTCCGTCGTCATCCGCGTTCTTGAAGGCAAAGAAGGTGTGGTCCACCAGGTTCATCTGGAGCACCGCCTCCTCCACCGTCATGTGCTTGATGGGGAAGCGCTTGGTGCGGACAATCCGGAATTCCTCCTCTTCCTCCTCAGGGGCAAAGGAGGAAACCTCTTCGGCATCCACGGTTCGGACGAATGCATCCTGGCGCAGGCGCTTCTCCAAGCGGGCCTTATTTTTGCGAAGCTGGCGCTCTACCGAGGAGACCGCCGCGTCGATGGTAGCAAACATGTCGGAGGTACTCTCAGACACGCGGATGATCGTGCTGCCGGAGCGCACGGTAAGCTCCACGTTGTTCCGGTCCTTCTCCACGCTGAAGACGATGGCGGCCTCCGCGTCCGCCTTAAAATAACGGTCTAATTTACCCACCTTTTTCTCCGCATAGGCGTGGACCTTGTTGGGCAGGTTGACCTTTTTGTCTGTGAACACGAACTTCATAGTTTTCAGCTCCTTCCACCCTCCGGAGAGGGTTATGGTCCGGAGACCGGGAGGCCCGGCCTCCTTGCTTTGATTATACCACGAAGTTTCCCAATTGTCACAGCTTATTTTATGAATTTTTTGGTTCTATGCCCAATCAGCCGTGATGTCCGCAGCCGTGGTCATGGCCGCCGCAGGTGTGACCGCCCTCGTGATGGTGTCCGCAGGTATGCCCCTCACCGTGGTCGTGGTGGCTGCATACGGTGTTGGGATCGTAGGCCAGGCTGCCAGCCAGCAGGGCCTCCACCTGGGCGTCCGCACTGCCGGACGCACCAGGGTAGAGCTGAATCCCCGCCTCAGCCAGGGCGCTGCGGGCGCCGCCGCCGATGCCGCCGCAGATCAGGGTGTCCACTCCAAGTCCCCGCAGGAAACCCGCCAGGGCACCATGGCCGGAGCCGCCTGTCTCCACCACCCGGGCGGAGACCACCTTGCCCTCCGCCGCCTCGTAGATTTTGAACTGCTCCGTATGGCCGAAGTGCTGAAAAACCTGTCCGTTTTCATAGGTAACCGCGATTTTCATTTTCATAACCTCCTAATTCTCCTTGGACCGCAGGCACGCGCCGCAGCCACAGCGTCCCATACCGCAATCCCGCCGGGCGCAGTCCCGGCCGGGACACTCCTCTCCCCGGGGGCAGAGCACATAGTCTCCGCCGGAGATGTGCAGGCGCCTCCCCTCCACCAGGGCCTGGGCCAGCCTGCGCCGGGCGGTGTCGTACACCTGCTGCACCGTGGAGCGGGCCACCCCCATCTGGGCGGCGCACTCCTCCTGGGTGCAGCCCAGCAGGTCGATGAGGCGGATGGCCTCGTACTCCTCCACCGCCATCTCCACCCGGCCGTCCGCCGCCCCCTCCAGGGGGCCGAAGCTGCTGCATCGGGGCAGGGCACAGATGCGTCTGCATTTTTTGGGTCTGGGCATAGCGTCTCCTCCGTTTCCGGCTTATGCCATTTATTATAGCATATTTTTGGCATATGTCAATAATTGATTTTTGAGTTTAACTGCGTGTTAATTTCCTTTCCCTCCACTTAAGATGCCTTTTCTTGTTATTTTTTTACGAAAACCCACCCGGTTTTTACCCTTAATCAGTTGACACATCGTTTTTGTACGCATTTTCTTGTCCACCCACCTCTGATTTCGGTGAGTCTGCCAATTGTTTTATTCCCATGCCCATACTATACTTTAAACAGCCCATAAAGGAGGTATGATTTATGGTACTGGAATTGAAGTTTGATTCCATCTCTGAGCTTGCAGAGCTGCAGCGGCTGGCCGTTCAGGCGGATAAGCCCGTATATATTGCCAATGAAGACGACTCCATCCGGGTGGATGCCCGCTCGTTTTTGGGGCTTTTCGCGCTGGACTACTCCAAGCCTCTGAAGGTGATCACCGACTCCCTCTACGCCATGCGGATGCTGGAGATCCAGCAGCGCAACCGTGCGGCCCACATGGCCCGCGCCTGAGGGGGATACAAGCAAAAAAGAGCGGAAGGGCGCGGCCCTTCCGCTCTTTTTTACTCTTTACAGGTGTCCATGAATTTCCTATAATAAGGAATGTTGTGTCACAAGTTGTTCTATTGTGAGGTGTTGGTGTGAAATCTGTACTTGCCGACCGGCTCTTTCATCTGAAGGAGAACGGCACCACGGTCCGCCGGGAGTGCTTCGCCGGCCTGACCACCTTTGTCACCATGGCGTATATCCTGGCGGTCAACCCGGCCATTCTGGGCGCCGCCGGCATGGACCGGGGCGCGGTCTTTACCGCCTCCGCTCTGGCCGCCTGCGCCGCTACCCTGCTCATGGCCCTGCTCTCCAACTATCCCTTCGCCCTGGCCCCGGGCATGGGGCTGAACGCCTACTTCGCCTACACCGTGGTCATCAAGCAGGGCTACTCCTGGCAGATGGCCCTGGCTGCGGTCTTCCTGGAGGGCCTGCTCTTCATTGTCCTCTCCGTCACTTCGGTGCGGGAGGCCATCTTCAACTCCATCCCCCGGCCTCTAAAGCTGGGCGTCACCTGGGGCATCGGCCTGTTCATCCTCTTCATCGGCCTTCAGAACTCCAAGCTGATCGTGGCCGACCCCTCCACCATGCTGTCGGTCTACCCCTTCCGGGAGGCCATCGCCTCCGGGGAGATACGTTCCGTGGGCCTGGGGGCGGTGCTGGCCTTCGCCGGAATCCTCCTCACCGCCATCCTCACTATCCGCAGGGTGAAGGGCGCCCTGCTGCTGGGCATCCTGGCCGTGTGGGGGGCGGCCATCCTCTGTCAGCTCACCGGCCTCTATGTCCCCAACGCCGAGCTGGGCATGGCCAGCGTCCTGCCCGACTTCTCCGCTGGTCTGGCCGTCCCCAGCCTGGCTCCCACCTTTATGCAGATGGACTTCACTGGGCTGTTCACCCTCAATTTTCTGACAGTGGTGCTCTCCTTCCTCTTTGTAGATGTATTCGACACCTTGGGCGGCATTATCGGCATGGCCTCCCAGGGGCACATGCTGGATGAGAACGGACGCCTGCCCCGCATCCGGGGCGCGCTGCTCTCCGACGCGGTGGGCACCTCCGTGGGCGCTGTGCTGGGCACCTCCACCACCACGACCTTTGCCGAGAGCGCGGCGGGCATCGCCGCCGGCGGCCGCACCGGCCTCACCAGCGTGGTCACGGCCCTGATGTTTCTCCTGTCCCTCTTCCTCTCTCCCCTGTTTCTGGCGGTGCCCGGCTTTGCCACCGCTCCGGCGCTGGTCATCGTGGGACTGAGCATGCTCGGCAGCCTCCGGGCGCTGGACCCGGCGGACTGGCGGGAGAGCCTTCCCGCCTATCTGACCATGGTGGCCATGCCCTTCTGCTACTCCATCTCCGAGGGCATTGCCGTGGGCACCATCTCCTATGTGGCCGTCCACCTCTTTACCGGCGCGGAGAGCCGGAAGAAGGTCAGCCCCGTGCTGGCGATACTGGCCCTGGTCTTTCTGCTCAAGTACATTTTCCTGTAAGGTACAGCCTGGGCCCTGTCCATACGGACAGGGCCCAGGCTGATTATTTGACCCGCCGGCCGTTGAGAAAGACGGCCCGGATGCTGCCGTTCCAGTCAAAGGGGTGGCCGCTGGTCACCACCACGTCGGCGTCCTTGCCGGGGGTGAGGGTGCCCACCCGCTTGGAGAGGCCCGCAATCTCGGCGGCGCTGCTGGTGATGGCCGCCAGGGCCTCCTCTGGGTCCAGGCCCCCCCGCACGGCCATGGCCGCGCAGAGGGGGAGGTACTGGATGGGCGTTTCCGGGTGGTCGGTGCAGATGGCGATCTTCACCCCCGCCCGGTGGAGCAGGGCCGGGTTGTCCAAGGTCTGGCCCACCAGCTCCGGCTTGGAGCGGTCGGTGAGGCAGGGCCCGGTGATGACCGGCACCCCCGCCTCCGCCAGCAGCTCGGGCACCAGATAGCCCTCCGTGCCGTGAACCACCACCAGCTTCAGCCCGAACTCCCGGCTGAGGCGCATGGCGGTAGCGATGTCGTCGGCCCGGTGGGCGTGGAAGTGGGCGGGCAGCTCTCCCGCCACCACCGGCACCAGCGCCTCCAGCTTGGCGTCGTAATCGGGCATGTCCTGGTCGGGATCTCCGTCCGCCTTGGCCTGCTTGTCCTGGTACTCCTGGGCTTTGGCCAGGTGCTCCCGGATGAGGGCCGCGGTGGCCATACGGGTCACCGGCGTCTCCTTCCGGTCGTTGTAGACCGACTTAGGATTTTCCCCCAGGGCGAACTTCATGGCGGCGGGGGCCTTGAGCACCATCTCGTCCACCCAGCGCCCGTCGGTCTTGAGGGCCAGGAACTGCCCGGCGATGGGGTTGGCCGAGCCGGGGCCGGTGAGCACCGTGGTCACGCCCC
Source organism: Flavonifractor plautii ATCC 29863 (assembly GCF_000239295.1). GTDB lineage: Bacteria > Bacillota > Clostridia > Oscillospirales > Oscillospiraceae > Flavonifractor > Flavonifractor plautii. The sequence goes on from NZ_JH417788.1 coordinate 4,467, forward strand.
CCTCCCGTGCCTCCCGGAAGCCCCGGTCCAGGGGATTCACCCCGTCGACGGCCCGGAGCTGGGGGGTACAGGGGTCGGTGGACTCGTTTCCGTCGTCCGCCTCAAAGCCCAGGGCATCCCCGAACAGGCCCAGGTGGCAGTGGGCGTCGATAAAGCCGGGCAGGATATGCCCCCCCTCCGCATCCAGCACGGGGCCCTCCGCCCCGGCGGGCAGGGCCTCCATGGGCCCTACGGCGGTGAGCTTCTCCCCCTCAAAGGCCACGAAGCCACGGGGAATCACCGGCCCGTCCATGGGGTGAACTACCCCGTTGAGAATCAGCATTAGCCATTCGCCGCCTTTCGACAAAAGTTCTATTTGACATTTTATGGAAATCATAGTATGATAAGAGCACAGCTTATCCAATAGGCGAGTGTAATTCGAACCCGCGATTCTTCCATTCTCCCGCACACATCTCTCTTGGGCGCCCCAGGACGGGGCGCTCTTTTTTTATCTACTCCTCCAGCGTGTACTGGTCCACCAGGGCCACGTCCCGCTCCAGGTAGTGGCCGCCGCGCCAGAGGCGGAAGGTGAGCACGTCCCCCACCGCCAGCCCCTCCTTGATCGCCTGGAGCTGGTCCATGTCGGTGATCGTCTCGCCGTTGACCGCCACGATCACGTCGTTGGGCAGGACGCCCTGCCGTTGGGCGTCGGAGCCCTCCCGGACGCTCTGTACCGCCACCCCCCGGGGGCACCCGTACTCCTCCGCCAGCTCCTCCGTCACGGTATAGCCGGTGATGCCGATGGTGGGCCGGCCCTCCACCCGCCCGTGGGCGATGAGGGCGTCCACCACCGTCTTGACCGTGGTGGTGGGAATGGCGAAGCCCAGGCCCTCTACCGTGTTGTCATAGGCCCGCATTTTCAGGTTGGTAATGCCAACCACCTGTCCCCGGTCGTTGATGAGCGCCCCGCCGGAGTTGCCCGAGTTGAGGGCGGCGGTGGTCTGGAGCAGCACCATGGTGTACCCGTCCACGTTCACATCCCGGTTGATGGCGGAGATGATGCCGTCGGTCATGGTGCCCCGCAGCTCCTCCCCCAGCGGATTGCCGATGGCCGCCACCGTGTCCCCCACCTCCAGAAGGGTGGAGTCGCCGAACTGGGCGGGCGTCAGGCCGGCGCAGTCGATCTTCAGCACCGCCAGATCGCTCTGTGCATCCTGTCCCACCAGCAGGGCCTGGAACACCCGCTCATCCTGGAGCACCACATCCACGGCGCCGCATCCCTCAATGACGTGGCTGTTGGTGATGATATACCCGTCCTCCGACATCACCACGCCGGTGCCCAGGCTCATGCCGTCCCCCTTGCTCCCCCGGATGCTGACGATGGAGGCGATGTTCTCCCGGTAGATCTCCTGGAGGCTGTGGGCCCCGCCGCTGGGCAGGGGGGAGATGGTGAGGGTGGTGCCGTCCCCGGTGGGGGCCCGCTCTACCGTGGTTTCCTCCGGCAGCTCCTCCCGAACGGGAAGGGGCTGCCAGGTGCTGTCGGCCAGGGCCGGCAGCTCCTCCAGGCGGCTGTAGCTCCACAGCCCCGCCGCCGCAGTCAGGCCGCCCAGCAGGGCCATGGTCAGGAGAAAGAGGAGCACCGCCGCTGCGCCGCTCCACCGCCGGCGGCGCCCTGCGAAAATCGGCGCCGGGGTGCTCCGGGGGGCCTCCCCCGTTTGATCGTAATAGTAGCCGCGCATGGGCCCTCCTTCTTGCCCCGTCCGCCGGGGCGTCATGCAAGCGTCAGGGTAAATACGAACTCCGTCACGCCGTCCTGGCTGGTGACGGAAATGTTCTCCTTGTGGTTGTTGAGGATAGTCTTGACGATATACAGCCCCAGGCCCACGCCCTCCCGGTCCACGGAGCGGGATTTGTCGCTCTTGTGGAAGCGGTCGAAGATCATGGCCAGCTCGTCGGGGGGGATGGTGTCGCCGTGGTTGCGCACCGCTACGTGGGCCTTGCCCCCCTTGGCGGTGATGGACAGGCCCATGGTGCTCCCCTCGGCCGAGAACTTGATGGCGTTATCCAGCAGGTTATAGCACACCTGGGTGATGGCGTCCGGATCCCCCCACACCAGCACGGGCCCGTCGGGGAGCTGGGTGTCCACGTCCAGATGGCGGGCATTGATCTTGTTCTCCAGGCTCACCAGCACCCGCAGCATGACCTCGGACACGTCGAACTGCTCCTGGGCGGTGACATTCTCCGCCGACTGGAGGCGGGACAGATCCAGCATCCGCCGCACCAGGCGGGAGAGCCGCCGGGTTTCCGAGGAGATGGTCTGTAGGGCGGCGCGCTCCTTGTCCGGCGGGATGGTGCCATCCAGAATGCCGTCGGAAAAGCCGGCGATGGTGGTCATGGGGGTCTTGAGCTCGTGGGAGATGTTGGCCACAAACTCGCTGCGGCGGGCCTCGCTCTTGGCAATGGAGTCGGCCATGGCGTTGAAGGCCTCGGCCAGCTCGCCCACCTCGTCCTTCCGCTTCTCATAGCCCTGCACCCGCACCTCGTACTCGCCGTGGCCGAATTTGCGGGCGGTCTCGGCGATCTCCTTCAGGGGGTTGGTCAGCCGCAGGGAGGTGATGGAGCTGGTGATGAAAGCCACGCACAGTACCACCACGGCAGTAAAGAAAAAGATGGAGATGAACGCCTGCCACAGCTCGGTGATGTCCGAGGTCTCCGCCGCCACATAGGCCACGCCGATCATGGTCTGCTCGGTCTGCCCGGTGGCCAGGTTCACCGTTTTGACCGTGATGGGGGTGCCCGCCACAAAGCGTTTCTCCGGAAACAGGCCGCCCAGAGTGGTCATACCGCTGTAGCTGCCCTCCTTTTGGAGCTGGCTGACGATGGACTGGGGCAGATAGTTCCCCCCCAGCCCGCTCTGGATCGTCGCTCCATCGGAACAGAGTACCAGCTCCCCATCCGCCTCGGTGACCAGGACAAAGGCGTTGGCGATGTGGGCCACATTGGCAACATAGAGCTGGTAGGCCATGTCCCGCACGTCGATCCCTTCGGCCCGCACCTTGGCGGTGAAGTCGGCCACATAATCGGCGTTGCGCTCCATGGAGTCCCGGGTTTCCCGGATTGTATACTGGTAGGACAGGCCGATAAAGGCGGTCCCCAGCAGGGCGAAGGAGATGAGAATCATCCCCGCCGTCAGCAGGAACTGCCGTCCGTACAGGCTCTTCATGCGCCGCTCACAACCTCAAACTTGTAACCGACACCCCACACAGTTTTGAGGCTCCACTGCTCGCTGGCCCCCCACGAAGCGTTCCGCTCCGCGGGGCCCCCATTTCCTTTCCATTTTTCGCGGGCCGGAAGTGAATTCCGTCCCGCTCCGCCGCAGAGGCGGCGGCACG
>NZ_JH417788.1:7914-10048 GCF_000239295.1 Flavonifractor plautii ATCC 29863
CGTCCCGCTCCGCCGCAGAGGCGGCGGCACGCCTCGCGTGCCGGCGTCAGCACATATGCCCTCATCCGTTCACCACCTCGAACTTGTAACCGACACCCCACACGGTTTTGAGGCTCCACTGCTCGCTGACGCCCTCCAGCTTCTCCCGCAGGCGCTTGATATGCACGTCCACGGTACGGGAGTCGCCGAAGTAGTCGAAGCCCCACACCTCGTCCAGCAGTTGGTTTCGGGTGAATACCCGGTTGGGGGAGGCCGCCAGGTGGTAGAGCAGCTCCAGCTCCTTGGGCGGCGTATCCACCCGCTTGCCGTCCACCAGCAGCTCATAGGAGTCCAGGTTGATGACCAGCTTGTCGAAGGAGAGCTTCTTCTCGCCGCTCCCCTCCTCCTCGCCGCCGAAGCGGCGGAGCACCGCGTGGATGCGGGCCAGCACCTCCTTCATCTCAAAGGGCTTGACGATATAGTCGTCGGCGCCCCCCTCCAGCCCGGCCACCTTGTCCTGGGTCTCCCCCTTGGCGGTGAGCATGATCACCGGGGTCTTGTCGTTCTCCCGGATCTTCTTGAGCACCGACCAGCCGTCCATTACAGGCAGCATGATGTCCAGCAGCACCAGCTCCGGGTGGAAGGAGCGGAACAGCTCCACCCCCTTGCCGCCGTCCCCGGCCACCGCTGTCTCAAAGCCCTCCTTCTCCAGATAGAGGTGGAGAAGCTCGGCAATATTGGAGTCGTCTTCCACAATCAGGACCTTCCTGGCCATAGCGCACCGTCCTTTTCTATGTTGTTCTCTCCGGTATTATACCGGCTTTTTTCCCCACAAGGGTGAATTTTTTGTAAAAGGGAGTTACCGGGTCTCCACATAGGCCCGGTCCACCTGAATGACCGCAAAATACCGCTCGTCCAGGGCACGCACCGCCCCGGACAGGCGTTCGCAGAGCTCCTCGTCCCGCAGGCGGCAGCGGTGGGGCACCACCACGTCAAAAATCAGGTTGGTGTGCTGGGGCCCCTTGGTCACCCGGAAGTCATGGATGGTCATCTCCGGCTCCACGGCCCTTGCCAGGGCCGCCACCTGTTCCCGCAGGCGGTTCACCGACTCGTCGTCGGTGGCGATGGGGTCCATGTGCGCCGTGGTCTCAATGCCGAACTTCTGCTGGATCTCCCGCTCGATGTGGTCGATGGCGTCGTGGGCCTCCAGGATGTCGGCGTCCTGGGGTACCTCGGCGTGGAAAGAGCACAGCCGCCGCCCCGGGCCGTAGTCGTGGATGATGAGGTCGTGCATTCCCACCACCTGGGGATGCGACAGCACCACCTCCCGGATTGCGTGGACCAGCTCCGGGTCGGGGCGGGCCCCCAGCAGGGGGTTAATGGTGTCCTTGGCGGCTCCCCAACCCGCCTTCAGAATAAAGACGGCCACCACCGCCCCCGCCCAGCCGTCGATGCTCAGGTGGGCGAAGTGTCCGGCCAGGGTGCCCGCCAACACGGCGGAGGTCGCCACCACGTCGGAGAGGGAGTCCGCGGCGGTGGCCGCCATGGCCGCCGAGCCGAGCTTCTTCCCCAATACCCGGTTGAAATGGCTCATCCACAGCTTCACCAGGATGGAAGCCGCCAGAATGGCCACCGACACCAGCGAAAAGTCCACCGCCTCCGGGCGGAGGATCTTCCCGATGGAGGTCTTGCCCAGCTCCAGCCCCACCAGGAGGATCATCAGGCTCACCAGCAGCCCCGCCAGGTACTCCGCCCGGCCGTGGCCGAAGGGGTGTCCATCGTCGGCCTTCTGTCCCGCCAGCTTAAATCCCACCAGAGTCACCACCGACGAGCCCGCGTCGGACAGGTTGTTGAAGGCATCCGCCGTGATGGCGATGGAGCCGGTCACAACGCCGGCGAAGAACTTGCCCGCAGACAGCAGCAGATTGAGCACAATCCCCACCGCCCCGGACAGGACGCCGTACTTCTCCCGCACCGCTGGGTCCGTCACATTGTCGCAGTCCTGGATGAAAAGCCGCACCAGCCGATTGATCATGCTGTCTCCCCCAAAGATTGGTTTCCTTTTATTATCCCACGCCCGCCCGCCATCGTCAAGGAGAGGTTTTCCCCCCAAACAGACGGTCTGTAGGACTACAATACATATTGGACATCTGAA
>NZ_JH417789.1 GCF_000239295.1 Flavonifractor plautii ATCC 29863
CAGATTGTCAAGGAACAAGGCGCACGGGGTTGACGCAGTAGGCTGGGGACTCCTTTGTTGTTCCATCATTGGATTCGTACAAAAAGTAGGTGTATGTCTGCTTTTTGACTGCTCCGTTGATAGAGAGATAGCCCAGTTCATAGTCTCCATTGTAGATGTTGACCTCGCCTAGGGCTTCTTCCACACTGTCTGCGGCAAAGACCGATGTGGGTAGGATGCCAAGTAGCAGGATACAGGCCAAAAACAGGGATAGCAGTTTTTTCATAGCGCCTCCTTCAAAATGGGCGGAAAGAGGTGTTGAACATACGTTGCTCACCACCTCTTTCTAAACATGATTTAGTTAAGATTCAGAAGAAGCAAAGAAAAAAGCGCAGTGCGTTTCCTTGTGTTGAGAGAAAACGCTCTGCGCTTAAAATTCTACGGCCCGGACGCACCAGCGGTATTCCTGCTGATCACGGACACAGGTAAATAGGGTAATGCGGTTGTCGGTGGTAGAGGCTGTGTCGCTGGTGTCTGTCTCCAGTACCTTTTCCACGCTGACTACCTGATAGGTCCGTGTGCCCAGCTTGGTGGTCCAGGTGATCGAGTCCCCTGGCTCCAAGGTATGCAGGTCTCCAAAATCATCCCGGACACCGCGGTTGTGACCCGCAATACAGCAGTTGCCGTCCCAGACACTAGTGCCAGGGAAATGACCGGCCCCTTTTGCCAGAGTGCTGTTGTCTGTCCCTTCGTAGACCTTGGTAGACAGGCCGATAGCCGGGATCTTGAGTGTCCCCAGGTGTCCGTCGGAGTAGTAGAGATCGCTGGTGACGGCTGTATAGCCGACGTCCTGGCCAGAACTGCCCCCATTTCCTGTGTCGATCACAGGATAGTTGACGCTCCCTGTCTGGGACACCAGCCCGCCGCCATCCAGAGCGCCGGGGATGAGATTGGGCGTCAGAGGGTCGCCGCTACCGGGGAGGTAACTGGTAGGTGTGCCAAATCCAGGCGGGATCAGGGCGGTGTTCTTACTCCGGTCTACATTGGGATCTTCCCATTCGTAGATGGTGTCATCGCTGGTAGGTCTGCCGAACAGGTAATCGTCCGGGGCCTCCATGGTATATTCCAGGGCGCTGGCCTGGCCCACACATAGGGCGCATAACATGGTGGCCAGCAGAAGTGCTCTCAGCTTCAGTTGAATCAGCTCCTTCCTTTGTACCGCTTGAACAGGAAAACCCCACCTGCAGTCAGTAGGAGAACCGCGCCGCCAATCAGGAGGGGCTGTTTGATGTCAATTTCTGCCGTGGCCCCATTTGAGTTTTCGCTGGAAGGGGTATTTGTGGGGGCCGGGTCTGTCTGCGCCTCGGGGACCTCCGTGCTGCCGAAAATGGCGGTATAGGTCAACACAGAGCAGTTGGTTTTGGAAACTTGGCCGGTATAGTCTGCCGTAACAGTGTAGCCGGTAGCATAGGTGCTGCTGGTAGTGCCGGTATATTTGGCGGTGGCAGTATATCGGGTGACGGCCCCATCCGCCCCGGCTTCACTGGTCTCGGCCCACTGGACGTCTGCCAGAGTCAGGCTTTTTCCAGTGTCCTCAATGCTCTTTGGAATCAAAGATAGATCCGCTTCCGAGAGATTGGGATAGGTGCGGGTGGCGGAGAGATCCTTTGTCCGGGTAGCATAACCGTCTGCCGCTACCTTAACAGTGGTATGATCCAGTGTCAGAGTGCCGGTATAACCGTCCTCTGTGGTTACCTCCATCTGCGGTTCCAGACTCTGGAGGATCTTCTCCATATTGTTGGTCTCGCTGGCCAGAGTTTTGGTCTGGGTGATGGTCTGGATGTCCACCCCAACCTCGTCCTTCCGCGTCATATCCAGCAGATAATAGAGGCGGCCATCCCGCTCAAAATCCTCGGTGGGAATCTGGGATGGGTCATCTGCCAGGGACAGCTGGTACACTTTCTTGATCCTGGGGCTGTCTCCCTCCATATACTCCTCCACCGATGTGGGGTAGTAACTGGCACTCTGCTCCGGTTCAACGGCCAGAGCAGGGACAGATGCCGCCAGGAGCAGGGTCAGGGCGCACATCGTGGTCAAAATGCGTTTCATACTGGATTCCTCCTACAACAATTTTTCTTTTGATTTGCCGGAAATCATATTGTTATTTCTTCTTTTGGAAATTGTCACCCCCTTTCCCGGAGCACATTTCGTTGCAGCAGATACTCATTCCAATCCTTTCCCTGTGGAGGAAGTTGTTGAGACACCTCATAGTCCTCTGCGGAGAACATTTCTCGGAGCTTTTGGGTTGCCTGCCGACCATGTTCATCGTTATCCAGGCACAGAATAATCCTGCGTATGTGTGGGTTGTCTCGCAGATAGGTCCGCAGTCCTCCTTCGTACAGCCCACACAGTGCCACCGCGTTGGAGGTTACTTTCCGGTGCAGGGTGCAGAAGCTCATCAGGTCGATTGGGGCCTCAAAGACAAGAACTGCATCATGCTTCTTGCTGCAGTAAAGTCGAAATGCGATGTCCTTATTGCTGCCTGGGACATCCCCCTTAAAGCTGCTGCCGTTCCAATCATAGGTTCCTCGTTGATTGGCAAATACCGGCGCTCCTGATTGGTCCCGGCCAACAAAGACACAGTTGTGATGTCGGGCGTCCTCGTACAGCAATCCAGCCTCCACAAAGCCCCGGATCACTTGGGGTGCGATCCCACGCTTGCGGAGATAGGCAAACACCCTGCGGTGATCCACGTTGGCAGGGGGGAGGGTAAAGGGGACCTTTTCCTCCTTTTCCTTGGTCTGCCGCGGAGTGCTCACCGGGGGAGAGTCACGGGCGCGGCCATGCCAGGTCAGCAGGTACTCCACGGCCTCCGGGAAACTTTTGTTATAGAACCGCTGGAGGAATGTGATGGCATCTCCGCCGATGCCCTCTGAGTAGCGGAACCAGGTACGTCTGTCCTTGATCCGGATGCTGTCCATCTCCTGCGTGGTGTAGTACCTGCCGATCCGCTTCACCTGGTAGCCCAGGGAGATCAGCAGATCTGGAAGGTCCGTGTCTCGGACAGTGGCCATTTCAGCCTCTGTAAAACGAGTTTTTTCTGACGTTTGTATCATGTTCACCCCCCTTCTAGGAAAAACAAAAAAGGGGCCGGAGGACGCATCTGCTTGAGATGTGTCCTCCGGCCCCTTGCTTTGACTCCTTGTGTTATTGTTCGATGTCCGCTGTGCCTCACTCCGCCTCCGTGCTGGCCTCGCTGGCGTCTGGGGTGGTACCGGCGGCTCCGCTGTCCTCCGGGGCTTCCTCGGTGCTCTCAGGGCCCTCCTGTGGGGCCAGGCTGGCTTCGGCTTCCGCCAGCGCCTGTTCGATCAGGCCCAGGACGAAGTCCCGCTGGGTGAGCTTTACGCCGGTCCGAGCCGTTTCTCTGGCCAGGTGGGTCTTGATGCGCTGGAAGAGTTCCTCGGGAATCTGGAATGCCATCGTTCTGCTGCCTGTCATGTTGATTCCTCCATTCTCATCTTTCATCTTGTAGTATTCAGTGAGCAGTGCTGCGATGTACTGGCTGGTAGTCATCTCCAGGCGGTCTTTTTCTTCTGTTACCCGGTTGTGCAGGGCGATGTCGATTTGAGCGCATAGGTTTTTCTTGTCTGCCATGGTCTGCTCTCCTTTCCTCGTTTTGCAACGCAAGTATATCCAAAACCATGGCAGAAAGCTATTACCAAGACCACCAAGGAACCAAGGACAAAGCAAGCAATACCACCAACTGAAACAGCTACGTAATAAAAAGAGAGAAGCCCCCGTTGGCAGTTCGATTTGAACTACCAGCGGGGGCTTCTCTCGCTGTTTTCTCTTTGCTCAGAGGTTCGAATCACACCACATCACGAAAATGGCCTTTTGCATCTCCATCTCGGCTGGTGCTCGATTTTTCCCTCTAAGACGGCTGAAACCCTTGCCGCAGCAAGGGTTTCAGGGGTTGCATCTTTTTCAGCAACCTTAGTTGGTCCGAGTGGGGAGACTCGAACTCCCGGCATCTTGCTCCCAAAGCAAGCGCGCTACCAACTGCGCTACACCCGGTTATGAAATTTTCCAATTGTGGTCAAACATGTGGTCAACGCCGATTTTTGACCAGTTACCGGCGAGGGGGAAAGTGCTGTCAGCCCAAGTGTCCCAAGGCTTTCCGGGTTTTCCGAGGACTTCGGCTCGAACCCGAGCCTCACGCTCCCAAAGCAAGCGCGCTACCAACTGCGCTACACCCGGATATTTTGTTGGAGTGTTCCACTTTGTTGCTCAGTCAGCTTTTCTATTATAATATATAGACAGAAGGATTGCAAGAGGGCATTTTGATATGATATGATAGCCCTGTAGGACTACAATACATATTGGACATCTGAA
>NZ_JH417790.1:0-1718 GCF_000239295.1 Flavonifractor plautii ATCC 29863
CCGGGGACGGCAGCGCCGTCCCCGGGCCGATTTATGGGTATGCGTTCCAGTACATCTCTCCGGCCTCCAGGGGAAGGCCCCGGGCGGCAAAGAGCTCGTCCACCGTGCAGAACAGGTAGCCCTGCTGGTGGAGCTGGTCTACAATCTGGAGGGCGGCGTCCACCGACTCGGGGAAGATGTCGTGCATCAGGATGATTCCGCCGTCCCTGGCCCCGGCCACCACCTCCCGCACCACCCGGTCGGTGTTCTGATCCCGCCAGTCCTCCGGGTCGATGGACCACAGGATGATGGGGCAGCCCGCCCAGGCCTTTACACTCTCGTCCAGCATGCCGTAGGGGGGACGGAGCAGGAAGTCGTTGTGGCCCAGGGTGGACTTGAGCAGGGCCCGGGTGGTCTCCACCTGGGCGTCGAAGTCGGTCCGGCTCAGATCGGTGAGCTTGACGTGGTCGAAGGTGTGGATGCCCACCTGGTGCCCCTCCTCGTCCATCCGGCGCACCACGTCCCCGTTGTTCTCTATCTGGGCTCCGATGAGGAAAAAGGTGGCCTTCACCCCGCGCTCCGAGAGACCGTCCAGCAGGCGGGTGGTGGTGGAGCGGCGGGGGCCGTCGTCAAAGGTGAGGGCGATCAGCTTCTGTCCCGCTGGAACCGTGGGGCAAGGCTCCCCCTCTCCGGCCTCCAGCACTGCATCGGCCTCCGCCGCCGGCCCCGGCGCGGCCGGGAGCATCCACCCGGCCAGCGCAAAAAGCAGCAGCAGCGCGGGGACAAATGCCCGCGCCCGCCGCCGCCAGGAAGTTCGCTCCATCCCGCCCGCCGCCTTTCCAAAATCCTTTGGCCTTAGTATGCGCTGCTGGCGGGATTGCTTGCGATGTAAATTCTGTTATTGTGCCCGGGGATCGGGGTCACCGCTGAGGGAGAGCATGTATTCATAGTAGGGGAGCAGGAACTCGTACCCCTCCAGCAGGAGATCCACCAGATCGTGGGACCAGAGCGGCTCCCCGTGGGGGGCGTCGTGGGAGAGGGCGAAGCTCTTTTTGCTGTACCAGGGGGTGAGCAGCCGGGAGGGGGCGGCCTTGGGGCGCTTGTAGTCCTCCCCCTCCAGCACAAATACGTCCTGCTTCTGGAAGCGGCGGGCCAGCTTTTCCATGGCCTTGGGCTCCCGGTCCATGCGGGCGCGGAACTTGGCCATGGTGACGGCCGGAGCCTGCCAGAAGCCCATGCCGTAGGAGTAGCCCTCCGGGCCCAGCTCGAACCAGAACACCGGCTCGGCGCAGCCCTCCTCGTGGGGGCGGGTCAGGCTCAGCCACAGATGGTCCTTGTAGGGGCCGCGGCCGAAGAGCCGCCGGGCGTCCCGGTAGATGCGGGACACCTTGCAGATGAGGTCCAGGTCGGGATGGCGGTCGGTAAAGGCCCCGTACACCTCGTCGGCCAGCGCCTTCATGGGCCGCTGAAAGGTGGTCAGGTACTCCTCCTTGTGGGCCTCGAACCAGCCCTTTTCGTTGTTGAACCGGATGCCCCACATGAAGTCCACGGTGGCGCCGGAAAAGCCTTGAAACATAAAGAACCTTCTTTCTCTCTATAAGAGCGGAGGCCCTTTGGGCCTCCGCTCAGCCTGTCGAAAAGGTCTTTTCGACAGGCTGCCGAACTTTTTGAAACTTTGGAAAAGTTCCAAAAAGTTGTTTGATCCAACGTGAAAGGGAACCCTGACGGTTCCCTTTCAC
>NZ_JH417790.1:1728-7545 GCF_000239295.1 Flavonifractor plautii ATCC 29863
AGGGAACCCTGACGGTTCCCTTTCACACTATCCTCCCCTCCGAATCCTTTCGTTGGAGGGGTTATCGACAGTCTCAGCGGAGGCCCTTTGGGCCTCCACTCTTGTTTTAGGGTCAGGCGGCGGGCGCCGCTGAGGGTACGGCCGCCGGGGTGGAGCCGGTTTCCGGCGTGACGGCCGGGGTCTCCTCCACCGGCTCCATGCCGGGACCGACGCCAGATTCCGGTGTGGCGGTGGCCTCCACAGGAGGGGTATATGCCGGCGGGGACTCCGGGCTGGGGGGGACAGTTGGACTGGGCTCCAGGGGAAGCACAGGTGTGGCGGTTGGGACGGGCGACGGAGTGCCGCCTGGCGTCGGACTGGGCGCAGGGGAGGGGCTGGGGGACGGCGATGGGGTGGGGGTGACCGGCGTAAGGGTTTTCAGACCGGTGGAGGGGTCAATCCCCCAGCGGGCCGCGTCAGCGGGGTTGTAGTAGTACACCGCGTCGGACGCCTTGTAGGTGTTGCGGTACAGCAGGGTGGTGCTGATGGTCTTGCCGTTCTTGTCCACCAGCTTCTGATAGAGATCCACCGTATAGCCGTTGTAGCGGGAGTAGTTGGGGTCCCGCTGGGGCTCGGTGCCCACGGGAATGCTGTCCTTGGGCTGGTAGGTGTTCTTGTAGGGCACGGTGGAAATGACCACGTGGTAGGGCTCTCCGTGGATGCCGGTGGTATCGGTGCCGTAGATGGTCACATGGAGCTTGTGGTTTTTGTCCAGATAGGACTCAATCTTGATGGGGTAATCGGTGTTATTCTGGAAGCGGAAGTCCAACTGGTCGCTCCACACGGTGGCGTCGGTGCCGATGACGGGCATATAGCCGCCGTTGAACTGGTGCTTGTGGCGCTCCACAATCTCCAGATTGGCCTTGAGGGTAACCCAGTAGAGGTTGGACGAGAGCTGGCAGATGCCGCCGGCGGTGGCGTCCACGCTCTGGCCGTTCTGGTAGGTGCCGGCGGCCTTGTAGCCGCTGGCCAGGGTGTAGGGGCCCACCGTGTCGTTATAGGAGAAGGTCTCTCCGGGGAGCAGGATGGTGCCGTTGAGCCGCTTGGCCGCCAGATCGATGTTGTACCAGCGGTTGGAGGGGCCGGCGCAGGTGGTGGAACCGCTGCCCAGCACATCCTTGAAAAGATTGGCCTCCAGCTTGGCGGTGGTCAGCTTCGGCTCGGTGAGAAGCAGGGGGACGGACACCGTCTCTCCCTCCCCGGCCGCATCCAGCACAGCCTGGGCCTGGGCCGTGTCGAAGTCCACTCCGGTGACCGAGGGGACGATCTCACGCGTCTCCTTGTCTAAGTAGGCATCGGCAGGTTCGGCGGCGACCTCGGACCGGATGGCGTCAAAGTCGGGGGCGGCGGGGGGCGCGGTGGTCACCTGGGCCTCGATGGGGGCATAGGAGGCCGGCTCGTCATTGGACACCAGATGGCCCAGCCGCTCGGCCAGGGCATCGGTGAGAGCGGCTACGTCAATGGTGCGGCCGGTGACCCCCTTGTGGAGCACCAGCTCGGTGTCGGTGACCTCCCAGGTGGTCTGGGCCTCCGGGTCGGAGCACTCCTCCACCGCCCGGGTTACCGCGTCCGGCGTGCCGGTCAGTGTCACGGGGACGGAGTAGCGGTTGCCATGCATCACGGCGGCGAGATACCGCCCGCCCCGGGTGAAAAAGCTGCCGGCCTGGTCGGTCAGAGCGGCGTCCACTGCGGCGGCGGCGTCCACGGAGACAGAGGGATCGTCACCGTTCACCGCATAGCTTTGGCCCGCGCAGGTGAATTCGGCCCGGCTGTCCGCCAGCAGGCCGGGCAGGGCGCCCCCCAGGGCGGCGGTGGCTCCTTCCCGGGATTGGCCGCTCACGTCCACCCCGGCAATGGAGGTGTTGGGCAGGAAAGCGCTGCTGCCCGCATAGGCGCAAAGCCCTACATATCCACCCGCCAGTGCCAGGACCAGAACGAGGACAACGGCCAGGGCGATTTTTCCGCCCCGGGGCATGCCCGGTCCCCTTGCGACCCTCTTTCCATCCTGATTTTCCATCTTCATCAACTCCAAAACATCACAGAGGATGTAAAATACGACTACTATTATAGGACTTCGTCCCGGGAAAAGCAATTACAGAACGGTTACATAGCACTTCCGGCGGAAAGCGCTTTACATGCCCCGGATTTCGCAGTATGATAGAGAGGCTTCAGCGGGGCGCAATCTAATCTTTCATCTTTTTTAAAGAACTTATCCAGCGAAACTTTAACACTTCTGTGATAGAATAACAGACAGAACACGCGGCAGTAACAGGAGGGCGGTGCCCATGGCAAGCTATCGAAATGAAAATCGACCGGATTCGGGGGACCTGCTCTCCTGGATCATTACCATCGTATTGCTGGTCAGCCCGGTCTGGCCCATCGGCCTTATTCTGCTGCTCCGAAAGCTGACCGGAGGTTCCAGGCGCAGAGCCTCCCGCCACCCTTATGATATCCAGCGGGAGGGAGGCCCTGTCCCCGGCACGCAGGGAATGCCCGGCGCCCAGCGGCAGACGCCTCCGGTGGGGCGGCAGCATGTGGGCCGCAGCCCCCGGCAGGGCAGGCCGGTGAACCTGGACCGGGGCAAGGGCCTGACCGTATGGGGAATTGTGTTGACCGTGATCTTCGGCATCGCACTCACCGGATTCCCGGTGGTGGCCATGAGCGGCGGCTTCCTCTCCGCCCTGGCGGTGATGTCCCCGGTGATCGGCTTCTTCGGCGGCGGCCTGGCCATGATCTGGGCGGGTACCCAGCGCACTAAGAAGGCCAAGCGCTTCCGCAAGTACCTGGCCCTCATCGGCAGGCGGGAGAGCATCTCCATCACCACCCTGGCCCAGGCCATGCCGGTGTCGGTGCACAAGGCCTGTGACGATCTCCAGGATATGCTGGACAGCGGTATTTTAGAGACGGGCTATCTGGATATGTCCACCGGCCGTCTGATCCTCAGTGACGAGGGCCTTCAGGAAGAGGCGCCCCCTGCCCCCGAGCCCGACGAGCCGGAGCCGGAGGAGGACGTGCTGGACATGAACGACGATGACGCGGTGCTGGGGGAAATCCGCCGACTCAACGACGATATCGACGATCCGGTCATGAGCCAGAAGATCGACCGCATCGGAGAGATCACCGGCAAGATCTTTGCCTATCAGAAGCAGAGCCCCAACCGGGCGGGCCAGCTGCGCAGCTTTTTAAGCTACTATCTGCCTACGACCCTCAAAATCCTCCGGGCCTACGCCCGTATGGAGGAGCAGGGCGTGGAGGGAGAGAATATCCGCTCGGCTAAGGCCCGCATCGAGGGCATGATGGACAAGGTGGTGGAGGGCTTCGAGAAGCAGCTTGACAAGCTCTTCCAGGACGACGCCATGGATATCGCCACCGACGTGCAGGTGCTGGAGCGCATGCTGGAGAAGGACGGACTCTCCGGCGGCGGCATGACCCTGGGCGGTTAGGTGAATACGTACAGGAGGCCCCTGCCAGCGGCAGGGGCCTCCTGTATGCGGTCTTTTTGGAATGATAGGGGGCATCCGAACAGGGATGCCCCCTATCATCATTGGAATCAGGATTCCATGTGCCGGCCCAGGAACCCGGCGATGGTCTGGGCCAGCTTATAGTCGGTTTCACTGCTGGCCAATTCGCCCTCCGTGCCCACAAAGAGCACACAGCCCAGTACGTCGCCCTCGGACAGAATGGGGGCGGCGCAGGCCACGAGATACTTGCTTCCGTCGTCGGTTACAGGCACCGCCTTGTCGCCTGCCTGGTACTGATAAATCTGGCGGCCCTCCATAATCTGCTCCAGCTCAGAGGAGATCCGCTTGTCCGTCAGCTCCCGGCGGGCCAGGCCCGCCACGGCGATGCAGGCATCCCGGTCGGTGATCACGGCGATCTCGCCGGTGGTCTTGTTCAGAGTCTCGCACATCTGGCCGGCGAAGTCGCCCAGGCCGCCCATCAGGGAATACTTTTTGAAGATGACGCCGCCGTCCTTGTCGGTATAGATCTCCAGGGGGTCGCCCTCGCGGATACGCATGGTTCTGCGGATTTCCTTGGGAATGACCACGCGCCCGAGATCGTCGATACGGCGCACGATACCAGTCGCTTTCATCTATAAACTCCTCCTGCGGTTGTAGTTACAGCCCTTATTATCCGCAGGTTTCTTTTGCCTATGCGGCGCAGCCAGTGGTTTCATTTGGAAAGAAAACGCGGACATTGACAGCCGGAGGGGAGGCGCTTACAATAAAACCGACACAGATAGAACAAACGCGAGAGGGGAGAGGAAAATGACAACCGACATGCTGCGCTGCGCCCTGCGGGGGGTAGCGGCCTACCGGCCTGTTGTGGATGAGCCAGTGATGCGCCTGGCGCTGGGGGTACTGGATAAGCTGTCCGCCGGGGACGGCAGCGGGGCCGTGGAGGACTACGCCCGGCTGTTCTATGCCCTGCGGAGCGCGGGGAGCCGGAGCCTGGGGGAATGGCTGGACGGCCGGCTCCGGGATCGGGAATCCCCCTATGCCGCTCTGGCGGAGCGGGGCGGGGAGGACCCCGCCCTGGAGGCGGCCGCCCGGCGGGATATTGAGACGTTCACCCTGCTGGCGGAGCTGGACTGGGACCAGGTGCTCGCTGAGGTGGGGGGGAAAGCGCCGCGGGAGTATGGGCCGGTGCTGGCCAACCTGCCCCGGTGGCGGGGGAGCAGCCCGTTTTCTTTTGCGGAGCTGACGGAGTTCTACCGGGCCAACGGCGCGGGGCTCTTTGCCCGGCACCGGGCTTTCCTGTGGGAAGATGGGGCGCTCTGCCCGGTGGAGCAACCCGACTGTCCCGGCGCGGACGAGATGCTGGGCTATGAGCTCCAGCGGAACCGGGTCATCGCCAATACCAGGGCCATGCTGGAGGGCAACCTGGTGAACAATGTACTCCTGTATGGCGACAGCGGCACCGGCAAGTCCGCCACGGTGAAGAACCTGCTCACCCTGCCCGGCTTTGAGGCCCTGCGCCTCATCGAGGTGCAGAAGGAGGGGCTGGCTGATCTGCCCCGGCTCATCCGTACCCTGGGCGGGCGGCGGCTGAAATTCATCCTGTTCATCGATGATCTGGCCTTTGATCAGGACGACAAGACCTACTCCGCCCTCAAGACCATCCTGGAGGGCGGCTTAGAGCGGCGGCCCGCCAACGTGGCAGTCTATGCCACCTCCAACCGCCGGCGGCTGGTGCGGCAGACCTTCTCTGACCGGGCGGGGGACGAGGTGGACGCCAGTGAGACCATTCAGGAGAAGACCTCCCTGTCCGACCGCTTCGGCCTGCGCATACCCTACTTGGCGCTGAATCAGGCGGAGTTCCTGGAGCTGGTGGAGGGGATGGCGGAGCAGGCGGGGATTGCCTTGGACCGGGATAGTCTTCGTGCCGAGGCGGTCAAGTGGGAGATGCGCAACCCGGGCCGGACGCCGCGAACGGCGAAACAATTCATCGCCAGCCTGAGCCTGTAACCGGGTGTCCCGCATCTCCCACGGACGCGGAAGTGCCCCGCCGCCCCGCGGCGCACAAGCGTTTTGCCGGAGGCAAAACCTTGGTTGAGGCGAATTGACTTCGCCTCAAGAGAATGGAAAAAAGGGGCCCCCGCGGGAGGGAACCTCCCGTGGGGTGAGATGCGCAACCCGGGCCGGACGCCGCGAACGGCGAAACAGTTTATTGCCAGCCTGAGCCTGTGACCGGGTGTCCCGCATCTCCCACGGGCGCGGAAGCGCCCCGCCGCCCCGCGGCGTACAAGCGTTTTGCCGGAGGCAAAACCTTGGTTGA
>NZ_JH417790.1:7761-13205 GCF_000239295.1 Flavonifractor plautii ATCC 29863
CCTGTGACCAGGTGTCCCGCATCTCCCACGGGCGTGAAAGCGCCCCGCCGCCCTGCGGCGCACAAGCGTTTTGCCGGAGGCAAAACCTTGGTTGAGGCGAATTGACTTCGCCTCAAGAGAATGGAAAAAAGGGGCCCCCGCGGGAGGGAACCTCCCGTGGGGTGAGATGCGCAGCCCGGGCCGGATGCCGCGAACCGCCAAGCAGTTTATCGCCAGCCTGAGCGTGCGGAGAGGGCAGATATAGAAAACAGGCCGCCCCATGGGGCGGCCTGCGCGGTTTGAAGCGGGTCAATCGTCAAATTGCAGCAGCTTGTAGGGCGGAATCTCCAGCGCCTCCGCGATGAGGAAAAGGGTGCTCAGGGAAATGCCCACTGCCATGCCGGGGGCCTCCACCTGGGAGAGAAAGCCGGGGCTGATTCCTGCGCGCTCGGCCAACTGCTCCTGGCTCAGCCCCCGCAGCTTTCGGAAGTAGGAGATGCGGATGCCGATGGCGATATAGTGATCCCGAAACCGGGCGTTGTGCTCCTCTTTTTTCATTGCGTCTCACCCTTATGTAAGGGTATCATCTTGACAGATAGATTATTACATGCTAAAACATAGATATTACTAGTATAGAACTAGTATAACTGCGTGTATAGCAGAGGCAGACCCTCACTGCCGCAAATTGCGGTTGACGGCGGGGCCGGGCTGTGGTACAGTACATGTGGAAAGCAAACTTTACAATTCGACGAGAGGAGCACATGACATGAAGCACAATCGGATGCGCCGGCTGCTGGCCGGCGTCACGGCGGCGGCCCTGCTGGCCGCGCCCGCGCTGGCGGCGGAAGATACCGCTCCGGCCCCTCAGATGCCCGACGCCTGGGCGGTGGGAGAGCTGGCGGACAGCTACGCCATGGGGCTGGTGGACGACAACTACACTACGTACATTCAGAGCACCATCACCAGCGAGCAGCTCTCGGCCATGACCGGCATCGTGGCCGACAAGCTGGCCCTGCTGGAGCTGCCCCAGCGGGCGGCGGACACCGAAGGACTGGTGGTGGACACCACCCGCGGCGGCGTGATGAACGCGCTGTACCAGGAGGCGGCCGCCTACGACATCGACGGCGTGGAGGAGGGGGCCGCGGCCTTCCTCATCGGCCTGGGCGTGGTCAGGGGCGATCAGGCCGGCGGACTGAACGAAGACCGGCCCTGCACCTATCAGGAGGCTATGGTCATGGCCGAGCGGCTGATCCTGGCCCTCTATGACGCCAACGACGCCGGCTCCAGAGGTCTGCTGTGGAAGGCCGTCAACGGGGACAACACCCTCTACCTGCTGGGCACCATCCACATGGACCGCAGCAACGTCTATCCCCTGCATAAGTCGGTGCGGGACGCCCTGGACGCCTCCCAGGTGGTGAGCTTCGAGCTGGATCTCAACGACCAGGAGGGCATGGCCCTGCTGGCCCAGCTCCAGGTCTACTCCGACGGCACCACCCTGGCCGACCACATCAGCCCGGAGCTGTACGCGCGGGTACAGGCGGCGGCGGTGAGCCTGGGCATGGAGCCCAACGGCTTTGACGTATATAAGCCCTGGGCCCTGGCCTCCACCTTTGGCGTCCTGAGCCTCCAGGACGACACGACCGGCACCAACGCCATGGCCATTGATATGTATATCAACGCCTACGCGGTGAACGCGGGCAAGACCATCGACTCCGTGGAGACCTACGCCTTCCAGGGCGGCATCTTCGACGGCCTGTCCGCCGAGTACCAGGAGGCCTATCTGGACGCCAGCCTAGCCGGGTACGAGGGGATGCTCAAGGGCGAGGCGGCCGACGAGGCGGCCCAGGCGCTGGCCCAGGCCCAGCAGGAGCAGATTGCCGCCATGTTCGACGCCTGGAAGGACCGGGACCCCGATGCCCTGGCGGAGGTCTACGACAAAGAGGCCATCCTCAACAGCGATGACGAGCTCAACTCCAAGCTGTTCACCGAGCGGGACCCCGGCATGATTGCCGCAGCGGCGGAGTATCTGGAGACCGAGGGGGAGAATACGTTCTTCCTGGCCGTGGGCGCGGGCCACATGGTGGATCCGGGCGGCATTGTGTCCGGCTTGAAGGAGCTGGGCTACACCGTAGAGCTGGTACCCTGAATACCCGAATAAAAGATATGGGCCGCCGCACGCAACGGGTGCGGCGGTTGAGGCTAGCAATAAACCCTCCTGCCAAAGGCTTCGGAGGGAAGGATAGTGTGAAAGGGAACCGTCAGGGTTCCCTTTCACGTTTGATGAAACGACTTTTTGAAGCTCCTTTAGAGCTTCAAAAAGTCCAGCAGCCTGTTGAAAAGTCTTTTTCGACAGGCTGGGCCGCCGCACGCAACGGGTGCGGCGGCTTTTCTGTGCCGGGGCGAAAACTTCTGATTGCTTTCTACAGGGGCGGATGATAGGATAAAGGAAGAATATGAAAACCGGAGGGTCTGCCATGATTTTCAAGGGCAACTTTTTATACACTCCCGCGCTGGGCGAGCTGACCGTGCGGGAGGGGGAGTACCTGGTGGTAGAGGGGGAGAAGTGCGCCGGCTTTTACCGGGCGCTCCCCCAGGAGTACGCCGGGCAGCCGGTGACCGACTTCGGCCGGGCGCTGGTGCTCCCCGCCTTCTGCGACCTCCACCTCCACGCCCCCCAGATGGTGAACCGGGGCGTGGGCTACGACCAGGAGCTGCTGCCCTGGCTGGAGACCTACACCTTCCCGGTGGAGGCCCGCTACGGCGACACGGACTTTGCCGAGGCGGCGTGGAAGCGGTTCCTCAACCGGATGTGGGCCAACGGCACCCTGCGCTTTTCCGCTTTTGCCACCATCCACAAGGAGGCCGCCTGGCGGCTGATGGAGCTGACCGAGCGGGCGGGGCTGTCCGCCCTCATCGGCAAGGTGAACATGGACCGCAATGCCCCGGACAGCCTGCGGGAGGACACCGACGCCTCCCTGGCGGACACGGAGGAGCTCATCTGCCGCAGCCGGGCGGAGCTGAAGCACGTGGGGTATATCCTGACCCCCCGCTTCGTCCCCTCCACCACCGCCCGGCTCATGGACGGCCTGGGGCGGCTGGGGGAGCGGTACGGGCTGCCCGTCCAGTCCCACCTGTCGGAGAACCGGAGCGAGATCGCCTGGGTGGGCCAGCTCCATCCGGAGTGCGCCAGCTACACCGAGGTGTACCGGGACTACGGCCTGCTCCGCCGGGGGTGCACCATCATGGCCCACGCCGTCCACCTCACCGGGCGGGAGGAGGCCATTCTCCGGGAGGAGGGGGTCACCCTGGCCCACTGCGCCCAGTCCAACACCAACCTGTCCAGCGGCGTCATGCCCCTGCGCCGCAGCCTGTCGGAGGGGCTGCGCTGCTGCGTGGCCAGCGATGTGGCCGGCGGCCACGCCGCCGCCATGAACCGGCATGTGGCGGCCACGGTGGGGCTGTCCAAGCTCCGGGCCCTGGACCACCCGGAGGAGCGGCCCCTCTCCCTGCCGGAGGCCCTCTACCTGGCCACCAAGGGGCCGGGGGAATTCTTCGGGAAGGTGGGTTCCTTTGAGCCGGGGTATGACTTCGACGCCCTGGTGGTGGATGTGGATGAGCTGGACGGCCGCCTGTCCCGCACCCCCTTTGAGAAGCTGGAGCAGTTCCTCTACGACGGGGACGACCGGGACATTCTGGCCCGCTACAGCCGGGGCTCCCTGGTGGAAAAGCCCTTTACGGAATAATGGAAGAAAAGACCGCCCCGGAGCGCGTGCGCTCCGGGGCTGCTTTTTCCGCGGAGGAGGGCGGGGGAGAGTCCCGGCGCTTTTTCTTTACTTCCGAGGGGAAACGTGCTAAAATACCCCCGACCGGTTTCCAAACCCGGTCCAAGCGCGGCCACGGCCGCGTTCGTTCGGTGGGACTCACCGCCGTTCTCTAAAGACTAAAATGGAGGTATGATCACACATGCGCAAATCCAACATCCAACAGCTCACCCTGGCCGCGATGGTGGCCGCCGTCTACTTCGTCCTGTGCTACTTCGGCAACATCTTTCGGCTCACCTTCGGACCGGTTCAGGTCCGCTTGGGGGAGGCGCTGACCGTGCTGCCCTTCCTGTTCCCTGCCGCCGCGCCGGGGCTGGCACTGGGCTGCCTGCTGACCAATATTCTCTCCCCCTATGGTCCCATCGACATGATTGTGGGCACCTTGGCCACCGCCATCGCAGCCTTCCTCTCCATCAAGATGCCCCGTTGGTATCTGGCCGCCCTGCCCCCCATTGTGGTGAACGCCCTGCTGCTGCCGCCCATGTGGGCTTGGGCGGAGGCAGGGGCTGTCAACGGCGCTTTCTGGGCGGCGTATGGACTGAACCTGTGGACCTTTGTGGCAGAGGAGGCTGTGGCCTGCTATGTGCTGGGCACGATTCTCCTGAAGGCCCTGCCCAGGGTTCGGTATTTCCGCCCCATGATTCCCGCCGCACATCTGCAATAACGGCGGGCGGCGTTCCGCCCGCTCTGCTGGAGGTTTTTTGTTATGAAAGTTCGTAAGGCCGTCATCCCCGCCGCAGGGCTGGGAACCCGGATGCTCCCCGCCACCAAGACCGTTCCCAAGGAGATGCTTCCCATGGTGGACAAGCCGGTGATCCAGTACATCATCGAGGAGGCGGTGGCCGCCGGAATTGAGGACATTCTGATCGTCACCAACCGGGCCAAGTCCGCCATGGACGATTACTTCGACTACTACCCCGAGCTGGAGACCCGCCTGCTCCAGTCGGGCAAGGAGTCCGAGCTGGTGGAGGTGCGCCGGGCCGCCGACCTGGCCAACATCTTCTACGTGCGCCAGAAGGAGACGAAGGGCCTGGGCCACGCCATCGGCCGCGCCCGCCGCTTCGTGGGGGACGAGCCCTTCGCCGTGCTGCTGGGCGACGACATCATGCGGGCCAAAAAGCCGGTGACTCTCCAACTGGTGGAGGCCGCCGAGAAATACGGCGCGTCCGCCCTGGGGGTGCAGGAGGTGGCTACTGAGGCTATCTCCCGCTACTCCTCCGTCAAGGTCTCCCCCCTGGAGGAGCGCATCTTCGACGTGTCCGACATGAACGAGAAGCCCACCCCCGAGCAGAGGCTCTCCAACTACGCCATCCTGGGCCGCTATGTGCTGACTCCGGAGATCTTCGATATTCTGGAGAACGTCAAGCCCGGCTACGGCGGCGAGATCCAGCTCACCGACGGCCTGCGGGAGCTGTGCCGGAGAAGCCGCATGGTGGCCGTGGACTTTGAGGGCCGCCGGTATGACACTGGCAACCTCTGCGGCTTCCTGGAGGCCACCATCGACTTCGCCCTGGATCACCCGGCCACCGGTGCGTGGCTCAAGGGCTTCCTGAAGGAGAAGGCCGAGACGCTGCGCCAGGAGCGCTGACAAAAGAACAAAAGAAACGCGGCGCCCCAGGCAAGATCGGAAGAGCGTCGTGTAGG
>NZ_JH417791.1 GCF_000239295.1 Flavonifractor plautii ATCC 29863
ACCGTCCAATATGTTTGACAAACCTACAAAAATAAAAATTTCTCCAAAAATTTTCTTCGGCCGGGAGAGGACCGGGTCAAGTGGAGCGCTCTCCCTCTGCAACAATGCGCTCCAGGCAGGCCATCAGATCCGACATGGTCTCCAGCTTGACATCCATCTGCAAAATGTGCTCCCGGAGCTCGGGGGGCATGGAATCAAACTTTGCACGGATAGCGGGATTGACATAGGACATGGAAATCACCTCGCCGATAGTATGGACAGGGGTACGGAAATTCATACCATGAAAGGCAATAAAAACGCGCTCCGGAACCGGAGCGCGGGAGTTTTTGGTCTGTCCCCCACAGAGAGGCGTCTGCCACCCTGCGGGGGTACAGTGGTTTTGGGTGTTTGAAAAGAGAGGAAAGAGAGGAGGAGTCTTGTTTGATTGCTCTGGTATCCTGACAATCTCTATTTTAACAGGTCTAAGCCCAAAGTGATGAACCATTTTCAAATTTAGTATGAACGTTTTATGAACGCGGAAAACGACTTTTTCCCTGGGTAAAGGGAAAGAAAAATGGCCATATACCGCCAGGCATGCCAATGAGCGAGTGTACCCGCAGCGCATGAAGTGCTACACAGTACGAATGCGGTACAGGGCGTTGAGCACCCGCCAGTTCTGGGGGAAGGGCCGCATCAGGTTCCAATAGCCAACCCCGTATAGACCATATTCGGGGATCAAGGCCAGCTTGGCCTGTATGCTACGGGCATCCTCAAACCAGACCTCATGGGTTATGCCGTAGCCATCAGTATAGCGGTACCAGGGGGCCTGGGCCTGCTCGCTGTATTGGATATCCACACCGTAGCGGACCGCCCTGGCCACCGCCTCCTGGGGGGAAATGGACTGAGCCTTGGTACGTCCCTGCACAAAGGGAAGCGGCCAGTCGTAGCCGTAGAGGGGGACGCCCAGCCAGATTTTGGAGGCCGGGATTTCCGTCAGGGCATACTCCACCACTTGGCGCACATTGGGCAGGGGAGCCACCGCCATCGGCGGACCATAGGTATAAAACCATATAAGCCCCCTGTAATGGCTATAATTGTTCGCCATCCGTTTCAACACGGGGAAATACATAGAGATTCATATCGCTTGCCTCCCACCGGCTGCCGGTTGTCTTGGTGTATAAGATCTTCTCCAGGACTTCTTTCAAGATGGTGTTTTTTTCGCGGGGGTCGGTCAGTGTGGGGTAGAGGGCAAGCACACGCTCAATCCGGGGAATGATCTCGAAGCGATTCCGGGCGATGCGTCGGGAGGCAGTAAGGGCGGCCTGGGTAGTTTCGATCTGCTGGTTCACCTCCGCCATGCGGGCGGTCAGGGCCTGGGATCGCTGAAGAAACAGGTCGGTGGAGTAGACGCCCTGCTCGACCAGGTTATAGAGATTATCCATCTGCGCCTGTAGGGTGCCGAGGGTACGCTGAAGGGAGGTGATTTCCTGCTCCGCCGTGGGGCCGGTGTGGGAGATAGTCTCCTGGGACTGTGCCAGCTTTATCTTGTAGTCGGATAGCCAAATGCGCAGGGAATCAAGCATACCCGCCTCTACTTCCTCCAGGACAGAGCTCTTGCAGTTGCAGTCCTTATTCGGACAAGCCACGGTATCGCGGCCGTGCTTGAACTTCCGGCGCTCCATGCTGCGGCCGCATTTGGAGCAGATCAGCAGGCCGGCCAGGGGATTTCGTATATTGGTGCTCTTGGGGACGGGGGCGTGGGAGCGGTTCTTCAGCATGAGCTGGGCGCGGTGCCAGAGCACTTCGTCCAGAATCGGCTCATGCCGGCCGTCGGAAAGGTGGACGGCACGATCCACCGGGCGGGTTTTCACCAGCTCACCGTCCACCATGCGCTTGACGGTGGGCCGATAGCTCCAGCGGAGCTTTCCGATGTAGGTTGGATTAGTCAGAATGTCCTTCACGGTGCAGGGCGGCCATTTACCGCCGGTGGGGGAGGGGATGCCCCTGGCATCCAGCCGCTTGGCGATCGTATAGGAGCCGAGCGGGCGGAGGGTACCGTCAGGGAGGAGCTCACCGTTGACGTACCAGTCGTAGATCTGGCGGACGATTTCGGCCTGCTCCGGGATGATGCGCAGGGAGTACCCCTTTTCACCGGACAGCTTATAGCGTTCATAGCCGTAGGTGGCCTTGCCGGCGATATACTTTCCCTCGGACAGAGAGGCCCGGCGGCCGCGCTGGAGCCGTCGGTTGATGGTCTTATACTCCCGCCGGGACATAAAAAGGCCGAACTCAAAATATTCCTCGTCAAATTCGTCGCCCGGGTCATAGACCTTATTTGGGGTGACGATTTTTGTATCGCTGTACTTGAAGGTGTCAGCCACGACGCCCTGATCGGTGGTGTTGCCGCGGGCCAGACGTTCCACCTCCATGACCAGGACACCGGTCCAGCGGCCGGCCTCCACGTCATTGAGAAGCCGCTGCATTTCAGGGCGCTCCGCGATAGATTCGCCGCTGCGTACCTCCTCATAACACCCGGTGATATTGAGTCCGCGCTTTCGGGCCAGCTTGAGCAGGTCGGCCCGGTGCCGGGCCAGCGTATCCCCCTGGCCGTTGGCTTCGGCCTCCAGGTCTATACGGGATTTACGGAGATACAGACAATATTCGTCCATAGGGCGGCCCTCACTGTTCTGGCGGGAACACCTTGGACAGCTCGATAAAGCAGCCGGACAGGGTGTTGACCTTGGCCACGGCCTCAGCCGTGTAGAGCTCCTGGACACGGTAGCGGCCATCCACCAGGGTGCTGACCTGTACGGTGCGCTCCTCGGGGCTGACAATCCAATACTCCGGCACTCCGGCCCGCTCGTACAGGTTATACTTGGTCAGCCGGTCGTGGCGTTGGGTGGAGGGGGACAGTACCTCAATAATAAGGTCAGGTGCGCCCTTGCAGCCTATATCATCCAGCTTGCCGGGGTCGCAGACCACCGACAGGTCAGGCTCCACCAATGTGTCAACATCCTCCGGCCGATCGTCCGCCCGCTCAAAGAGCCGGACGGCGAAGGGGGCGGGGTAGACCTTGCACTTCTTTCCCTCCAGGTAGTTGTAAAGCTGGGCCAGAAGGGCGGTGATGATCTCCTGGTGTAAGCGGGAGGGCGGAGCCATCATCACCGGCGCGCCGTCGATCAGCTCGATGCGCTCTCGTTCATCCCAGGTCAGGGCATCAGCTAAAGTGTAACGGTCTTCCTTCGGTAGTGGCATAAAGGCTCTCCTTTCTGTCTACAGGCCGTAGAGAGGCCGGGGCGCGGAGGGCCTTATAGTAACGCTCCTGCACCCCGGAAATGACGACGGCGGCCTGGCGGTCGTCATAGATATGACTGGTGGTCTCAATCCGCACCTCCCGCGAGGGAGGTGACAACAAAAATCCTACTACTCAAGCAAAGCACATTATATGCATTTTGGAATTTTTCCATTTTGGCATTCGGGCAATAGGAAAGGCACCACCAATCTGGGGAGGCGTTGGCATGGCGGTGCCGCTGTTCTACTGGATCCCGCTAAGGAAGGCGACGGCCAAGCCGATGACCTCATAATTTAACGGGTCAAGCTCTTTCCTGCGGAGGATGATGGGGGAAAAGGTGGGGCTTTCCGCCCGGAGCTCCACATATCCCTTCCCGCAGTAAGCTCGCTTGAGCGTGTATTCATCACCCGCACTTACCACCGCGATCTGGCTGTTGTCCCCGCGGGCGCGGGAACCGAATAACACCAACCGCCGGGCGGCGTACTTTCGGGCCAAGCCGGCCAGATCGGCAGTCAAGGACGGAGAAAGATTCATTTGTTCAGGTTCTCGTGGTTCTCGTAAGCGATCTCTTGAAGCTGCTTATACAACGGCTGAATGTTGTATTTCTTTGGGAACTCGAACTTTTTCTCCCCGATGGAAACGCCGCCGTTGGCCTTGTAGTAGGGGGAGGAGATATAAGAGATATTGATCTCACTGTCATCCAGACCAAAGCCGGAGGTCTCAGCGGAGACGTGGATGATGCTGCTCAGATTGATGGAATCCACGCGCATTTTTTGCCCGGTGGCACCCTGCTTGTCAAAATCCACAATACGCTTATCGGTAAAGAGAACCACGTCGCGGACGAGCCGGAATCCGAGCTGAATTGACTCGCCATCCATCAGATAGGCGCCGTATTCCTTCGTCAGTTCATCAACCGATACCTCACTCATATTTCCGAGCACGCCCTGGGTAAGAGAGCCGCCCAGCTTTCCAATCAGTCCCATTTCAAAATCCTCCTATTATTTATATTACCGCGCTTCAGCGGTTGGATTACTATCATTCGCTTGTTTGTCTATCTGTCATTCCGTTTGGAGGTGACAACCTATCATGGATTATGCCCAACTGATCAGCGGGCGGCGGGGCAGAATGACACGGCCGTAGTAGGTCAGAATGGTATCATCGCTGCGGGCGCTGATGAAGCGGTCGGCATCATGGCGGGCCCGGTTGAGAGAGAGCAGCCGGACGTTGCCCGCGTCGTCCTTGTAATACTGCTTGCACAGCATATCGCCGTCCACGTAGAAGATGCCCACATCCCCATTCTCCAGAGGCTCCCGGTTGACATAGACGATAGAACCGTCCATGATATAGGGCTCCATGGAGTCGCCGTCGATCTTCACCGCGAAGTCGGCGTTGCGCGGGGCATCATTGCTGATCTCGATATAATCAAAATCCTCGCCGACTGCGGGAGAGGTCATGCCGGCGGCGGCGGGGGTGTAGTAAAGCGGAATGATTCGAGTACCCCGCGGCTCGGCCTCGCCGGTCTCCCGGCGGCGGCGCTCCTCCGCCATGCGCTTCTGCTCCTCGGTAATCACAATTTTGGTCATGTTCCGCCCATGGCGGTCCAAGCCCTCGTAGTCCCTTGCTATTTTCTTCGCCTCGTCCGACAGCTCGGACGGGGCGATTTTTACTCCTTTTGGTGGTGTGGTATTCCCTATCAACTCATCAACGGAAACAGAAAATAAAGAGGCAAGTTGTATTAAAAGCCTATGTCCTGGCTCTCTTTGATCGGTTTCATAGTTTCGAAGGGTTGTATACGGAATATCAAGTTTCTCGGCCAGTTCTTTTCTTGATAGCCCATTTTGTTCTCGTAGGGAGATTAGATTACTCCCAAAACTCATAGCGTTCACCCCTTTCACGATTAGGATATATCAGGCGCAAAGAATAGTCAAGAAAAATTTTGCTCGCTTTGGGCATTATTTTTCTAAAAGTCTCTTGACATTTGCTCGTTATGAGCTATACTAACAGTGAAAAGCTCAAAACGAGCAAAACTGATTGGGGGTGAGTAAATGAACCTACCTGTAATTGAAGCAGAGAGGATTAAGCGCGGCGTTAGCCGTGATGGGCTGGCCTCTTTACTGGGAGTATCTCGTCGTACAATTCAAAACTGGCAAAATGGTACAACAGATATGCCTCTATCTAAACTGGTATGTCTCTCTAAAGAATGGGGCTGCTCTGTTGACTATCTGCTCGGGATTCAACCAGACCAGACGGGCGCGTAAGAAAACCCCGCCCCTGATGGGGCGGGGCCGTGAAAGGAGGTGAAACCCTTGAACTGGCTGTATCGGCTAATGGATAAAGTTTTCGATCCACCGCCCAAGGGAACCGACAAGGCCGGCATAGTGCTCTACTACAAGTCCCAGGATGAAGGTTATAAGCGGTACAAGCACCTGTGCTATCGAAACCTGATTCTGGAATCTCTGCTGGCGTTTCTGTTCGGTCTGCTTGTCTCGTTCCTGCTCAAATTCTAAAAGTGCATCTTGCCCGGCGCTTGTGATGATCCAAGTGTCTGGCGCTTGAAATTGGCCCATGGAGCCAAGATGAACGGCGGAGAAGTGGTGTATTTTTATAAGATTCTTCTCTTTCAGGAAAATAAACCGCTCATATTCCGACCGGCTGGGTGCGTGAGGTTCCGTGTATTTTTGCAACTCCAGGTAGTTGGCTTCAGAAAGCATAAAAATCATCCTCTCTCATGAATTCTAGCACAATGGAGGAGGGAGGACAAGCACCGGCCGGGCCAACGAGTAGCCGGGCGCGTGAGAAAGCCCCGCCCCATCAGGGGCGGGGCCGGGAAGGGGGTGAATGGAGTGGAAATTCAAAAGGCGGTACGCAAAGCAGTGGAAACTGGAGGGTTTATTACCCGCCCCCTTTGGTGCGGACGCCTTCATATCAAACCAACGAATGAGCCGGAATGCTGTGTTCTCCATGGAAAAGGAAGAGCCCCCTGCCCCCGGTGGCAGCCGAAGGCAGAGGACTTGATGGCAGATGACTGGGAAGTTACCACAGAAGAATTGATTTGATCTTTTCGATATACCCCAATACATCGGAAAGGCCATTCCTAAATCGGTTCTCCATGTAGATGATGCCTTCATCAGCCAGAATAGCGAAGTAAACGGTGTTATCCCCAGGATGACACACCAAAAGGCCAGCGCGGCCAAGCTCCCAAAGTGTTTCCTCTACATCGCCAAGTTGCCACTTTGGTACAATGGTCTGCTGAATGTGTTCAGCACCTCCGAGATCTTTTGCTTCACCTTTTGGCTTCCCGTCTTTTCGCTTTTGAAGGTATTCCTTGTAAAGAGCGCAGATTAAAGCATCAGCATCTTTTGTAAGTTTGACATCAGACATAATTTCACCTCCCTTCTACCGCCTATATTCTACCACGGCGGGGGAGAGAGGACAAGCACCGGCCGGGCCGACGATCAGCCGGGCGCGTGAGAAAGCCCCGCCCCTGATGGGGCGGGAACGGGGAGGAGCATAGGCCCTAAGCACATAGGACAATCTGTGGATCACATAGGCTGACCTGGAGGTGAGCAGCATTGAGGACAATCAAGGCCCGAAACGGATTCGTTTTCACGTTTCCGTTTGAACCGCCCTGGGAGGATCTGCGGGCGGAGGGGAGCACGCCGAACGGCGGCAAGTTCTACATATTTGATTCCTGCGTGATTCGAGATCCGGAGGAACGGGCCGCCATTGACCGCCGGGTCGCTGATGTGTTCGTCCAGGCGGAGCGCCGGAAGTTCTTGGCGGCTCTGGAGGCGGAGGAGCAGAAAGCCCAGGCCGCCGGAGAAGGGTAGCGAAAGAGCGGGGCCGCCCTTTGGGCGGCCCGCAAGAGAAAGGTGGACAAGCATGCGAACGCTAAAAACGTCCCGGCGGGAGCTGGAGCATGTGGCGGTGTGCGTCACAGGAGAAGTGAGCGCGGAATTTATCCGGGATATCCAGGAGACCATGCGGCGGGAGAACCAGCGGCGGCGGGATGCGGGCCGGCCGGGGATGTCCTACACGGTATCGGGTGGGGAGGGCAGCCCGGAGGAGTGGTTGCGGAAGGCGCTGAACCGGGATCTGGAGAACAGGGCCACCCTGACCGTACATTACATCCAGGGGCCGGTCGTCCGCCTCGCTCTGACCGGAAGGCAGGCGGCGGCGCTTCGGGCGGCTGTGGAAATGGAGCTGGCCCACCAGAGAGGCCAGGAGCTGAGGCTGTCGAGGCTGATCGGCGCGGGATTGGCGGGCGTTGCCCGGTGCGGCGGCGCCGCGGAGCAATACATCAGCGAGATACGGCGGGACATG
Source organism: Flavonifractor plautii ATCC 29863 (assembly GCF_000239295.1). Taxonomy (GTDB): domain Bacteria; phylum Bacillota; class Clostridia; order Oscillospirales; family Oscillospiraceae; genus Flavonifractor; species Flavonifractor plautii. The sequence goes on from NZ_JH417791.1 coordinate 7,595, forward strand.
GCCGCGGCGGCGGAGCTTGCGGAGCTGCTGGACAGGGCCATCCGGGCCGCCGGAGGTGTCGGGGAATGAGTCGACAGCTTATCGCGGCAGTGCTGGGGCTGGCCCTGCTGCTGGCATTTGTGGTGCTGGTGGAGTATCACGCAGGGGTATGAATGGGGTGTGCCGCCCCTGGGCCGACGGGGATCAGGCGGAGCCTGTCCGGCCCGATGCAGGGCCGAGCGGGCCAGGGCGCCGCGCCTCTCTCGGCGTCACCGCGACCCGCCGGGCCAGGAGCGGCACACCAGAGTAAGGAGGAGAACCAAATGAAAGTTGCATTGTTTGGGGCTGGGGGAATCGGCCTGTACGGTCTTCCGGGGGAGCACCCGGAGGGAGAGCTGGCGGAGCTGCTGGGCGGAGAGACCGAAATGGCACGCATCGACAGGAGACTGAAGCTGGTGACCCGGCGGGACGGGGAGGCCGAGCGCCTGACCATCCGGTACGCCCTCCATCGGCTGGGACATGAACCGGAGCCTATTGCCGGCGAGTGCGCCGTGGTAGCCGTGGGGGCGGAGGGATGTCTGCTGGACATGGGGCGTCACGACCTTGCCGCCGCCGCCCGGTACATACGACCCGTCTGACGATGGCCTGTGTTACGGGCGCAGGCCGAAACGCCCCACCGGGGGCGTCACGGGAACCCGTCGGCACCGTGGGAAATCGCCGCCACGATTCAAATAGAAGCATTTTGACAATATGGGGCGGGCATCTGCCGCCCCGCGAACTTATGGAGGAATCACCATGTATCTCTATTGTGGGAAGCGTATTACCCGGGAGGAAAAGCGGCGCCGGCAGCGCCTCCGGGCAAACCTGATCGGCGTGGCGCTGGCGGCCGCCCTGGTGGCGGCGGGCGTTATCCTGGGCCTGACAGCGGGGGTGAGACTATGAAGGGGACCGTCTATCTCTACGAGGTATCCCACCCGGATTACCCCACGGTGACGGTGCCCAGCATTGGGCCGGACAGCGCCACGGTAGAGGCTGCCCGGCGCTGGGGCGTGCCTGAGCTGTGGGGCCGGATTGCGGGCTACTGCACGGTACGCCGCGGCGGCCGCGCCGCCCGGCCCAGGTGTACCCGGTGCGGCCGGGAGTTTGGCACGGCCGGACAGGCGGCGGGCAAGTGTCCGGACTGTCTGCGCTCGGAGGAGCTGCACCGGCGGCAGATGGCCAATATCCGCGGCTCTGACCGCCGGCCGGGGATGCGGGGATGATCCCGTCACGAACAGACCCCTACGGCCTCCGGGGAGCGGTCAAGCCGGGCCGCCTGCCGGAGACGCCCGCCCCTCCGGCGACCAGAGACAAGCCGGAGAATGTGCGCCGGTGCGCTTCCTGTGACGTGCCGCCGGAGCGGTGCCGTGGGAAGTGCCGATCGGATGCCGACCAGGAACGGGTGCGGGCCGGCGGCGACGGCCGGAAAAAGGTTGATGCGGAGGCGGTGCGACGGCTGGCCGCCGCCGGACGAAATAAGCACCAGATTGCCCGGGAGCTGGAGGTCAGTATATCCAGCGTCCGCAGGGCGTTAAAGCGAGAATAGGAGGAAGCGTCGTGACAACACAACAGACTGCCGCACTGGACAAGCTGCGGGAGCAGCAGTCGGACGTCAGGGAGCATACAGCTCCTTGGATGGTCGCCCAGCAGTTGATGGACATTTGCCGGCACGAGCCGGCCAGCGCCGAGCTGATTTTGCAGGATCTAGACCGCCCGGCCATGTCTATTGTGGAGGCCGAGAAGAAAGTCAAAGCCTACGCGGACGCCCACAAGAACGGGTCCTTCGCCTGTGTGCCGCCGGATGAGTCGGACCGGATTCTTCGGGAGTTCTACGGCCTGCCTGCCATGGAGGCCGGGGAGCAGGCCGGACAGGGTGCTCCGGAGGAACAGGCCGGGGGCTTCCTGGATCTCATGGATTTTCTGGGGTGAGCACTATGGAGGACGTGAGGAAGCTGGTACCACGCACCCCACCGGAGGGCCTGCTGGAGTGGACGGCGGAGCGCCACAAGGAGTTGGAACAGGACGGCCTGCTGATCGAGACAGAATGGGCCGAGGATTACCGCCTGGAGGTCATACTGGACGAGTGGGCCCAGCGGAAGAAGGTGCGGGCCATCCGGGCCACCTGCTCGGCCTGTAAAGAGAGCGGGCTGCTATGGCGTGGCCAGGATGGACGCGGCGAGTGGGGGTTTATCCATCCGGGCACCTGGACAGAGGGAGAGGGCGGCGAGGTGTGCGCCGATGGGGATAAGACCACCTGTCCCTGGTGTGGCGAACCGGTCATTGTCCGCAGGAAAGCCGATGTGCGGAAAAAGGGATGGTTCGTGGCGGCGGAGAGACATGTCATGAGCGCGTCGGTGCTGGGGAAAGACCGCCTGCTGACGCTGACGGGCTGGACGGTTCAGCGGAGAATCACGGCGGCGGCCGAGCGGCAGCTGGTAGCCATCCCGGCGGAAGCCTACGTGTTCAGCGCCGACGACTGCGCCCAGCTGATGGGCTGGGTCAATTCTTACAGCGGCACGGCGGGATACTTCGTCCGGTACAGCCGGTCGTGGAGGCAGCCGGGGGACTGGCGTGAACGGTGGGGAGAGGAGGAGAATATCTATGGCCTGACTCCGGAGCTGGTCGCTTCAAGCTGCCTGCCACATTGTAAGCTGGTGGAGTATATGGCGAACCGAATACCGATGGGGCGGAGGTATCCCGTGGCATATCTCCGTTTATACCAGAGACACCCGAACGTAGAGAGTATCCTGCTCCACGGACTGCCTCAGGTGCTGGACGAACTGATCATCGAGCAGACCGACGGGGCGGACTGGAGTAAAAAGAACAGGAAGGCGGAGCTAGAGCTGCCGGAAATCAGATGGGAGGAAACCCGGTCGGCGCAGATGCTCGGCCTGAACCGGGACGAGCTGGTCACGGCCAGAAAACGGGGATGGGGCGTGCTGTTCTGGCGGCTGTTCACCCGGGCCAAGGCTGCCGGGGAGAGACTCACCGACGCGGATATCACACATGCTTTTTACCTGGGGGACGAGGACATTCTGGAGCTGGTGGGCCGGGGGCCGGTGGGCAAGAGCATGCGGTATCTGCTCCGCCAGATCGAGCAGGTGGGGGTGGAGCCGGAGGACGAAGACCCTCAGCCGGAGGGAGTAATCGACGTATCTATTCTGCTGGACTACTGGCGCATGGCCGAGCTGGTGGGTCGGGATCTGGCGGATCCGGCGGTCCGCTGGCCGGAAAATCTGCTGGAGGCACACGACCGTATGTCGGCCACAGCGGAGCAGTTTGAGGCCCAGGAGGTAGCCGTCAAGTTCCGTATCCGGCGGAAGCAGTTGGCCCGGTATGCGTTCCAGTGGAGGGGCCTGCTGATCCGGCCGGCCGCCAGCCAAAGAGAACTGGTGGCAGAGGGGGACGTCCTGCACCACTGCGTGGGCACCTATGCCAAGGACTACGCTAATGGCGAGACGGCCATCTTCTTCGTCCGCCGGGTGAAAGAACCCAAGAACTCCTACTTCACCCTGGAGCTAGACGAGGGAAAGCTGGTGGTGCGCCAGAACCGGGGGCGGCGCAACTGTGCCCGCACGAAAGAGGTGGAGGAACTTGAAGCCGTATGGCTAGCATGGCTGAAGGCCGGCGCACCTCGGGACGCCAAAGGCCGGCCGGTTGTGCCGGAGCAATCAAAACAGAAGGAGGTAACCGCCGCATGAGTGAATTGAGCACCACGAACACCCAGCCGGCGCGGACAGTGGAGGCCGTCACGCTGGAAATCCAGACCCTGCAGCGCCAAGCCCAGCAGCTGCTCCTCGGCTATGCCATCGAGATCGGCCGCAGGCTGGTGGAGGTTAAGGCAATGCTACCCCATGGGCAGTGGGGGACGTACATCAAGGAGCAGGTGGGCTATTCCCAGTCCACCGCCAACAACCTGATGCGCATTTTTGAGGAGTACGGCACGGCCCAGCAGTCCATATTTGGGCCGGAGGCAAATTCCCAAGCGATTGGCAATTTGAGCTACACCAAGGCCCTGCGGCTCCTGGCCCTGCCCGCCGACGAGCGGGAGGCGTTTGTGGAAGAGCACCAGGTGGAGGACATGAGCACACGGGAGCTGGAGGCCGCCATCAGGGAACGGGACGACGCCCTCCGCCAGGCCGAGGAGGACCGGGCGGAGCGGGAGGCCGCCGAGCAGGCCCGCGCCAAGATTGCCGAGGATATGCGGCTGGCCAACGAGCGGGTGGCGCAGCTCTCCCAGGAGCTGGAGGAGTTGCGCAGCCGTCCGGTGGAGGTGGCCGTGCAGCACGCCGAGGAGGAGGAACTGGATCAGGCCCGTCGAGAGGCGGCGGCAGACGCCCGCGCCCGGGTAGAGGCCCTGGAGAAGGAGCTGGCAGCCGCCCGAAAGCAGCAGAGCGACCTGCTGAACCAGCACCAGGAGATGGACCAGAAGCTGAAGGAGGCCCGCCAGGAGCGAAGGGACGCCATGGACGCGCAGAAGGCCGCCCGGGAGGAGCTGAAACAGACCAGGGAGGCGTTGGAGCGGGCCCGGAAGGAGCTGCGGGCCTCCGGGAATAAGGAGATCACCCAGTTCGGGGTCTACTTTGAGGCGTGCCAGGAGGACTTTTCCCGCATGATGGGCATCCTCCACAAGCTGAAGGCCGGTGGGGACGACGAGGGCCGGGCCAAGCTGACCGCCGCCGGCGGCGCCCTGCTGGGAGCTATGGAGAAGCAACTGGCGCCCTTCCGGGAGGAGGGGGCGGCATCATGCTGATTGAGGCCCCCTGCCGCCTGGGGGAGAAGTTCACCCACCACCGGAGTTACAGCAATCCCAAAGAACAGTATCTGCTAGGGATTGACCTGTCTATATGGCACTGCAATATCGACGGCGTGACACTGCTGGGGGGTCCATACAAAAAGGGGACGGTGGACTTCTTTGAACGGAAGGACATGGATGCGCTGCCGATCTCCTTTGAGGTGCCGGACCGGCTGGTGGAAGGAGACTGTCGGCCAGAGGAGCTGGGCATGGAACCGGGGAAGAAGTGGAAACTGCGAGGGATTCGGCTATGCGGGGAAACCGGGTGGGCGTTCAGCCTGTTTGATATGGACCGTGACTCCCGCCTGGTCAGAACGGATGTGCTGGACAAGCTCTTTGCCCCAGTTCTGCCAGCGGTGCAGGTGGATCTGATGGATTTCATTTAAGGGGGGAGACGATACGGAGAGACCAATTCTGTTCAACACCTCCATGGTGCGTGCCATCCTGGAGGGCCGGAAAACCGTCACCCGGCGGGCGATAAGACCGAAGCCGGACGGCAGGCCCATCCGCATGACGGAAAATAGCTGTTACCCCGGCTGTTATGCAATCGAGGGGACGCCGAGGGTAATTCAGCCACCATGCCAGACTGGCGACATTCTGTGGGTGAGGGAGACGTGGGCTCGGCTTCCGGCCAGTCCTGGAGGGCATTTCAGGCCAAACGGCGTGTATTACTACCGGGCGGACGAGGATATACGGCCGGAACAGTACAAGAGCAGTGGTTGGCGTCCTGCTGTTCATATGCCAAAGGAGGCAGCCCGGATTTTCCTACGGGTCGCCGGCGTGCAGGCGGAGCGGCTGAGGGAAGTTACCTGGGAAAGTGTGGCCGAAGAGGGGTGCGTAAATCCTATGCGATTTGATGAACTGTGGGACAGCACCATAAAGCCTGCTGAGCGACACCTCTACGGCTGGGATGCCAACCCATGGGTATGGGTGATCACCTTCGAGCGGGTCGATCGGCCGAAGCCCAGTACATGAGCGGATGGACAAGCCTGCTCACCGCCGGGGATCTGGAGGAACTGCGGGAAGCTCTGCGCCGGGGGTGGGTCACATCCCTGGAGTGGGAGGCGCCGGCCCTCCGGTTGCGGGTGCGGGTGAGCACCCAGCAGGTAGCGCCCGTCTGGTCGGTGCCCATGCTGGTGCGGCTGGAGAGATGGTTCCCAGGCCAGTACAGCACCCAGCTATTTGATAGTTTGGAGGCGATGCTGGATGGATATTGACCTCCGACGCCTGGGAATAGGCGCGCAGTTACAGATTGCCCTCGCCCTGCTGGGGAGAGATAGAGAGAGGAGGGACAAGGGTGGCGAATGTGGAGCTGATTGCCCTGTGCATCGCGGCGCGGCGGCGCGGCCTGACTTATGGCCAACTGGTGGCGCAGACAACCGAGGCGGAGCGCCGGAGGATCGTGGACAAGTACCGACGAGGCCCCAAAAGGAAGGAAAATAAAGGAAGATAAACAAGGGCGGGCTTTGGAGCCCGCCCTTTGCGGCATGACATTGTGCGCCGCCTCCGGCCCTCCGGGGGCGGCGCAGAGGGCCAATGCCCTACCTTATATATCAAATTGAGGAACGCGCGCGTGTTCCTATGCGGGGCCCTTAGACCGCTAAGATCTCAACCAGCACCAGCCAAAGGAGGAGAACCAGGTGAAAAAGCTCATGCGCTACCGGATCACAGCGGGCCGCGCCGTGGAGGTGCGGGACGTGCTCATGGAGGCACGCGGGGGAACACCGCGGGGGGCCAGAAGAGGGAAATCGTCCGCCAAGCAGCTCAAGCGCAATGAAGACGAGGCGGTGCTGATCCTGGCCCGGCAGCTCAATGCTAACTGCAAGGGCGGAGATCTGTTCCTGACTCTGAAATACTCCGATAGCCGCCTGCCTGCCACACGGGAGGAGGCGAAGCGTATTGCCCGAAACTTCATGCGGCGGCTGGCCAGGGCGTACCGGAAGACCACGGGGAAAAAGCTCAAGTGGTGGCTGGTGACTGCCAGCGTGTCCACGAAGACGGGGCAGCCGGTGCGCCTGCACCACCACGTGGTCACGGATGCCATGGACTGGGAGCTGATCGCCCAGCACTGGCCGCCGGAGGAGTTTTCATACCGACGCCTGGATGCGACTGGGGACTATACCGCCGTGGCCAGGTACATGATACGCAACGCCGGGTACGGAGGAGCGCGGGCCTGGTCCCACTCTCAGGGTATCCGACAACCCCAGTATTCCACGCCCATCCCTGTGGCCAGAGCGGGCACGGTGCGGGTGCCGCCGGAGGCCCGCGTGGTTGAGCGGGAGATCCGGGAGGACGGGGAAACCGGTTTTTCAGCCGCTTACATACGCTGGGTAATGCCGCTGGAGGATAATGCTACACGACACGGGAGGAGGAAACGACACGATGAATGAGACCTTTGCCGTCCGCTTGCAGAAGCTGCGGGAGCGTCGAGGAATCAGCCGCCGCGTCCTGTCTGAGCGGTGTGGCCTGAGCAAAAACATGATTGCGGTCTATGAACGAGGAGAGGCAGACCCTTCCACCGACACTATCTGCCTGCTGGCGGATATTTTCGGTGTGACAGCGGACTATCTGCTAGGCCGGAAAGAAAATTTTTAGCGTGCCCGATCTTTTGGGCATCTTGCGGCAGGGGCATGGTAGCATAAATCTGTGAAGGAATGCAGGCAGGAGAGGTGGCAAGATGATATCCGGCAGACGGTTGGCCCAACTGCGGGAGCTGATTGCCGAGGGCCGAGAGGCGGAGTTTTACAGTTGGGGCGAATGGAAAGCCCTGCGGCCTGATGTGCTTCGGCTGGATAACCGCGAGTGCCAGCGGTGCAAGCAGCGGGGGCGGTACCGGCGGGCGCGCATCGTACACCACGTCAAGCACCTGCGGAAGCGGCCGGACCTGGCGTTGAGCATTTGGGACACGGATACGGGGGAGCGGCAGCTGATCAGCGTGTGCAAGCAGTGCCACGAAGAGCTCCACCCGGAGAGTCAGCGGCAATATCGGCGCTTCTATGCGCCGGTGACGGTTGAGCGGTGGGACTGATACCCCCGTCGAAAAAAACAGGTTTTCCGGTACAGGCCCCAATCGGGTGGGTAATGGACATTCCCGGCGGATCGCGCACCCGCGCGCGCCCCGCTGCCCAGGCCGGACGGACAGGGAGGGGACGGCATGACAAAACCGGAGAAGACAAAAGAATACAAGGCCCTCCGCAGCGCCATGCTGGAGAGCCTGGAGGCTCGGGGGATGGTGGAGGAGCCGTACACCGACAAGGTGCGGGAATACATGAACTTCTGGTGCCAGCTCAAGCGGCTGGAGGCGGACGTGGCCGAGCGGGGTGTGTCGGTCATGGACGCCAAGCGGGGGATGCCGGTGGAGAACCGCAGCGTCTCCCTGGCGGTGCAGGTATCGCGGCAAATGCTGGCCATCTATACCGCCCTGGGATTTAAGGACGAACCCTCCCAGGGGGGCGGGGACGATGAGCTGTAGCCTGCCGCCGGAGGTGCTGTGCTATCTGGAGGCGGTGGAGGCGGACACCCCCAGGGCCTGCCCGGAGCAGCACGCCCTCGCGGCCTATGTCCGCCGAGTATTTGCGGAGGAGGACATCCGGGTGGATGCGGAGCAGCTTCGGCGTTACCTGGGCCTGGTGAAGTATTTTCCCTTTGAGCGGTTGTTCCCCTGGGAGGAGTTCCTGATTGCCCTGTGGGATTGTACCTACAGGCCGGACGGGACGCCCCGCTGGAAGACCCTGCTGTGCATGGTGGGCCGGGGCGCCGGCAAGGACGGGCTGATCGCGTTTGACGGCGCCTGCTCCATCTCCCCGTATAACCCGGTAGGGCACTATAACGTGGATATCTGCGCCAACAACGAGGAGCAGGCGGTGACGCCGGTGAAGGACCTGGCCGAGGTGCTGGAATCCCCCCGCTACGAGGCTAAACTGAAAAAGCACTATTACCACACCAAGGAGCTCATTCAAGGGCGGAAAAACAAGGGCGTCATGAAGGGACGCACCAACAACCCCAAGGGCCGGGACGGCATGCGCTCGGGCAAGGTGGTGTTTAACGAGGTTCACCAGTTTGAGAACTACGATAACATCAAGGTCTTTATCACCGGCCAGGGCAAGGTAGCCCAGCCGCGGGTGGGCATATTCACCTCCAACGGCGAGGTGAGCGATGGCCCGCTGGACGACTATCTGGCGCGGGGCCGCCGCATCCTGCTCGAAGGGGAGGCCGACCGGGGCTTCCTGCCCTTTATCTGCTGCCTGAGCACGAAAGAGCAGGTACACGACCCGGAGAACTGGTATATGGCCAACCCGTCCCTGGCGTACAAGCCGGAGCTGCTTCAGGAAATCCGCGACGAGTACGAGGACTGGCTGGAGCACCCGGAGCAGAACGGGGATTTTCTCACCAAGCGGATGGGACTGCGAGCGGGCTTCAAGGAGGTCTCCGTTACCGACTACGAGAAGGTGAGGGCCACCAACCGCCCTCTGCCGGAGCTGCGGGGGTGGAGCTGCATTGTGGGGCTGGACTACGCGGAGCTGTCCGACTGGGCGGCGGTCAACCTCCATTTCCGGCGCGGAGAGGCCCGCTTTGACATCAACCATGCCTGGATCTGCGCCCAGTCCAAAACCCTGCCCCGGGTGAAGGCGCCATGGCGTGCCTGGGCGGAGCAGGGGCACGCGACGGTGGTGGACGATGTGAGCATCCACCCGGATCTGCTGGCCGCCTATATCCAGCAGGCGGCGCTCCTGTATAACATCCGGCTGCTGGCCCTGGATCACCACCGATGGACGCTGGTATCGGAATCCCTGCGCAAAATTGGCTTTGACGCCGCCGATAAAAGCCGGGTGAAGCTGGTGCGCCCCTCGGACATCATGCAGGCGGAGCCGGTGATCCAGGCGTGCTTCGACCGCCAGCTCTTCACATGGGGGGACAACCCCTGCCTGCGCTGGGCGGTGAATAACACCAAGCGGGTGCGCCGCAGGCAGGAGGGTGTGGATACGGGCAATTTTATCTACGCCAAAATAGAACCCAAAAGCCGGAAAACCGACCCGTGGATGGCGCTGGTGGCCTCCATGACAGGAGAGCCGGCGCTGGGAACCGGCGCACCGGTGGAGCTGCCCCCCATCGGGGCAATACGTTTGTGAGGATTGTGAGGAGACAGGCGAATGGGAATCAAATTCTTTGAGTGGCTTCGGGGAGACCGGGGCAAGGGAAACACGGTGGAGGTGGCCTGCCGGGAGCTCTTTGAAGCGGCCCAGGAGTACCAGGTGCGGGAGCTGTGCTTCTGGATCTGTGTCAACATGGTGGCCAATGCCATCGGGCGGTGTGAGTTCCGTACCTTCCGGGATGGCGTGGAGCTCCAGGACAGGGAGTATTACCTGTGGAACGTCTCGCCCAACGTGAACCAGAACTCCACCATGTTTTTTCACAAGCTCGTGGCCAAACTGTACCAGGATAACGAGGCCCTGGTGGTGAACACTCTGAAGCGGGAGGAAATGGACGCCCTGGTGGTGGCGGACAGATGGGAGCCGCCGGAGGAGTGGCCCTCCCGACAGAACGAGTACCGGGGCATCGTGGTGGGAGATTATTCGTACCAGTTTCCCCTCTATGAACCCAATGTACTCCACCTGCGGCTGAACCACACCAATATGCGTCCCATCCTCAACGGCCTGTATCAGTCCTATTGGCGCATGGTATCGGCGGCGATGCGGGCGTACACCTGGGGCAGCGGGCAGCACTGGAAGGTGCATGTGTCTCAGTTAGCCCAGGGAGCGGACGATTTCAAGGCCAAGTTTGCCGAAATGATTGAGGAGCAGATCCGCCCGTTTCTCAACAGCAACGGGGCCATCCTGCCGGAGTTCGACGGCTACGCCTACGAGAACGTGGGCGGGAGTGCCGACTCCGGGGGAAGCAAGGATACCCGGGACATCCGGGCGCTGATTGAGGATATTTTCGACTTTACCGCCCGGGGGTTCCTGATTCCGGCGGTGCTGGTCAACGGCAAGGTGGAGGGCACCGCCGACGCCAACACACGGTTTCTGACGAACTGCATCGACCCGCTATGCGACCAGCTCCAGGAGGAGATTATTCGCAAGCGGTACGGGTATGCGCAGTGGAAGAGGGGCAGCTACCTCCGGGTGGACTCCAGTAGCATCATCCATTTTGACCTCTTTGCAAACGCGGCCAACGTGGAGAAGCTGGTGGGCTCGGGAGGTTACAGCATCAATGACGTGCGCCGGGCGGCTGGACAGGCGCCCATCCCCGAGCCGTGGGCGGACGAGCACTTTATGACGCTCAACATCTCACCCATGGGGGAGGCTGCCCGAAAGCTGGGCGCACAGAAGGGAGTGACGACATGAGAAAGACCATGTGGGAGCTGAAACAGGCGGCTACGCCGGGGACACTGGAGCTGTATATCTACGGGGACGTGGAGGGTGATGGGCGTAACTGGTGGACAGACGAGGTGATCCGCAGCGAGACCAGCGCCAACACCTTCCGGGAGGATCTGGCCGCCCACCCGGATGTCAGCCAGATCAATATCTACATCAATAGCTATGGCGGCTCGGTGTTTGAGGGCACCGCCATCTATAACCAGCTCAAGCGCCACCCGGCCCGCAAGACGGTGTATGTGGACGGCTTTGCCTGCTCTATTGCCTCGGTGATCGCCATGGCGGGGGACGAGGTGGTGATGCCCCGCAACGCCCTGATGATGGTTCATAACATGTGGATGGGCGTATGCGGCAACGCCGCTGAGCTGCGCAAGGCGGCCGACGACCTGGACAAAATCAACGAGGCTGGGCGGGCGGCTTATCTCCAGAAGGCCGGGGATAAGCTGACGGCGGAGGCCATCACCCAGCTTGAGGACGGCGAGACGTGGCTCACCGCGGAGGAGTGTATCCGGTACGGCCTGGCTGACCGCTACGCCGAGCAGGACGCGGACATGACCCAGGCCGCCGAGGTTCTGAAAAAGGCGAACCTGGATGTGGAGCAGCGCATCAAGCTCCAGCGGAGCCTGGCGGCCCAGCTCCGGCAGTTGACGGCGCCTCCGTCGGGCTGGCCTGGCAATGGGCCGGGAGGCAACGCGATTCTGAAATTGTTTGAACAGGAAGGAGACTGACTATGAGAGCGAACGACATTCTGAACCGGGAGGAGATCCGGGGCCTGATGCAGAAGGCCATCCGGGAGGGAGACACGGAGGGCTTTTACCAGGCGTTCGACCAGATGCTGGAGTGCATCCAGACAGACATCCAGCAGAAGTATGACCAGCGCATCGGGGAAATGCAGCAGGAGATGGACAGCCGTATCCTGGCCGCCCGGGGCGTCCGGCAGCTGACGAAGGAAGAGCGGGACTACTATCAGAGGCTGGGCGAGGCCATGAAGAGCGCCGACCCCCGCCAGGCGGTTACCGGCCTGGACGCAGCCCTCCCCCGGACGGTGATCAACGAGGTATTTACGGAGCTTCAGACCAGACACCCCCTGCTGAGCCGCATCAATTTCCGAGCCTCCGGCGGCGCGGTGGAGATCATGGTCAACACCAACGGCTATGAGGAGGCGGTGTGGGGCGACCTGTGCGACGAGATCGTCAAGGAGCTGACCGCCGGCCTGAAGAAGATCCCCACCACTTTGCTGAAGCTGAGCGCCTTCCTGGCGGTGTGCAAGGCCATGCTGGAGCTGGGGCCCGAGTGGCTGGACGAGTTTATGCGCCAGGCGCTTTATGAGGCGCTGAGCAACGGCATGGAGGCGGGCTTTGTAACCGGAGACGGCAACAAAAAGCCCATCGGTATGACCCGGCAGGTGGGGGACAGCGTGGTGGTATCCGGCGGCGTGTACCCGGAGAAGGAGAGGGTGAAGCTCTACGACCTGTCCCCCGCCACCGTGGGCAATCTGATTTCCATTATGGCGGCGGATCCAAACGGAAAGCCCCGGCAAGTACAGGACGTGATTTTCCTGGTCAACCCCCAGGACTACTTCCAGAAGGTCATGCCGGCTACCACTCTGATGGCGCCGGATGGAAGCTACCGCAACGACGTGATGCCCTACCCCATGACCATCATCCAGGTGCCGGCCCTAAAGAGGGGCGAGGCGGTCATGGGCATCGCCCACCGCTATCTGGCCCTGGCCGGAACCTCCCCCAACGGCCGGGTGGAGTACAGCGACCACTACCGCTTCCTGGAGGACGAGCGGGTCTATCTCATCAAGGCGTATGCCAACGGTATGCCGTTGGATAACAACGCCTTCCTGCACCTGGACATTTCCGGCCTGAAGCCCGCCGCCTGGAAGATCACGATGGTAGAGGAGCCTGCGCCGTCCACCGACGCCGCCCTGTCCTCACTGGCCATCGGCGGCCTGACGCTGACGCCTGCCTTTTCCTCTGGAACAACTACTTACACGGCGGAGACGACCAACGCCACCAACACCATCACCGCCACGCCGGCTGACGCGGGAGCGTCCATCCAGGTGCTGGTGGATGACAAGGAGATCTCCAACGGAACCGCGGCCACCTGGAAGAGCGGCTCCAATACGGTGACCATCAATGTCACCGCCGCGGACGGGAAGACCAAGAAGGCGTATACCGTCACGGTCACCAAGAGCTGATTATGGGGCGGGACAGTCTGCCCGAGGGGCTGCTGTCCGACGTGAAGAACTACCTGGACATCACCTGGGACGACGAGGCCACCGACCGGAAGTATGCCGGCCTCGTCGCCTCGGGGATGGCCTACCTGGACGGAAAGCTGGGGGAGGCGGGGGACTACACGGCGGACGGGATGCCGCGCACCCTCCTGTTTGAGTTTGTGCGGCATGCCCGGGACAGCGCACTGGACGTATTTGAGAACAACTATCTGGCCTTGCTGCTGGACATGCAGCACGGGAGGGCGGTGAAGCGGTATGGCGGAGTGGAAAGCCCCGATGCGGCCCCGGACGGATAATGGGGTCAGCCAGACTTACAACGACGGCTTGGTGGCCGTCTACATGGTCACCGACGCGGCCCGGCCCGGCTACCAGCCGGTAGAGCGGCTGACAAAAAAGGCTGTGCTCCGCTATGAGGAGCGGCAGCTGGGTCTTCAAAGGGCTTACCTGGCCAAGCAGAACCAGGTGGACGTAGAGCGGGTGCTGAGGACGCCCCGGCTGCGGGGCGTCAGTACCCAGGATGTGGCCGTCACGGAGGACGGCAGGCAATACCGCATTGACCTGGTGCAGAGTGTGGCTGACGTCTGGCCGCCCTCCATGGATCTGACGCTGGCCAGGCTGGAGCAGGACTGCGGTGCGTCCGATTCGGACACACCGGGAAGGGGGATGCCGGGATGACCTGGCAGGAGAAACTTATCGCAGCGCATACCGCCGTCACCGACGCGGTGCGCCATGGGCAACGGATGAAATCCAGCCGGTATTTTGTTTGGCAGGAGGACGGGGACAACGATCTGGCGGCGGGCAACGGCCACGCCGAGCGGGCGGTCACCGGCACCACCGACCTCTTCACCACGCGGGAGTTTGACCCTTGGGCGGAGGCGCTGGGGGAGTCCCTGAGCGAATACGGCATCGCCTGGTATATCAGCTCTGTCCAGTTTGAGGAGGATACCGGCTTCTGGCACACCGAATGGGTATGGGAGGTAGCGTGATGGCGACCATCCAATTCAAGAAGGGTGACGAGTATCTGGCGAAAATCGCCAAGCTGGAGGCCAGCCTCAGAGACGAGATCTGCGGCTCGGCCATCTATGGGGCGGCGGGGATTGTGGCCGACGAAATCCGAGCCTCACTGGAGCAGATCCCGACCGATGAAGGATTTGGGACCAGCGGGAGCCCGGTACGGGGCCCCCGGAAGGTGCAGGTCAAAGGGCTGGAGGAGGGGCTGGGCATCGCCTCCATGCAGGACGACGGCACAGGTTACTTCCACGTGAAGATCGGATTTGACGGTTACAACAAGGTCGTGACCAGGCGGTGGCCAAACGGCCAGCCCAACCAGATGGTGGCCCGCTCCGTGGAGAGCGGAACCACCTGGATGCAGAAAAATCCCTTTGTCCGGCGGGCTGTTATGGCCACCCGGAAACGGGCGGTAGCCTACATGAAGGAAACGGTGGACAAAAAGATCGGAGAAATCATGAAGTGAAGGAGTGTAAGCCATGGCAACCATTGGCCTGAGTAAGCCCTACTATGCCAAATACAGCAATACCGGCAGCACGGTCAGCTATTCCAACGGGGCGCTGCTGGGCAAGTATACAGAGCTGTCTATCGAGCTGGACAGCCAGGACGCCAATATCCTCTATGGCGACAACGGTGCGGCGGAGAGCGACCAGCAGTTCACCGGCGGCACAGCGAACGTTACCACCGACGATCTGCGGGCGGATGTGATGGTTCCGGTATTCGGGGTCAAGGAGGAGGCTATCACTGACGAAGGGATCACCACCTCGGAGCCGAAGTGGATTGTGTTCGACGATGACCAGGAGGCCCCTTATGTGGGCCTAGGAGGCGTCATCAAGAAAAAGGTGGATGGGGCCGTCAAGTGGGTGGCATTCGTCCTCAATAAAATCCAGTTCGCCACCCCGGGCATCTCTGCGGTCACCCAGGGGGAAACCATTGAATGGCAGACGCAGGAGTTGACTGCCACCATCCTGCGCAGCGACGCGGCAAAGCACCCGTGGTTTCGGATATCCACTCCCATGGACACCGAGGCGGACGCGGAGGCCGCCGTCAAGAAGTATCTGAGCATCACGGAGGGGCCCTAAATGCGTACTGCGAAATTGACGGTCAACGGGAAAGAATACCTGCTCTGTTTTTCTGTCCGGGTGCTCCGGGCGGTGTCAGAACGGTATGGGGATGTGACGCACATCCCGGAGGCGTTGGACCAGGAGGATACGGTCCGGGCGATGGACGAGGCGTTCTGGATACTGTCTGCCATGATGGAGGCGGGGAGCCGCTATGCCGCCCATGAGGGAATGGAGAACCCTGCGCCGCTTACCGTGGACCAGCTCTACGATCTGTGCGATATCTCCGACTTTATGGGGCTAAAGAACAAGATCGCGGAAACCATCACAGCCGGAAGGGCTGTCACCGTGGAGGCGGAAGCGCCAAAAAACGCCGGAACCGCCCGGGGGAAACGGTCAGGCTGACCCCCGAGTGGTTTCTGTGGTATGGACTGAAGATCGGCCTGACATATGACCAGACAATGGATCTTCCGCTGGGGGAACTGCTTGATCTGGTCGCCATTGAACAGATCAAACACGAAGGCGCCAGGCTGAAGCACAGCGCCGGGGACGGAGAAGAGGAGTTCTTTGCGCTGCTGAACAGGAGGTGAAACCATGTCCGTGGATATCGGCCCAAAGATTGGGATTGACGGTGAAGCTGAGTTCCGGAAGGAACTGGGCAATATCAACCAGCAGCTCCGCACACTGGGCTCAGAAATGAAAGCGGTGACCTCCGCCTTTGCTGGCAATGAAAAAAGCCAGGAGGCCCTGTCTGCACAGGCGGGCGTGCTTACCCGGCAGATTGAGGCCCAGGAGCAGAAGCTCTCCCGGCTGGAAAAGGGGCTGGCCTCTGCCGCGCAGAAATACGGCGAGAACGACACGAAGACGCTGCGCTGGGCGCAGGCGGTTCAGGATGCCACGGCGGATCTCAATAAAATGCGCGCCCAGCTTACTCGGGTGGAGGGAGAGCTGGACGATACCGCCGACGCGGCGGACGAGCTGGCCGACTCCATGGATGACGCGGGCAGCAAGTCAAGCGGCTTTGGTGATACGCTCAAGTCCGCGTTCCTGGGCGGGGGTATTTCTGGAGCCATCCAGTCCCTGATCGGCGGGGTAAAGGATCTGGTGGAGAACACATCCGAGTACCGGAAGATCATGGCCTCCTTGGAGGTGTCCAGCCAACGGGCAGGCTACAGTGCCGAGGAGACCGCCGCCACCTACCGCACCCTGTATGGCGTCCTGGGGGACGACCAGACTGCGGCCACCACCACCGCCAATCTACAGGCCATCGGCTTGGCACAGGAGCAGTTGGAGCAGATTACCAGCGCCACCATCGGCGCATGGGCTACCTATGGAGACTCCATACCCATTGATAGTCTCTCCGAGGCCATCAATGAGACTATCCAGGTAGGGAAGGTCACGGGAACCTTCGCGGACGCGCTCAACTGGGCAGGTATATCAGAAGACGCCTTCAATGA
Source organism: Flavonifractor plautii ATCC 29863 (assembly GCF_000239295.1). Lineage (GTDB taxonomy): Bacteria > Bacillota > Clostridia > Oscillospirales > Oscillospiraceae > Flavonifractor > Flavonifractor plautii. The sequence continues at coordinate 24,550 of NZ_JH417791.1, forward strand.
AAAGTTGTCGGCGGCGGCCACGCCGGCCGAGCGGGCCAATCTGGTGCTTCAGCAGTTGGCCAGCCAGGGGCTGGTGCAGGCCGGGCAGGCGTGGCAGCAGAATAATGCCGATATCGTGGCCAACAACCAGGCCACGGCCGAGCTGACGGAGACAATGGCAGGCTTTGGAGCTGTCCTCTCTCCTGTGGTGGCCAGCGCGAAGCAGGGGCTTGCGGAGCTGCTAGGAGGTGTGCTGAGCGTTGTGCAGGCGTTCCAGGAGGACGGACTCGGCGGTGCCGTGCAGCAGGCCGGAACATTGGTCGGGCAATTTGTCGGCAATCTCAAGGAAAGGGCCCCGCAGATGCTCGCAGCCTCCCAAGAGATGATGGGGCAGCTTTGGCAGGGCGTGGTAGACAATATCCCGCAGGTCATAGAGGGATTTTCTCAGACGGTGAGCGGTGTGCTTAACTTTCTGTCTGAGCATCTGCCTGATATGATCCAAAAGGGCGGCGATATGCTGGGAAGCCTGGTGCAGGGAATTGTGGAGGGGATCCCGGTAATGCTCCAGAATCTGCCGAGGATTATCACATCCTTTGTCAACTTTATAGTGCAGAATTTGCCCGCCATTGTGGACGCAGGCTTTGAACTCTTGGGTGGGCTGATTACCGGAATTGTCAAGGCCATCCCGGAGCTGGTAGCCGCGCTGCCGCAGATTATTGTGGCTATCGTGGACGGCCTGGGGGCCTTGCTTGGCTCTATCGTAGAGGTCGGCACCAATATCGTGGAGGGCATCTGGGAGGGCATCAAGGGGGCCGCTGGATGGCTGCTGAACCGGGTGAAGGAATGGTGCGGTAGTATTCTGGACGGGATCATGGGTTTTTTCGGGATTCACTCGCCCTCCACGGTCTTCCGCGACCAGGTGGGCCGGTACATGGCCCAGGGAATTGGCGTTGGATTTGAGGAGGAGATGTCCAGCGTAGCGGCACGCATGCAGCGCAGTATCCCGACGCCCACCGTGGAGACCATCCAAAACGCAGCGGCGGGCATGGTCAACGGACTGAGCGCCGCGAGTGCGGGACAGGCATGCCCATCCACCATCGTGCTCCAGCTCAACAACGGCATGGAGATTGCCCGCTGGCAGCTGCCCTATCTGCGCCAGGCAGGCCGTGCCAACCCGGAGGTGGTGAGCGGCGTATGACTCAGTTGATTCTCGCAGATAACATCTATCTGCCGCAGACCAGCCACGACAAGTACAAGTGCTACCCGGCCCAGCTTGGGGAGCAGGTGGACATGATCTCCGGACGGCGTGTCCTGGAGGTGCGGGGCTGGGTGCAGATGATCGAGTACGAGTACGACTACATGGGCAATGAACTCATGCGGAAGGTCAACGCAGTACTCCGCTCCGGCAAGAGCTTCCAGGCGGCCTATCTGCCCGACGACAGGGACAGCCTGGTGGTGTCCACCTTCCTGACGGAGAGTTTCCCGCAGCCCACCTTTGCTTTTTCGCGGGGCGGGAAGCCCTACTGGCATAATGTGGCGTTTACACTGAGGGAGGTCAAGCCCCATGCTTAGCAGCTCCGCCGCCTATGAGGCGGCTATCACCGGCGACACGCGGCGGATGTATCTCAAGGCCGTCATCGATATCATCGACCCGGATATCGTTTACGGCACGGTGGACAGCTCCGGCGTGGCCAATGTATGCCGGCCGGAGCAGATCCACGACAAGGAGATGGAGCTGATCCCCTACGCCACGCTGGAGCCCAACCGCTGGGCACTCAACGGGCAGTTCAAGCTGTTCCCTCTCCAGGGGGCAGACCATATCGGCTTCCTGGGGGATGTACTGTCCGGCGCGGAGGGGGTATTCTCCCCAGCGGTGTGGGTGGAGGAGCAGTTTTCCAATGTCTCCATCCTCCAGGCGTGCTCCATCCACTTCCCAATGGCGGAGTGGGACGGGGTGCCCGCCGACTTTACCGTGGAGGTCAGGCAGGGAGGCACGGCCTACTACACCAAGACCGTGGTTGGCAATACCGCGTCCAGCATTGCCCTGGAGGGATTCACAGTCAACAATCCGGACGCCATCCGGGTTACGGTGACCCGTTGGTCACGGCCGGGCCGCCGCCTGCGGGTGCCGGAGATTATTCCTGGTTTGTATGAGGAGTGGGACAGCTCCATCCTGGCCCGGTTCACCCTGAACCAGCAGGTCAATTTTTCCTGCCTGGCGCTGCCCTACGGCACCTGCTCCCTGTCCATGGACAACCTGGACCGGCGGTTTGAGCCCCGCAGCAAGAGCGGCGTGTTCCGCTCCATCGAGGAGCGCCAGGGCATTCCAGTGTCCATTGGAGTAGCTCTGCCGGACGGCACGGTGGAGTACAAGCCCAAGGGCATCTATTACCAGTATTCCGGCGGCTGGAAGACCGGCGACAACGGCCTGACCATGCAGTGGGAGCTGGTGGACATCGTGGGCCTGGTCTCCGGCCGGCAGTACATCCCTCCCGCCCAGCTTCCCTCCACGCTGGAGGGCTGGATAGCCTCCATTGTGGCGCAGCTTGGGGACAACTTCGCGGGTCGGTACCATGTGGACCCTGAGTATGCCGGCCGCTCCGTGACGGCCCGGAGCGCGGAGGACGTGAAGGGGAAATCCTGCGGCGAGCTCCTGCGCATGGCCTGCATGGCGGCCGGGGTGTTCCCCCGGGCCGACGATGAAACCGGGGACCTTACCGCTGAACCCCTCTGGAACCAGGGGGCAAAGATGACCCTGGACAACATGGAGGAATACCCGGTCATGAAGGCCAACGACGACCTGGCCGCCCTCATTTTTACCCTGGCGGACGGGAATGGCACTGAGTATGTGGTATCGGGCAATGCCACGGCATCCGGAAACACGGTGGCGGTCAATAACCCGTTCATCCACACCCAGGCTGAGGCGCTGACGGCCGCCCGGCTGATCCTGTCCACCTATGGCGGCAACCAGTTGGAGGCCGTGGGGCGGGGCAACCCGGCATCGGAGCTGGGGGATGTGGATACGGTGTGGCTCAACGAATCCACGGCTACCACAGGGCGCAGAATGTCTCAGACGTTCGACATGTCCTCCGGCGTGCTGAAAGGCAGCCAGAGCACGATCCTCCAGGCCGACGGTATGTTTTTGTACGAGAACCGGGAGGTTATCACTGAGCCCGGTATCTGGACAGCTCCCCCCGGGGCGACCTCCCTCCGGCTCATCCTGGTGGGCAAGGGGGAGGACGGAGGCCACGGAGAGCCTGGTACCATGGGGAAAGCGGAATCCGAGGATGGCTTTGGGGAGGCCGTCACGGGCGGCTATGGAGCTGACGGAGAGGATGGGGCTGGAGGCAGGGTCTGGACAGGGAAGATTGGAATTAACCCCCAGCAGCAATTCCAGATCTCCTTCAGCGGGCCAGATACTATATTCGGCACATATTCCAGCGCCAATGGCGTGCAGTATCCCACCGGGTTCTCCGATGTGGCTAGCGGAGATGTGTATGGCAGGTCTGGCGTTGAGAAGCCGATCCCCGGCAGTGGGGATGGAGGGGCCGGAGGCAGGGGCGGAGCTCCCGGGTATGGCGTGTATAAGCACAACACTTGGCAGGGCGGCGGTTCGGTTACATTTAAGGTGCTCGTCGATCCAGAGCCGGGGAAACCCGGAGCGGCAGGGGCACAGGGCTGTGCCGTTATCTATTGGGACAAGGAGGGATGAGTATGTCCGAAACATGGACGCCGCTGGTTATTTCGGCCAGCTTTGCACCCAACCCCGTATCAGTCGGGCTACCCACCGTCCTGTCTGTCGTAGTCATCGACGCCCAGGGCGGAGAGCGGGAGGACCTCTGGCACAGTGGCGAGGTCCAGGCTGGGGAGGTGTAGTGCGTGGCGATTACCCAGGTGCGGGCGCAGTTCAATGGTCAGTGGTACATGCTGACCTACAACGAAGACGCCAGAGCCTATCAGACGACTATCACGCCGGACACATTCTCCGGCGGTCAGCCGGACGGGTATTACGACGTAACGGTAGAGGCTACCAACGACAGCGGCGTGGTGGTGACTACAGACGGGGACAATCTGCTGGGCCTTCGGTTGGTGGTGCGGGAGACCATCCAGCCCATCCTGACCCTGGTATCCCCGGAGGCGGGCTATGTGACCACCAACACGCCTGCGGTGACGTGGACCGCCCAGGACAACGACGGCGGCTCCGGTATCGACCCGGACAGCGCCATGGTGAAGCTGGACGGGAAGGCAGTTCCGGCGGAGCAGGTGTCCGTCACGGCGGGCGCAGGCGGGACGTATACCATCACCTATACGCCAGGGGCTGCTCTGGCGGAGGGGCCGCACACCGTCCAGGCGGGCATCAGCGACAACGATGGGAACACAGCTACGATGGAGGCAAACTACATTGTAGATACCGTACCGCCAGCGCTGTCCGCGTTGCTGTCCTTCGAGGAGGTAGTGGTGGATCCCTATACGGTTACCATCACGGGGCAAACCAACGATGCCACCGCTCCTCCGGTGACCATGACCGTGATGGACAACGGGGCGGTGGCGGGACACCCGACCGTTGGGCCGGATGGACGATTTTCCTTCCTCCTGAATCTTGAGGTTGGGGAGAACAACGTCACGGTCGTTGCCAAGGACGGGGCGGGGCTGACTACCACGGCCAGCTATTACATCATCCGCATGGTTACCGACCGGACACAGGCCGATGTGGACGCCCTGAACGACCGTGGGACATACAACGCCTCTGATCTCAACCGGGTCAATACGGCCATGGCTTATCTGAACGGGTGGCTTTCGGATGCGGGATACGTCACCGGATATGCCGGCCAGGGTATTGCCTGGGCTATAGATGACATTCCGCTACAGGCACAGATGGCAGACTACCTGTCCAACGTGGGGGCGATCGGTGGCACGTTCCCCCTTGCCAACGCCCCAGCAATCCCGGCCTCGATGGAGTTCCTGACCCATGAAGGGGCCAATCACATTGAGCGGGTTTTGGTGCTGACGGACCAGATCCGCGCTCGTTTGAAGCGGTCGCCATTTGTGAGCGGCGAAATATTTTGTGGTGAGGTGTAACAATGCAAGATGGAATTATTGCTGGAAACGGAAGTAGCCGGTATTTGAAAACGGTGGCGGCAGCGCTTTCCCTGTATCCTAGCTATGAGGATTTTATCACGGCGCTGATCGCCGGGACATTTCCCATTGACCTGAACGGGATCAATGAGGCAGGGTGGTCGCGGCAGGGGACACCCCTGAACAAAGGAACCCTGTTAAGCGACACCACAGAAACCAAGATATGGGGTTCAGCCGGGAACCATACAGTTGACCAGGCGCTCGGTCAGATACTTGGCTCAATCGGATATAGCCTAGTAAAGGAATACACATCACCAGGGAGCTACACACATACCTTCGACCGCAAATATACAGATATTTTTGTGATTGTGGTTGGCGCTGGCGGAGGAGGCGGTGTGGGCGAGATAAGAAAAACAAACGAATATTACAACGAGTGGGAAGGTAGAGGCGGCGGTGGCGGCGGTGCTGGAGAAGTAGTTGTTGCTTATTTTTTAGACAGCACTAAAATTTCAAATAAAAATATTGTTATCGGCTCTGGTGGAAGCGGGGGGACTTCAGTGAGCCCCAACGGTGCAAACAGCGATATCGACGGCAGAAAAGGCATGAGCGGAGGCAGTAGCAGCGCTTTCGGAATTACAGCGGCGGGAGGATCTCCAGGGGATAACTTCCATGCTGGTAAAGCTGGTGGTGTGGCTTCAAATATCACTTCTGGTCCTGGCTTTGGCGGAAGAGGACATGTTAATGATACTGTATCTGAACAGGGAGAAGATGGCTCTCTTATAATGACATTTGGAATAAGGGCCCCAGGTGGCGGCGGTGGCGGCGGTAACAGCAAAGGTTCATCGACCGGTAATTCTGATGGGAAAGGAGCACCCGGTGGAAGCAGCGGCGGCGGAAGGGGAGGCAACGGAGCCACCTCATCCGCAAACGGAACCAATGGTGCGGATGGTAGCAGAGGTGGCGGCGGTGGTGGTGCTGGCGGCGGCTGCAATTTCCTTTACCAGCAAAAATCCTCTGGAAATGGGGGGAGAGGCGGACACGGATATGTAGCGATTTACGGTAGGGGGGCGTTTTGATGAAAACGGTTTATTTGAACGAGGATAACACTGTCCGCGAAATCATCCCGGAATATGCACTCCCGCCGGAGAAGTGGTATAGCGAGGCATTTGCACGACGCTGTGTAGAGGTACAGGACGATGTAGAGCAGGGGTGGCGCTACAACCCCGAAACAGGGCAGGCCACCCCGGACAATAGACCGCCGGAGCCTGAATCGCCCTCGGCAGAGGACATCACCCTGGACATGCTGGCCGAGCACGAGGAACGACTTTGTATGTTGGAAATCACCACCAATGCTGTTTGAGGAAGGGGAAGGACATGAACACGGTATTTAATCTCTGCAAGCTGCTTATTGACCGGGGCCGCACCGACGGCCTCCAGGACAAGATGGATGTCTATCTCGCCGCCGACCGGCTCACCCCGGAGGAGTACCAGGAGCTGGCCGGGCTGCTTGCCCCAGAACAGTAATCAACAGCGGGATCGCTGGATAAAAGGATGTGAATCAAATGAGTAAGAGCATTACATATGTCCCGCTCTCGTCCGTGGAGCGGATTGAGCTGAGAGTCACCAACTGCCGCAAGACACTTTCCCAGGTCAAGGAAGAGACTGGTGCCCACTATGTGTTGAATGGCGGCATGTGGAACCCAGACGGCTCGGCCTGCCCGCTGCTCAAGGTGGGCGGGGTAATGCGCTCCGGCACGCCCTGGAGGGCGATGGGCTACGCCTGGGATAAGGGCCCCGACATCCACATGACCTCCGAGTACGGGGGAGCGGATAACTTTATTGCGGTGACCGCCCTCATTGCCTCCGGTAAGCCAGTGGATAAGCCCTCCTACGGCTCAGCCCAGGGAGGCAAGCGGGGGCGGAGCGCTATTGGCCTGCGCGGTGGAAGTCTAGCCCTCTACTGCTCCGGCGACGGCACCAGGGACGCAGCCACGACGGAGACTCTGAGGGACGAGCTGGCCGGGCTGGGCTGGTCCTCCGCCGTCATGCTGGACGGGGGCGGCTCCAGCCAGTGTGACTTTGGCGGAGAGCGCATCACCGCCAGCCGCAAGGTGCACAACTGGATTTGCGTGTATCTCAAGCAGGACGGTACTGAGACGCCGCCGGAACAGGAGGACAAGCCTATGAGCAAGTACACCGTGACGCCCAGCATCGGCGTCAACATCCGCAGCGGCCCCGGCACCGGCTACGGCAAGGCGGGGGCGTACCCCTGCGGGGCCGTGGTGGATGTTCTGGAGAAGCGGGACGGCTGGGGCAGGACGGATAAGGGCTGGGTGTCCCTGGCCTATCTGGAGGCCGTGGAGGGCCCTCAGCGGGTCACAGACAACGGCATTGCCATCCAGGAGCATATCATCTCCGGCGGGCGCAAAAACCGGCCGGGCAGGGACACCAACCCGGACACCTACATCACCATCCACGAGACCGGCAACGCGGCCAAGGGCGCCGACGCCGCGGCCCACGGGGCCTACCTGGACAGCGCCGCCGGGGAGGATGATCTGGTGAGCTGGCACTACACCGTGGACGACCACGCCATTGTCCAGCACCTGCCCGACTACGAGACAGCGTACCATGCCGGGGACGGCAAGGCCGGGCCGGGCAACACCACCAGCATCGGCATCGAGATCTGCGTCAACGCCGGAGGGGACTTTGAGGCGGCCAAAGCCAACGCGGCTGCCCTGGTGCGCCTGCTCATGGAGGAGCACGGCATCCCGCTGGACAATGTAGTCCAGCACAACCGCTGGAACGGCAAGGACTGTCCCAAGACCATCCGGGCCAC
>NZ_JH417792.1 GCF_000239295.1 Flavonifractor plautii ATCC 29863
GCGGGAAAAGTGAAAACGCCTTGGAACCCAAAGGATTCCAAGGCGTTTCTGGTAGACTTTTGGTAGACAAAAAGTAAAAACACAAAAGAAAGGTGGACGGAAATGGGCCACTTTTTCGGGGATGCGGAGTGGAGGTGAGGAGGGAAACGCGTGAAGAACGAGCGGGCACGGCTGCTGCGGAGGATGGAGCGGCTGGCAGGTTGCAGAGTAAATGACGCGGTAAAGCTGGCGTTCCTGGACGGAGAACAGCTAGGAGAGATCGACGGGCTGGATCTGGGAGCGCTGAAGGAGTTCAAGCGCAGCGGAAACGGCGCGGTGGAGCTGAAGCTGGTGGATCGGGCGGCCGTGCTGGAGCGGCTGGTGGAGCTGTCCGGCGGCCGGGAGGACGGGGCGGAGGAGTTTTTCCGGGCGCTGCGGGAGAGCGCCGATGCGGTTTAGGGCCTTTTCCCGGCAGCAGAGGCGTGTGCTCACCTGGTGGTGTTCCGCCGAGGGGCAAAGCCGGGAGGCGGTTATTTGCGACGGAGCGGTACGCAGCGGAAAGACCCTGTGCATGGGGCTGGCCTTCTTCCTGTGGGCCACGGCCTGCTTCGACGGCATGGCCTTCGGGCTGTGCGGCAAAACCATCACGGCGCTGCGGCGCAACCTGCTGCGGGAGGTGCTGCCTACGCTGGGGGCGCTGGGGTTCCAGTGGAGGGAGCAGGCATCCCAAAACCGGCTGACGGTACGGCTGGGCGGGAAGGAGAACACCTTCTACCTCTTTGGCGGCAGAGACGAGGGAAGCGCGGCCCTGATTCAGGGCATCACGCTGGCGGGGGTTCTGCTGGATGAGGCGGCCCTCATGCCCCGCTCCTTCGTGGAGCAGGCCTGCGCCCGGTGCTCCGTGCCGGGGAGCCGGATGTGGTTCTCCTGCAACCCGGAGCACCCGGAGCACTGGTTTTACAAGGAGTGGATTTTAAAGGCGGAGGAGCGGCGGGCGCTCTACCTCCACTTCACCATGGAGGATAACCCGGCGCTGACGCCTCAGGTGCGGGAGCGGTACGCGCGCAGCTTCAGCGGCGCCTTCTACCGGCGGTTTGTGTTGGGGGAGTGGGTGGCCGCCCAGGGGCGGGTATACGATTTCTTCGACGAGAGCTGGGCGAGGCCCGTCCCGGTGGGCGGCATGGAGCGGTGGTGCATCTCCTGCGATTACGGTACGGTCAACCCCACGTCCCTGGGGCTGTGGGGGCTGCGGGACGGAGTGTGGTACCGGGTGGCGGAGTCCTACTATGACGCCCGGGCCGAGGGGCGGCAGAGAACCGACGGAGAGCACGCCGACGCCCTGGAGCGGCTGGCGGGGGGACGGCCCATCTGGAAGGTGGTGGCCGACCCGTCGGCGGCCAGCTTTATCGAGACCCTGCGCCGGCGGGGATGGCGGGTGGAAAAGGCCGACAACGACGTGTTGGCCGGTATCCGAACCACCGCCGAACTGCTGCGGCGGGGGAGGCTGGTGATCTGCCAGGGCTGCGCCGACGCCCTCCGGGAGTTTACCCTCTACTGCTGGGATGAGAAGGCCGGGGGCGACCGGGTAAAAAAAGTCCACGACCACGCCATGGACGACATCCGCTATTTTGCCGCCAGTGTTGCGGCGGGAGAGCGGGGGTACGTTGGAGGCCTGTGTGTGGAGCGGGGGCGGTTTTAGCGCGGAGCGCGCCGCGGCAGAGGATGGGAGGAGAGCATGGGTATATTTGCAAGGAAAAGAGAGAATGGGGCCGGGGCGGCGGTGCAGCTCCGGGAGGGGGGACGGCACCCCTTCGGCGTGCTGGACGGGTATGTGCCGCTGAGCCAGGGGGAGATGGAGCTCTACCGGAGCATACGGGAGGCCGTCCCCATTGTGGACGCCGCCCTGCGCAAGCTGGTGCGGCTGGCGGGCGGGGTCAAGGTGTCCTGCCGGGAGAGCGCTGCCCAGGAGGGGCTGGACTGGTTCCTCCAGCATGTGAACACCGGGCGCGGACAGAGGGGTATCCAGTCCTTCCTGGACGGCTATCTGGACTCCATGCTCACCTTCGGCCGGGCGGTGGGGGAGATCGTCCCTGACCGGCGGGGCCGGGAGATCGCGGCGGTGCTGTGCGGCAACCCGGCGGACGTGGAGATTCGGGAGGGGGAGTCGCCGCTGGAGTTTACCCTGTGGGGAAGGAGTGGGGACGGGCAGCTCCGGGAGCTGCCCCGGCAGGAGCTGCTGCTCTTCACCCCCTTTCAGCCGGAGGTGGGCAGCCCCTACGGCGTGAGTCTGCTGCGGTCCATGCCCTTCCTGACCGGAATCCTGCTGAACATCTACCAGGCGATGGGGATGAACTGGGAGCGGATGGGCAACGTGCGCTTCGCGGTGGTCTACAAGCCGGGGGACGCGCCCCTGGAGCAGTCCATGGCCCAGGAGCGCAGCCGCCAGATCGCCCGGGAGTGGTCCGCAGCCATGGAGGCGGGGCGGGACGGCCGGGTGCGCGATTTTGTCGCCGTGGGCGACGTGGACATCAAGGTGATCGGAGCGGACAACCAGGTGCTGGACAGCGAGGTGCCGGTGCGGCAGATTCTGGAACAGCTCGTGGCCCGGACGGGCATACCGCCCTTCCTGTTGGGATTGAGCTGGTCGTCCACCGAGCGGATGAGCACCCAGCAGGCCGACATGATGACCAGCGAGCTCACCGCCATCCGGCGGGGGCTGGAGCCTGTGGTGGAGCGTATCTGCGAGCTGTGGCTGGCCCTCCACGGGTACGACCGGAGGGTGACGGTGGATTGGGAGGACATCAACCTCCAGGATCTGGTCGAGGAGGCCCGCGCGGAGTTGTACCGCGAGCAGGCGGAGGAGCTGCGATTGGCGCGAGAGGGCAAAGAGGGCTGAAGAGTGCCGGCGCGGGCAGAGGAGACCAGATCGGGGTCCCCGGGAAAGTGCGGAGCACTTTTCTGGGGAGAGGAGACGCAGCGGAAGGAGAGAGCCGCGCCGCAAGCGGCGCGGCGAGGGATCTGGAGCGTGTGGCGACGAGGTCGAGGAGGCCCGGGCGGAACTGTACCGTGAGCAGGCGGAGGAGCTGCGATTGGCGCGAGAGGGCAAAGAGGGCTGAAGAGTGTCGGCGCGGGCAGAGGAGACCAGATCGGGGCCACCGGGAAAGAGCGGCGCGTCAGGGATGCCGCGCCCTACGGAGGGAGAGGGGCGGCTCGTCGGGGTATAGGGCGCAGAGTAAGATGAGGGGAGCGATGGGATGAACGTAAACAAGGAGGCGGGCGTGGACTGCGGGCTGGAGGTCAGCCCGGAGGAGCTAAAAGCGATCAACGCCATGAGCAAAAAAAAGCTGCGGCCTGAGGAGGTATACGCCTTCGCGGTGCGGCTGTGCGACAATGAGATCGACCGGGACAACGAGCGGTTCCCGGCCGCTACCCTGGAGGAGCTGGCCCCCCTGTTTGTGGGCAGGAGCGGTCTGTTTGACCACCAGTGGAGCACCCGGAACCAGGCGGCCCGCATCTACCGAACCGAGGTGGTGCGGGAGAGCTGGATGACGGAGGCGGGCGAGCCCTACTGCTATCTGAAGGGCTGCGCCTACCTCCTGCGCACCGAGGGAAACCGGGAGCTGATCGCCGCCATCGAGGGGGGGATCAAGAAGGAGGTCAGCGTGGGCTGCGCGGTGGAGCGGTCGGTGTGCTCCATCTGCGGCGAGGAGTTCCACACCTGCCCCCACGAGAAGGGGGCGGAGTACGGCGGCAGGCGCTGCTGGGCCGAGCTGGTGGGGGCCACCGACGCCTATGAGTGGTCCTTCGTGGCAGTGCCCGCCCAGAGAAACGCGGGGGTGATGAAGCACATGCGGATGGAGCAGGAGGCCGCCCTTGGGCGGAAATACCTGGAGAGCCTGCGCGGGGAGGTGGCCCGCCTGGGCGGCCTGGCCGGGCTGGGGCTGGAGCACGCCGTGCTCCGGGGCATCGCGGACAAGCTGGGCTATGACGAGCTGCTGGCCCTCAAGGGCGCGCTGGAGCGGCAGGCCGAGCGGGTGTTCCCGGTGGAGACCCAGCTGCGGTATGGCGGCGGGCGGGAGAACGACGGAGAGCGGGACGGGGCATTTTTGATCTGAGCGGCCCCATGCGCAGAGAGGACAGAGGAGAAAGGAGAGGCAGCATGAGCAGGATTTCATTTGAGGGAATTGGAGAGGTGGCGGCCACCTTTGCCTGCGGCGAAGGGGTAAAGGCGGGCCAGGTGGTGAAGCTCACCGGGGACGGCACCGTCGGCCCCTGCGGCGACGGCGAGCGCTTTTGCGGCGTGGCCCTGAGCGCCGGGGAGGGCTTCGCGGCGGTACAGCTGGGCGGGCTGATCCGGGTGGCCGCCAGCGGCGGCGCGCTCAGTGAGGGGTGGAACCGGCTGCTGGCCGACGGCTCCGGCGGCGTCCGGCCGGACAGCGCCGAGACGCCCACCGGCGGCGAATATCTGGTGGTGCGGGCGGAGAGCGGCGGCGCCGTCATCCGCCTGTGAGAAAGGGAGGTATGGAAATATGGGATATCGTTTTGACAACCTGAGACTGGAAAAGGGCATGTATAACGAGGCGGGCCGCTCCTTCACCCAGGTGCTGGAGCGGGAGGACCCCTCGGAGCAGTATAAGGGCACGGCGCTGGAGGGGCTGGACGCCTATCAGCGGCAGCTCAAGCGCTTTGACATCAAGGTGAAGGGCGCGGGCAGCGACGCGGTGGAGAAGTTCTTTGCCACCAGCCAGTCCGCCGTCCTCTTCCCCGAGTACATCGCCCGCTCCGTGCGGCAGGGCATGGAGGAGGCCAACCTCCTGCCCCACATCACCGCCGCCGTCACCCGGTTTGACGGCATGGACTACCGCTCCATCGCCTCGGTGCCGGACGACGACCAGAGGGCCCTGCGCTGGGTGGAGGAGGGCGCCGCCATCCCCCAGACCCAGGTGAAAACCCAGGAGAATCTGGTGAAGCTCCACAAGCGGGGGCGGATGCTGGTGGCCTCCTACGAGGCCATCCGCTATCAGAAGCTGGATCTGTTCTCGGTCACCCTGCGGCAGATCGGCGCCCACATCAACCGGATGCACCTGGAGGACGCCATCGAGGTGCTCCTCAACGGCGACGGCAACGACAACCCCGCCGAGGCCTTCACCGTGGGTACCGATCCCATCGGCGGCACCGCGGGCACCCTCACCTACGATGAGCTGGTGGACTTCTGGGGCCAGTTTGAGCCCTATGAGATGAACACCCTCCTGGTCAGCGGCGACATGATGCGCCAGATGCTCAAGCTGGAGGAGTTCCAGAACCCCCTGACCGGCCTCAACTTCCAGGGCACCGGCAGGCTGGACACCCCTTTGGGCGCAGCTCTGCTGCGCACCTCCGCCCTGGGCGGCGGCACCCTCATCGGCCTGGACCGCCGCTACGCCCTGGAGATGGTGCAGGGCTCCGACGTGCTGGTGGAGTACGACAAGCTCATCGACCGACAGCTGGAGCGGGCCGCCATCACCAGCATCTCCGGCTTCGCCAAGCTGTTCACCGGCGCGGCCAAGGTGCTGAAGCTGAAATGACGGAGCAGATTATGGACATGGCCCGCAGCCTGGGGCATGTGGACGGGGGACAGGAGGAGGCGCTGGAGGCCCTGTGCCGTGCGGCTCAGGCGGAGCTGGCCGGGCGGCTGCGGCCGGAGGTGCGGTCGGAGGACTGCGAAGACGCCTTTATCCTGGCCTGCGCCTGGCTGGCCCTGGCGGGGCTGGCCGCCGGGGAGACCGGCGGCGGGCGGTTCACCGCCGGGGAGGTCACCATTCAGGAGGGGGACGGGGCGGCCCGGGCGGCCGCCCTCCGCCTCCAGGCCGAGACGGTGCTGGGCCCCTGGCTGGCCGACCGGGGGTTTGCCTTTCAGGGGGTACCGGGATGACCGGGGCCTGGGGGCGGATTCTGGCGCGGTACGGGCAGAGCGTCACCCTGCGGCGGGGGGAGGAGGAACAGGACTGCCGGGCGTTTCTCCAGCCGGTGCGGGAGCGGCGGGAGGACTGGTACCAGGAGCTGCCCACTCCGCTGGGGACGGCGCGGCGGGATCAGTGGATCTATCTGGGGCCGCCGGAGCTTCCGCTGGAAGAGACGAACGGCCTGTGCGTGGAGTGGAACGGGCTGCGCTTTGCGGTGCGGGCGGCACAGCCCGTCTGCGTGGGGGAGGAGACGCTGTACTGGTGGGCCCTGCTGGCGGTGGAGGACGGAGAGGCGCAGACAGAGCAGACGTGAGGGGGAAAACACTTGGATTTTCAGGCGGTGCGGGAGCAGATGGCGGCGTTCCTGAGACAGCAGGGGGTGGACGCGGTATGCGCCTACCCGGAGGAGCGGCGGCGGCAACGGAGCGGGCCGGTGGCCGCCGTATCCCTGCGGGCCTGTCAGGGCGGGCCGGGCGGCTTTCGGGATTACCTGGGGGAGCGGTACGACGAGAGCAACGGCCGGTGGCAGGAGCTGTACGGCCGGAGGGCGACCCTCACCTTCGGGCTGGACCTCTATGGAGAGAGCGCTGGGGAGCTCCAGACGGCCTACGACCGGATGGCGGAGGCATTTCAGTGGGAGGGACCCGCCGGGCTGGCGCTGCGGGAGCTCTCCTGCGGGGAGACGGAATTTGACCGGGCGGCCGGCCTCTACCGCAGGGCGGTGACGGCGGTGTGTCAGGGATACCTGTACGCCGTAGCCGACGAGGGCGGCACTTTCCTGGACTTTGTTGTGAGAGGAGAGGGACATCTATGAGCGTGACAAACCATGAGCGGCCGGGGGTATACTCCCGGTACGACGCATCCACGGTGGTGAAAGGCCGCGGCGGCGGCCGGTGCGTGGGACTGGCGGCCCTGTGCGGCACAGGAACGGCGGGAACGCTCTACACCTTTAACCGCTATGAGGAGGCGGTGACCGCCTTCGGCGGAGAGGAAACGCTGACGGAGCTGGTGCAGCTGCTGTTCCTCAATGGCGCGGCCCAGGTCAAGGCGGTGCCGGTGGCCGAAGAGGCGGGCTACAAGGCGGCCTTTTCGGTGCTGGAAGCGGCGGAGGACATCGCAGTGGTGGTGTGCGACAGCGGCGAGCTGACCGTGCAGCAGGCCCTGCGGGACAGCGTGAAGGCCGCCTCTGAAGCGCGGCGAGAGCGCATCGCCGTGGTGGGCGGCAAGGCGGGGGAGAATGCCACAGCCCTGGTTCAGCGGGCCGAGGGGCTCAACAGCGAGCGGGTGGTGCTCACCGCCCCGGTGGGAGAAGGCGGCGGCGCGGCGGTGGCCGCGGCAGTGGCGGGAGCCATCGCCGGGGAGAGCGACCCGGCCATTCCCCTGGGCGGCGCGGAGCTGAAAGGCGTGGACGGGCTGGAGGCCCGGTATGGGGATACGGAGATCGACACCCTGGTGCGGGGCGGGGTCACCCCGGTGGAGCAGGCGGCCGGGGTGGTCAGCGTGGTGCGGGGCGTGACCACCCGCACCAAGACCGGAGAGGCGGCGGACGCCACCTGGCGGGAGCTGACCACCATCCGCATCGTGGACGACGTGATCCCCACCGTGCGCGACGCCCTGCGTGCCCGGTTCCGCCGGGCCAAGAACACCGAGCAGAGCCGGGGGGCCATCCGCTCCCAGGTGGTGCTGGAGCTGGAAAACAAGCTGGCGCGGGAGATCATTACCGGATACGGCGAGGTCTCCGTAGAGGCCGATGCGGACAACCCCACGGTGTGTCTGGTGGATTTTTCCTTTACCGTGGCCCATGGGCTCAACCAGATCTGGCTGAGCGCGCATATCACTGTGTGAGAATGGGGGAGGAAGGAACATGAAGGTTGCGGGATTTCCAACCAGCAGCGACATCTATCTGGAGGTGGACGGCAAAAAGGTGGCGGTGGTGCAGAGCTATACCGCCAAGTCCAGCCGTACCAGCCAGACCGTGGAGGCCTTCGGCGAGGACGAGCCGGTGGCCACCATACCGGGCCAACGTACCCACGTCATCGAACTGACCCGGCTGTACGCCACCGATGAGGCCATCCGGGACGGGCTGAACTTCCATGCGCTGGAGGACTTCAGCCTGGTCATCTGCAAGCCGGACCGGAAGATCATCTACTCCGGCTGCCAGTGGAGCTCCATCGGCGAGACCGGCGCGCTGGGGGCCATGGTGGTGGAGAAGATCACCATCGTAGCGGCCAGGCGGATTGAAACGGCGGTGTGATATGCTGGAGAGACGGGAACGGCTGAAGCTGGAGGACGGGAGGGAGCTGCGGCTTCTCTCCGCCCTGGAGGTGCTGGAGGCCCGCCGGGAGGCGGAGGGGCTGGCCCGGGGGGAGGCGGAGGCCGCCCTGTGCGCCAACGCCTGCCTGCTGGCCCGGGCGCTGGAGCGGGGCGGACAGCCGGTGTTCGCGGACGGCGGGGCGGCTCTGGCGGGGCTGAGCGCCCGGGAGATCGGGGCGCTGGCGGGCCGGTGGGCCGCCTTTGACCGGGCGGAAAACCCCTCCCCCGAGGACGGGGAGGAGCGGCTGGAAGGGTTAAAAAAAGCCTGGAGCACGCGCCCTATGAGCGTCTTCGCTGGCGCGTGCTCCAACGCTTTGGCGCGCTTCCGACGGAGGAGCGGGCCAAACAGATGAAGGCGCGGGACTATCTCTGGTGCGCCCTCCACCTGGCGCTGGACCGGGAGGAGGAGCTGGCGCGGCTGTGTCCCGCCTGCCGAAGCGAGGCGGCGGAGGAGCGGTGCCCGGCCTGCGGCGCGCTCCGGACAGAGACGGCGGCGGGGCAGAACGCGGCCTTTGACGAGGCGCGGTTTGAACGGCTGAAACGGGGGGAGAGCGGTTGACGGACTATATCGCGGTATTGCTGGCACAGCAGGAGGAGCAGGAACAGGGCGAGGCCCCGGAGCTGGAGACCGGCCCCCTGACGGTATGGCTGGAGGAGAATACGCGGCCCGCAGAGGCCGCAGCAGCGCGGCGCAGAGTGGAGCAGGACGAGGCCGGCGCGTGTGCCGGACCGGGTGCGGTGATAGGGAACCGATATGTGCCGGAGGCCCCGGTCGGGGACTCCAGCGGACAGCCATCGGACCGGGGAGCGAAGCAGTGGGCAGACGGCCTCCAGACCGCCGGTACGTTGGAGACGGCGGGAAAAATGGGGGAGCGGACGGCTCAACCGGCCCGGCCGGAGCACACCGCAGAATACCGGAGCGGGTCAGGGGTGGCCTGGCTCGACGGTCTGGTGCGCAGGAGCATGGAGCGGGAGTGGAGCGGCGGAACGGAGAGGCGGGTGGTGACGGTGGAGCAGTACGGCGGAGCGGTGGGCGCTCCGGCGGAGGCCGAGGCGCTGGACCGGCTGTTTCGCCGGGACGCCCGGCGGTATGATGGGGGGTTCCGGCTGCTGTGAGATTGGCTTCCATGCGGTACAAGGACTATGTATGGCCCCACAACCCGCGGGTTTACACCATTGAATATAAGCGGACTATGGGGGCGCGAAAGGTGCCCTTCGGGCGCTACCACCTCCAGGATCTGGGCCCCGCCCAGCGGGTCATGCGGGGCGAGGGGGAATTCGTGGGCGAAGGGGCCTACGGGGAGTTTAAGAAGCTGGCTACCGTATTCTACGCCGGGGGACCGGGGCTGCTGGTTCACCCGGTTTGGCAGACCTCCAACGCCTACTTTGTGGAGCTCTCACTCCGGCAGGAGCCCAGGGCGGACTATGTGGGGTATTCCTTTGCTTTCTGGGAGGGATACGACGGACACAGCACCGGCGTACAGGTGACCGGGGGCGGAGGAGAACCGGAGACAGGCCCGGCCGCCGGTACGGCGGGGGAGCGGCGGCACACGGTGCGCCAGGGGGAGACCCTGTGGGGGATCGCCCGGGATTACGGACTCAGCCTGACCGAGCTCATCGCCCTCAATCCCCAGATTAAAAATCCAAACCTGATTCTGGCAGGGGAGGAGGTGCGCCTGGCGTGATGCGGGGAGAACTGCTGTGCTGGGATGGGCGGCGCATCCGCCTGCCCGACGCGGTGGAGTGGCAGTTTCAATACGGCTGCGGCACGCCCTGCGACAGCTTTCAGCTCACCTGCCTGTGGGAGCCGGACAGCGGGAACGACCTGACCGAGGCGGTGAGCTTTACGGCGGAGGAGAACGGGGAACGGCTCTTCACCGGCGTGGTGGACGAGTGCGAGCGGGGCTGGGACACCGCGGGGGGCACCCTTACCGTGGCGGGCCGGGGAATGGCCGCCCGCCTGCTGGACAACGAGGCGCTGGGGGCAGACTACCAGGTGGCCACTGTTGAGGATATCCTGCGGGACCACGTGGCCCCCTACGGCATTGAGATCGTGCGGGGGGCGGAGCTGCCGCCGGTGCCGGGCTTCTCGGTGGACGCGGGGAGCAGCGAGTGGCAGGTGGTCTATGAATTCTGCCGCTATTACGGGGGAATTGCCCCCCGGTTTGACCGGCTGGGGCGGCTGGTACTGGCCCCCTGGGAGGAGGGGCGGCGGCTGGTGCTGGGGGCGGACGCGGCGGTGACGAGCTTCCGCCTGCGGGAGCAGCGCTACGGGGTGCTCTCCGAGGTGCTGGTGCGGGACCGCACCACAGAGGAGGTTCAGCGGGTGGCGGACGAGGACTTCCTGCGCCGGGGCGGCCGGTGCCGCCGTGTGCTCACCATGCCGGGAAAGAGCAGCTATCAGGCCATGCGCTATTCAGGGGCGTATCAACTGGCCCGCGCCCGGGAAGAGCTGCGGCAGGCAGAGTTGGAGCTGCCGGAGGCCTTTGCCGCGTGGCCGGGGGAACTGGTGGAGCTCAACCTGGCCAAGGGGACGGGACGGGGCCTCTGGCGGGTACGGGAGAGCGTATGCGGCCTGACGGCGGCGGGAACCTACACCCGGCTGACGCTGGGGGAGCCATAGCGGAGGAGTGGTTTTATGTGGATTTCGGAGCAGGGGCGGAGAAGGACAGAGCCGGACGGAACAGCACTGGTGGGCCGGGTCACCTTGCCCGGCGACCCGGCCGGGGTGTATCTGGCCGGAGAGCGGCGGGAGCTGCCCGTGTTTGGCCCGGGCGGCTATGTGTGGCGGCCGGAGGAGGGCGAGCAGGTGCTGGTGCTCAAGACCGGTCAGGCGGGAGAGGCCCCCTGTGTGGCCGGCCAGGCCTGCGGGCAGGACTGGAACCTGGCGGCGGGCGAGGTGCTCATCTACAGCGGTTCGGCCTCCATTCGCATCGGCGGCGGGGGTATCCGGCTGACCGGAGATGTGCTGGTCAACGGCAAGCCGGTGCTTACAGGGGAGGGCTGAGCGTGGAACTAATGGTGCGGAACGGCGACTACGTCAGCGACGGCGCGGGTGGCTTCCTGCGGGCGGAAGGGACGGACGAGCTGCTGCAGCGGGTGTTGTGGAAGCTGTCCATCCCGCGGGGGAGCTTTCCGCTGCTGCCTGCGCTGGGCAGTGAGCTCCACCGGCTCGGCCGGGCCAAGCCCGCTGAGCGGGCCGGACTGGCCCGGCAGTATGTGGCCCAGGCACTTTCCGATGAGGCGGAGCTGTCGGTGGCCGGGGTGGAGCTGTCAGCAGAGGGAGAACTGACGGTCGAGCTGGACTGGCGGGGCGAGGCGCTCCGCCTGATACTTGGGACGGGAGGCGTATGACGGGATGACGGTGGAGGAGCTCTACGGGCAGATGGTGGACACCTTTCAGCGGGAGACAGGGATGGCGCTGGCCGGGGACGGAGACATGGCGGTGCGACTTTACGCCGTGGCGGCCCAGCTCTACGCCCTGTATGTGCAGGCCGACTGGGTGGGGCGGCAGTGCTTCCCCCAGACGGCCCAGGGGGACTACCTGGACAAGCATGCTCAACTGCGGGGGCTGGAGCGCCGGGCGGCCACAGCGGCGGTCGGGGTGCTCTCCTTTGAGACGGACCATCCGCCGGAGGCCGATCTGAGCATCCCGGAGGGGACGGTATGCATGACGGCGGCCCAGGTGCGCTTTGAGACCACCGAGGCGGGCGTTTTAAAGGCGGGGCAGACCCCGCCCAGGTGCGGGCCAGAGCGGTGGAGCCGGGCGCGGGGGGAAATGCGGCGGTCGGGACGGTGCGGGCCATGGCGGTGGCGCCGGGGGGGGTGAGCCGGTGCACCAATCCTGAGGCCTTTTCCGGAGGACTGGATGCCGAGGGGGACGAGAGCCTGCGGGAGCGGGTGCTGGAGACCTTTCGGCGGATGCCCAACGGGGCCAACGCCGCCTTTTACCAGCAGGAGGCCCTCTCCTTTCCGGAGGTGGCGGCGGCTACCGTGGTGGCGCGGCCCCGGGGCGTGGGGACGGTGGACGTGTTTCTTGCCACGGCGGCGGGGCTGCCCGACAGCGGGCTGCTGGAACAGGTGGCGGCCCATCTGGAGGAACGCCGCGAAATCGCCGTGGATGTTCAGGTGAAGGCGCCGGAGGTAAGGACGGTGGATGTGTCAGTTCAGGTGGCGGCCCGGCCGGGGGCGGACTTTAACACCGTCCGGCAGGCGGTGGAGTCCGCCGTGCGAGGCTGGTTTGACGGGCGGCTCTTGGGGCAGAGTGTCCTGCGGGCCCAGCTGGGGGCGCTGATCTTCGGGGTGGAGGGCGTGGAGAACTACGCCCTCACCGCCCCGGCGGCCGATGTGGCGGCAGCGGTGGACGAGCTGCCACAACTGGGCACACTGACGGTAGCGGCACTGGAGGGGACGGCATGAGCTACGGGGCATACCTCAGGGAGCTGCTCCGGCCCCTGCGTATCTATGGGCTGGAGGGCACCGCCAATGGCGGTGAGCTGGAGGCCCAGGGGAAGGCGCTGGATGGGGTAGAGGCCGCCATGGAGGAGGTACAGCGGGAGATGCTGATCTGCACCGCAGAGGGACGGGGGCTGGAGGCCGTCGAGGCACTGCTGGCCCGAAAGCCGGTAGCTGCCAGCCTGGAGCGGCGGCGGGCGGCGCTGGCCGCCCTGCTGCGCATCGGCGGGGACAGCTTTACCTTGACGGCGATCAACGATAATCTAAAAGGCTGCGGTCTCAACGCCGTGGCCAGCGAGACGGAAACGCCCGGCGTTGTGGAGGTGCGGTTCCCCGATGTACCAGGCATCCCGGACGGGTTTGAATCAATGAGGGCCATCCTGGAAGATATTCTGCCCTGCCATCTGGACATACGGTATGTCTACTGGTACATCACCTGGGCCCTCATGGAGGATCGCTTTGCCACCTGGGGAGACATTGAGAAGCTGGGGCCCACCTGGGAGGAGCTGGAGAAGATGGTGCGGGACTAGCCTGCCTGTCGCATAAAAATGCCTGGAACCATATGGTTCCAGGCATTTTTTGCTTAAAAGGGAGCTCACCAGTGCTCCAGAAGATAGGGAATAGCCGGGACAGGGCGGTCAAAAAAACGGGCGAGGGCTTGCTCCAGCTCCTCCGGGGAGAGGGTGCCCTGGGGCTCCGGCCTGCCGTCCGCGCCCCACGCCAGCAGGCCGATGCCGGCGGCCCAGTAGAGGGAGTCGTCCGCCCAGGGAGAGATCCCCTCAAAGTCGTTACAGGCGGCCACTCCGCTGGGCAGAAAGGTGTCCCGCCCCAGGTGGACGGCGTAGCGGCGGAGCAGGACGGCGGCCTCCTCGCGGGTGATGGGGCGGTCAGGGACAAAAAGTGTGCCGCCGGTGCCCCGCACGATCCCAAGATCATAGGCCCAGGCTACAGCCGTGGCACCGGGGGAGTTGGGATTCACATCGGAGAAAGGGCCGTTGGCATCGTAGGGGACAGCACCCGAGCAGGTCCACAGGGCGGCCACAAACTGGGCGCGGGTGACCGGGGACTGGGCCGCTGCCGCCGCAGGGAGCAGCAGGGTGAGGAGCAGGAGTGCAGGAATGAGCTGTCTCATGGCATATCCTCCTTTGGGTATAGCATACCATATACTGGAAGAATATGCCGTCGAATTGAGGTCAGATGATATCGTGTTCGTCAACCATGGTACGCTCCACCGTATAGAGCACCTGCCCCTGGCCGTCCAGGGCCTGAGCGGTGTAGAGCGTGTAAGTTGGAAGCCGCTCCGGGGCACACCAGAGAAACAGCCCGCCGCTGTCGGGAGAGACCTCCGCCGTATGGGTCCCCCCATCGCCGGTGCAGGTGATGCGGACGGACTCAATGGCCGGGTCGGAGCAGAGGCCAAAAAAGAGATCATAATGGATGCCGCAGACGGAGAGGGGGGCGTCCTCCACCGGGGCGGCGATCAGTCCCCTGGCATAGGGCCGCCAGGTGTGCCCGAGGAAAAAGGGCTGGCGCTCCAGGGAGCAGACGGCGTACCAGCGGTCATAGCGGAGGGCGTAGATCGCCTCCTCCGGGTACCACTGGGCGGCGTCCACCGGGCCGAAGTGGAAGCGGCTCTGGAGCCGCTCCAGGGCCGCCTGGTGGGTGAAGCAGGGGCGGAGGACGAGCAGCAGGGCCAGGGGGAGCAGCAGCAGGAGCACCACATTGCGGCGCAGGCGGCCCCTGGGCGTGAGCCGCAGGCGGGAGAGCGGGCGTTTCACGACTGTACACCCTCCTTCAGAAGTGGAATTTCTACCCGGAAGGTGTGGCCGAACACGTTCCCCTCGAGCCACAAGTGCTCCGCATCTTCGGGGGGAAGCTGGGGCAGGATGATCCAGCGGTTGACTCCGGAGTGAAGGGAGGTGGCGGGGATGCACTCCCAGCCAGTATCGGCGACAAAGCGGTAGAACACATTGCCCGGCACGTTTTCCACAAAGTGCATCTTCAGGCGGGGGCTGCCGTTATCAGGCAACCAGCCGTCGGCCGGGTCGCAAGTTAGGTAGATCTCATAGGCGAACGGTTGCCCGGTCGAGCTCATGACACCGATGGTGTGGAAGTGGAGCCGCAGGCCGTCCACCTCTGCCCACTCGTCTATAGCCAGCGGGTATTCGTATCGCTCCTGGTAGTGCGCCCGGGTATCCTCAGGAGCAGCACGCCGGGCAAGAACGGTTTTTGCGGAATCCAGCGACCAGAGGGCTAGGGCAAGGATGCAGACGACCAGAAGAAAGACCAATATTATGTTGGTGGCCGCCACAGAGAGGCACAGCAGAGGCGGGTGAGCGCGGTCGAGCTGGCGGCCTAGTTCCTCCGGCTCACCCATGGCGGTCACGGCCTGGGCGGCGGCCTCCTCGGAAGACAGGCCCCGCGCCTCCAGAGCAGCAGCGTGATCCTCCAGATGGGCGGTCAGCTCGGCAGAGACCGGCCCCCATGCCGCCTTCCAGCGGAGCATCTGACACACTTTCTGACAGAAGTCCTCAAATTGGAGATTTGCCATGGAATCACCTCATTCCATTGGGGAGAAGTCATAGTTCGCCCAAAGGCTCGGCACGGGGGACTCATACACCAGATTTCCGGCCGTATCATAACCCCGGAGGCGGATGGATTGAAAGGGATCGTCCACCGGCACCCAGGCCGAACCGTCACAGGGAAAGAGAAAGCAGTGTTCCACCGCCTCCCGCCGGAGGGTACGCAGCTGCTGCGGGGACGAGCTGGTTTCTGAGAAGCCCGCCACGTAGTCCAGCTCCATGGTCACAATCTGCGGATCGCTGGAGAGCACACAGAGGAAGCTGTGAGCTATCCCGGCGTCCTCGAACAGAAGGGTTATGGGGAGCGCGTCGTCCGGCTGAACTGCGTTGAACCGGACGGGCTCCCAGAAGGGCCCCGCCCGCCGCAGGGTTCCCACGGCGTACCAGCCGTCCCACCGGAGGACGGCATAGGCGGTATCACGGTCTTCCGGGGGAGACGACCAGGCGACAACGCGGCCGCCCTCAAAAAAGTTTGCCTTTTGAAGCGCCCAGAGGGCCTGACTCCGGGTGAAGTAGGGGAAGCCCCAGGCCAAAAGCAACACCAGCGGGCACAGCAGCAGGAGGCAAACGTCCCGCAGGATGCGCTTTTTCCGCAGGGCGGGGGTGGGCAGGTTAGCCATGGGCTTTCTCCTCTCTCAGCGGAATGGTGAGGCGCGCTTCGACGGCGCCGAAGGGGTCGAGCAACAGGGTAATGGTCTCCGCCTTCAGATCGACCTGGCAGATAGAGAGCTCATAGTAGCGCACAGGGAGGGGGGAGGCGCCCGGAAGCGGCCCTCCGTGCAGGTAACGCCCGGTGAGAAACGGGCGGTTCTGGAACTGCGGATATTCGTTGCCCCGGTCATCCTCCGCGCGGAGCAGCGCCCCGGCGTTGGGGGGCGGAAGCCAGGGGTTGCGCCAGGAGACCCGGAGCAGACAGTCCAGCCGGAGGCCGGTATGGGTGTCCAGCAGAATCACGCGCTCCACGGAGAAGCGGTAGTCCGCCCCCTGGTACACCGCCTGGGGCTCCAGCTCTCCCGCCACCTGGGGAAAGCTCCTGTGCGTCTGAAGCCACTCCGCCTCCGCCTGGGAGGGGAGGCGGAGGGAGGAGGTGCTGTGCAGCAGAGAATAAGCTGCCGTCAGGATGGACAAAAGCAGGAGCGTCCAGACCGCCGCCCGGAACCAGATCTGGAACCACCCCAGGAAGGGGCTGTGGCTCTTGTCCAGCTCTTTTCCGATTTCCTCCGGATCGCCCATGGCGTCCACGGCCTGCTGGACGGCTACGTCGGAGGGAAAGCCCCGCGCCTCCAGGGCGGCGGCGTGATCCTCCAGATGGGCGGTGAGCTCCGCCGTGATGGCGGCGTGATCGGGGGAGAAGCGGACGTGCGCGCACACCCTGGAGCAGAAGCGGTCGACATGGTCGCGGTTCACGGAGTCACCACCTTCAAATGGGAGTCGAGGATCGGGTATTCCAACCAGCGGGCGGGATAGGGAGACTCGTAGAGCAGCTTTCCGTCCGCGTCATAGTACCGGACGCGGAAAACGGTGGAAGGCGTCTCATAAAAGAGGCGGGAATAGGCGTCCTCCAGAGAGAAGTAAAAGCACGAATCCTCCAGCGGCTCCTGACGGGCCATCTCCACGTGAACGTAAACTACGGTGTCGATGATGGCGGATTTCACCAGATAGTCCAGTTCCACCGCGGCGATGTCCGGGTCGCTGGATACCACTACCAGCTCCGGACTGGTGCCGCCGAACGTGGGGGAAGCCAGAATGGCCAGGGGGGCCTCGCCGTCCGGACAGGCCGCAGTCAGCGCGCCGGGGCGCCAGAACAGGCCGTCCCCCTCCACACTGCACCAGGCGAACCAGTCCCCGTCGCGGACGATGTAGTACCGTAACGGGGGCATGCCCTCCTGCTGGGGGCTGAACCGGGCAATGACCTCCCCGGGGCCGAAGGCGTACCGCTCTTGGGTGGCGGCCAGAGCGCCCCGGGCAGTGAGAAAGGGAACGTCCAGCACCAGCAGCAACGCCGCCAGCAGGAGCGGCAGAAGGACGGCGCACACGGCCGTCCGGCGCTTCCGGCGGGCGGGGGTAGTGGGGCGCCTAGCCATAGAGACCGCCTCCTTCCAGAGGGATGGTCAGCCACAGCACATCCTCTCCATAGCGGTCAAAATGGAGGGTGATCTCGGTGGCCGCCGGGTCAATGTTGGATACTCCCATGTCGTAGTAAGTGGCGAAGGGATAGGCGGCGGAATAGTTCCCGGAGGACATGCCCATATACACGCGGAACGCGCCCTGGTCGCTCAAAGCCTGCTGTTCCTCCATGGAATAATAGTGGTTGCCCAGGTCGTCCTCCGCCCAGATCCCCTCCCGGAGTTGGGGCTCCTGCCGCCAGGGGTTGGGGTGGGCGATCCTCAGCAGATAGGACACCTTCTGGCCTCCCTCCCACTGCTCCACCACTGCACGGGGGATGGAGAAGGCGTAGCCCCGCCACGTCCACGTCCCGTCCGGCGCGAAGTCGGCGGTCACATGCTCCCTGTCCGGCGGGCCCCAGCTGCGGAGCCGCTGGATGTCAGCGGCCTGATTGTGTACGCGCTCCGCCTGGGGCAGAGCCAGCACCAGCACCAAGGCCGCCAGAATACACACCGCCCGCACGAACCAGATCTGGAGCCACCCCAAGAGGGGATTGTGGATGGAGTCCAGCCAGCGGCCCAGCTCTTCCGGATTCCCCATGGCCTCCACCGCCCGGCGCTCCGCCTCCCACAGCGTCATGTCCGGGTGTATCTCCAGAATGGCGTCTTTATGGTCCTCCAAGTGAGCGGTGAGCTCCGCCGTGATGGCCTCGTGGTCCGGCCGGAAGCGGACGTACATGCATACGTGGTCGCAGAACTGGCTGATGGTGCGGTGGGGGGCCGCCGCCGGGGCGCTCATGCCAGAGCCGGACTGGTTCCGGCCAGAATGGCGTTGACGGTATGGGTAAATTCCACCCACTCCTCCTTCTTTTCGTCCAGCAGGCGCAGGCCCTTGCGGGTGATGCGGTAGTATTTCCGCATCCGGCCCGTGGGGGCCTCTTTTTCGTAGGACTTCACCGCTCCGTCCTTCTCCAGTGTGTGGAGGATGGGGTAGAGGGTGCCCTCCTTGAGCGTAAAGGTGTGGTCGCTCCGCGCCTCCAGCTCGGCGATCATCTCATAGCCATATTTGTCCCCGGAGGAGAGCAGGGAGAGTACCAGAAGGGTGGTGGAGCCGGAGAGCAGGTTCTTGTCCGCCTTTTTCATGGGAAGCCTCCTTATACGCAAAATACCTCGGCGATCTAGGTGTATTTTACCTAGATCGCCGAGGTATGTCAAGGGGGGTCAGCGCACTTGATTGCGGAGCGTGCGGCCCTCCACATAGCGCCGCAGGTTGTCCAGGAAAATAGCCTTGATGCGCTCCAGCGTGGCCTCCATGTGGTTATAGCCCCCGGCGGTGTGGGGGGTGAGGAGGAGGCTGGGGGCCTCCCAGAGGGGGTGTCCCGGGGGCAGAGGTTCCGGATCGGTAACGTCCAGTCCCGCGCCCAGCAGGCGGCCGGAGCACAGCACCTCCGCCAGGGCGGTGCAGTCCACGGCGCTCCCACGGCCCGCGTTGAGCAGTACCGCGCCGGGCCTCATGGCCAGCAGCCGGGTCTTGCTTATCAGGCCCGCAGTCTCAGGGGTGTGGGGGAGGGCCAGGGCCACCACATCGGCCTGGGGGAGAAGGCCATCCAGCGCACCCAGACCGTAAATCTCGTCAAAGCCCTCTGCCGGGCAGCCCGCGCTCCGGCGCAGCCCAATAACCCGCTGTGCCCCCAGAGCGCGGACCAGCCGGGCAAAGTGGCGGCCGATATCGCCGGCACCGGCCACCAGCACGGTTTTGCCCGCTAGGGAGCCAACGGGTCCAAGATCCGCCCAGATATGGGCCCTCTGCTGGTCACAGTAGGCGGGCAGGCGCTTATAGATGGCCAGGAGCATGGCCAGCATGTGTTCAGACACGGCTGGGCCGTAGGCTCCCACGGCGGAGGTGAGGCGCACGCCCTCCGGCAGAACGCCGGGGACCAGATAGGGGTCCACCCCGGCGTTCCAGCTCTGCACCCATTTCAGGTTGGGAAAGGTCTTGAGCTGTTCGGGGGGGACATAGCCCAGCAGAATGGTGGTGCGCTCCCGCCACTCCTGGGGGATGCTGCTGGCTCCCCCGCGGTCATTGGTGGGGAGAAAGAGATGCTCAGACTCCGGCGCGGCGGCCTGAAAGGCCGCCTTCTGTGCGCCGGTGAGGGGGAGCAGGTGGAGAATGGTTTCCATGGTTTGGGCCTCCTTGAAAAAGCGGTTGCAGGCGGTGGAAAAGGGGCCGGTCGTCAGACCGGCCCCCTGCGCTTACTTTATGGTGATGAGCAGCTCGCCGGCTTTGACAGAGCCGCCCTCTTTGATGAGCACCTGCTCCACGGTACCTGCCATGCGGGCCACCACGTTCGTCTCCATCTTCATGGCCTCAATGACGGCCAGCACCTGGTTCTCCTCCACCGCGTCTCCGAGCTTGACGCAGATCTTGGACACCATGCCGGGGATGGAGGCCCCCGCCTGGCTCTTGTCGGAGGGATCGGCCAGCGTAACGTGCTTCACCTGTGCCTCGGCGTTCTTGTCGGGCACCGCCACCTCGCGGCGCATGCCGTTGAGCTCGAAGTGGACGTTGCGGGTGCCGTCCTCGTTGAGATCGCCCAGCCCCAGGTATTTGATGACCAGGGTCTTGCCGTCCTCGATGTTGATCTTGTTGGTCTCGCCCAGGGCCATGCCGTTGAAGAACACATGGCTGCCCATGCGCATGATGTAGCCGTACTCCTGCCGGTGGCGGAAGAACTCCTCCACCACCTTGGGGTAGAGGCACCAGGAGATGATGTTCTGCTCCGACGCGCCGGGGTAGAACTTCTCCACCTCCCGCCGGGCGGCGGCGAAGTCGACGGGCTCCAGCAGCTCACCGGGGCGGCAGGTGATGGGCTCCTCACCCTTGAGCACCACCTTCTGCAAGTCCTCGGGGAAGCCCCAGGCGGGCTGGCCCATCATGCCCTTGAAGTAGCTCACCACGCTGTCGGGGAAGGTGAGGGCCTCTCCGCGCTCCACAATGTTCTCGGGGGTCAGCTCGTTCTGCACCATGAAGATGGCCAGATCACCCACCATCTTGGAGGAGGGCGTCACCTTCACAATGTCGCCCAGCATGTGGTTGACCTTGACGTACATCTCCTTGACGTCCTCGAACTGGTGGCCCAGGCCCAGGCTCTCCACCTGGCTCTTGAGGTTGGTGTACTGGCCGCCAGGCATCTCGTAGCGGTAGATATCGGTGGAGGGGTTCTTGATGCCCGCCTCAAACTGGCTGTAGCGCAGGCGCACGTCCGCCCAGTAGTCGGAGAGGGTCTGGAGCTTTTCGGGGTCGAGTCCGGTGTCCCGCTCCTGGCCCTGGAGGGCGGTGACCACCGCGTTCAGGGAGGGCTGGCTGGTGGTGGAGGACATGGAGTCGATGGCGCAGTCCACAATATCCACCCCTGCCTCGGCGGCCATCAGATAGGCGGCCACCTGGTTGCCCGAGGTGTCGTGGGTGTGCAGGTGGATGGGTAGGCCCACCTCGTTTTTCAGGGCAGTGACCAGCTTCTTGGCCGCGTAGGGCTTGAGGAGGCCGGACATGTCCTTGATGCACAGCAGATGGGCGCCCCGCTTCTCCAGCTCCTTGGCCATGTCCACGTAGTATTTGAGGGTATATTTATCCCGCTTGGGGTCGAGAATGTCACCGGTGTAGCACAGGGTGGCCTCGCACAGCTTGCCCTGCTGGAGCACCTCGTCTATGGCTATCTCCATGCCGGGAATCCAGTTCAGGGAGTCGAAGATACGGAATACGTCGATGCCGCTCCGGGCGGACTCCCGGATAAAGGCCCGGATGAGGTTGTCGGGGTAGTTGGTGTAGCCTACGGCGTTGGCCCCCCGCAGGAGCATCTGGAAGGGGATGTTGGGGATCTTCTCCCGCAGCAGGCGCAGCCGCTCCCAGGGGGACTCATGGAGGAAGCGGTAGGCCACGTCGAAGGTGGCGCCGCCCCACATCTCCAGGGAGAAGCAGTCGTTGAGGATCTCTGCCGTGCCCTCGGCGGCCTTGAGCATGTCGCGGGTGCGCACCCGGGTGGAGAGAAGGGACTGGTGGGCGTCCCGCATGGTGGTGTCGGTGATGAGCAGCTTCTTCTGTCCCAGCACCCAGTCCCGCACCGCCTCTGGCCCTTTCTCGTCCAAAAGCTGCTTGAGGCCGGTGCACTTGGGCGGGGTGTGCTCGTAGGGCGGGAAGCGGGGAATGTCGAACTGGGCCCGCTCGGCGGAGGGGTTATCGACCTGTATCTGGGCGATGTACTTGAGCAGCTTGGTGGCACGGTCGCGGCCCACGTCGATGTCGAAGAGCTCGGGAGTCTCGTCAATGAACTTGGTGTGGCACGCCCCGGCCCGGAAGGTGGGGTGGGCCAGAATGTTGGTGACGAAGGGAATGTTGGTCTTGACGCCGCGGACATGCTCCTCGCTGATGGCCCGCATGGCCTTGCGGCACACCCCCTCGAAGGTGTTGTCCCAGGAGGTGACCTTGACCAGCAGGGAGTCGTAGTAGGGGGAGATCTCCGCGCCGGTGAAGGCGTTGCCGCCGTCCAGACGGACGCCGAAGCCGCCGCCGGAGCGGTAGGCGGTGATTTTGCCGGTGTCGGGGGCGAAGTTGTTGGCGGGGTCCTCGGTGGTCACCCGGCACTGGAGGGCGTAGCCGTTCATGTGCACCGCGTCCTGGCTGGGGATGCCGATCTCCGGGGTGGACAGGGGGTGGCCCTCGGCAATGAGAATCTGGGCCCGTACCAGGTCTACGCCAGTGACCATCTCGGTGACGGTGTGCTCCACCTGGATGCGGGGGTTCATCTCGATAAAGTAGTGGTTGCCGCTCTTGTCCACCAGGAACTCCACCGTGCCGGCGGAGACGTAGCCCACATGCCTTGCCACCTTGACGGCGTCCTCGTACAGCTTCTGACGGGTGGCCTCCGGTACGGAGAAGGCGGGGGCGAACTCCACCACCTTCTGGTAGCGGCGCTGGAGGGAGCAGTCCCGCTCGAACAGGTGAACCACATTGCCGTGCTTGTCGCCCAGAATCTGCACCTCAATGTGCTTGGGCTCCACCAGGTACTTCTCGATGAAGATGTCCTCGTTGCCGAAGGCCTTCTTGGCCTCGCTCTTCACCAGGTTGAAGGCGGGGATGACCTCCTCCGGCTTGTCGCAGCGGCGCATGCCGCGGCCGCCGCCGCCGCCGGCCGCCTTGAGGATGATGGGGAAGCCGTATTCGACAGCCTTTGCAAGGGCCTCCTCCCCGTCCTTCAGGGGACGGTCGGAACCGGGGATGGTGGGCACGCCGCAGGCGTGGGCGATGGCCTTGGCGGTCAGCTTGTCGCCCATCTGGGCCAGAATGGTGGAGGAGGGGCCGATGAAGGTGATGCCCGCCTCCTCGCAGGCCCGGGCGAAGTCGGCGTTCTCGCTCAAAAAGCCGTAGCCGGGGTGGATGGCGTCCACGTTGCGGCGGCGGGCCAGATCGATGATGGAGGGGATATCCAGATAGGCGCCCAGGGGGGACTTGTTCTCACCGATGAGATAGGCCTCGTCCGCCTTGGTGCGGAAGAGGGAAAAGGTATCCTCGTTGGAGTACATGGCCACCGTGTGCAGGCCCAGATCGTAGCAGGCCCGGAACACGCGGATGGCGATCTCGCCCCGGTTAGCCACCAGGACCTTGTTAAATTTGCATTCCGCCATGCTGTCCTTCCTTCCTGAATCAAATGAGTCCGATCGCGTCAAACAGACACCGTTCGGCTGCGGCGGCTCTCCGGCCGCCATGACCCCGCCGCCGGGGCGTGCGGGGAAATGCGATGTTAAGACTGATTATAGCAGTAAGGCGGATTTTTTGCAAGCGATTTTGTGTGTGGTTGCAAAACTTGGCGACACGCACAGGAAATTCAACCGGCCGGTTTTGCATTTGGCGGTTTCACCGTCGGGGGGAAGGGGCCTTGCCACTGTCTGGGAAATATGCTACACTAAGACCTCACAGAGGAGAGGAGGGAGCATCCATGGCGCTGCGGCTTGGCGACGGGGTGGAGCGGCTGCCCGGCATCGGGCCGGCCCGGGCCAGGAGCCTGGAGAAGCTGGGGCTGGCCACGGTGGAGGATCTGCTGCGCTACTTTCCCCGGGACTATGAGGATCGCCGCCGGTTTTCCACCGTGGCGGCGGCCCCGGTGGACACTCCGGTGTGCCTGGAGCTGCTGGTGGCGGAGCCACCCCACCTCTCCCGCATCCGCAAGGGGCTGGAGCTGGTGAAGGCCCGCCTGGTGGACGACACCGGCAGCGTCACCGCCACCTTCTTTAACCAGTCCTATATGAAGGACGCCCTGCGCACCGGCGAGACGTACGTCGTCTACGGCCGGGTGGAGGGCCCGCCGGGGCGGCGTCAGATGACCAACCCGGTGTGTGAGCGGGCGGACAGGGCCCGCTTCACCGGCCGTATCCTGCCCATCTATCCCCTGACCCGGGGGATCTCCAACAACCTGCTGGCGGGGCTGACCCTCCGCTGCGTGGAGGAGTGCGCCGGGCAGATGGAGGAGACGCTTCCCGCCGGACTGCGGCGGGAGCACGCCCTGGCCGCCGCCGAGTTTGCCTGCCGGAACATCCACTTCCCCCGGGACGAGGAGGCCCTGGAGCTGGCCCGGCGGCGGCTGATCTTCGAGGAGCTGTTCTGCCTGGCCTGCGGCATGGCCCTGCTGCGCACCCGGCGCACCTGTGCGGAGGGCGTCCCCTTTTCCACACCGCCGGTGGAGGAATTCCTGGCGCTGCTCCCCTTCTCCCTCACGGCCGCCCAGCGGCGGGCCATGGAGGAGGTGGCGGTCGACACCGCCTCCGGCGCGCCCATGAACCGGCTGGTGCAGGGCGATGTGGGCTCGGGCAAGACCATGGTGGCGGCCTACGGGGCGTGGCTGGCGGCGAAGAACGGCGGCCAGTGCGCCCTGATGGCCCCCACGGAGCTGCTGGCCGAGCAGCACTTCCGCTCCCTGGCCCCGCTGCTGGGGCGGGCAGGGGTGCGGGTGGGCCTGCTCACCGGCTCGGTGAAGGGGAAGTCCCGGAAGGAGCTCTACGCCGCCCTGGCGGCGGGGGAGGTGGATCTGGTGGTCGGCACCCACGCCCTGCTGAGCGAGGGGGTGGTGTTTTCCGACCTGGCCCTGGCCATCACCGACGAGCAGCACCGCTTCGGGGTGGCCCAGCGCGCGGCCCTGGCCGCCAAGGCCGGGCGGACGCCCCACGTGCTGGTCATGTCCGCCACCCCCATCCCCCGCACCCTGGCCCTCATCATCTATGGGGATCTGGAGGTGTCGGTGATCGACGAGCTACCCCCCGGCCGCACGCCGGTGGAGACCTATGTGGTGGGGGAGGACAAGCGGCAGCGGATGTATCGCTTCGTGCGGAAGCTGGTGGGCCAGGGGCGGCAGGCCTATCTGGTCTGCCCCGCCGTGGAGGAGGGGGAGGAGTCCCCGGGAGAACCCGGCGGGGAGGGCCTCAAGGCGGCCGTCCCCTATGCTGAACACCTCAAAAGCGAGGTGTTCCCCGACCTGCGGGTGGGGCTGGTGCACGGAAAGATGAAGGCCAGGGACAAGGACGCGGCGATGACCGCCTTCGCGGCGGGGGAGCTGGACGTGCTGGTGTCCACCACCGTCATCGAGGTGGGGGTGGACGTGCCCAACGCGGCGCTGATGGTGGTGGAGAACGCCGACCGCTTCGGCCTGAGCCAGCTCCACCAGCTCCGGGGCCGGGTGGGCCGGGGAAAGCACCAGTCCTACTGTGTGCTGATGACCAGCACCCACAGCGCCGAGAGCCGGGAGCGGCTGCGGGTGCTGGCGAAAACCGCCGACGGCTTCCGCATCGCGGAGGAGGACTTGAAGCTGCGCGGCCCCGGCGACTTTTTCGGCCAGCGGCAGCACGGCCTGCCCCAGCTTGGCATCGCCGATCTGGCGGCGGACATGCGGGTGCTCAAGGAGGCCCAGCAGGCCGCCCAGAAGCTGCTGGAGGCCGATCCCGGCCTATCCCGGCGGGAGCACGCACCGCTGCTGGGCCGGGTGCGCCGCCTGTTTGCCCAGCACGGTGACATGTTCAACTGAGCGCCCCGCCAGGGGGCGGAGAATCACATGAAAAGGAGTAAGACGTATGATTTCCATTCGAGAGATGACCGCGGCGGACGAGGGGGCCGTCATGGAGATGGTGGACCGGTTCTACCACAGCCCGGCGGTGGAGCATGAGGTGGACCCGGCCGTTCTCCGCCGGTCCTTTCAGGCGGCGGTGGACCCGGCCGAGCCGCTGATCCAGGGCCTGGTGCTGGAGGAAGACGGCCGCCCGGTGGGCTACCATTATATGTGCATCGGCTATTCCGCTGAGGTAGGCGGGCGCTACCTGCTGCTGGATGAGCTCTACCTGGCTCCCGAGTGCCGGGGCAAGGGCTACGGCGAGCAGGTGATCCGCTGGGCCATGGAGCAGCACCCTGAGTGCGCCCGCTACCGCCTGGAGGTCACCGGGGAGAACCGGGCCGCCCGGCTGTATGAGCGGATGGGCTTCCGCTATCTGGACTACAAGCAGATGGTCATTGACCGGTAAAAAGGAGTGTTTGGTATGACGAGGATGGAAGAGACCGAGGCCCTGCGGGCCCGGACGGACGTACACTACAACTGCTGCCAGTCGGTCTTGGTGCCCTTCGCCGATTTGTGCGGCCTGGATAAGGAGACAGCCTTCAAGCTGGGGGCCAACTTCGGCTCCGGCATGCGCCATGGCTCCACCTGCGGCGCGGTGACCGGCGCACTGATGGTGTTGGGGCTGGCGGGCAAGGGGGCCGATGAGGCCACCGCGCTGATGCGCCGGTTCCGGGAAAAAAACCAGGTCCTGGACTGCGCCAATCTGCTCCGGCTGGCCAAGGAGCGGGGGGAGGAGCGCAAGTGCCACTGCGACCGGATGGTATACGAAGCGGTGGAGCTTCTGGAGGACTTGCTGAAATAAGACGATCGGGCACCGGCTGCTGGCCGGTGCCCGATAACGTAAGGGCCTTATTGCAGGGTGAGGACGACGGGGACTTCAAAGGTGGTGCGGCGGGAGGCAAAGAGTTCCATGGAGATGACGTCCCAGTAGCAGTGCTCAATGGTGTACTCTTCAACGAAATACCCCTCGGGAATGGGCGTTTCATAGGGGGTGTTCCGCCAGAGAATGTCACTGGCATAGGTGCTGTGGCCGCCGGTATTCTTTACCGTGCCGTCAGGGGTGCGATAGAAGCCGGTGCCCAACTGGTAGAAGTTCAGGTTCGTCTCGCTGCTGGCGGGAGGCATGGGGGCCAGGAAAGCCACCTGGGCTGTGGTATCGTCCAGGCGGATAGCGCTGATCTCCATGCCCCCCGGCATGGGTTCCAGGGCCTCCCCTGTTTTCAGGCTGACAGTGATAAACTTCTGACTCTTCTCCAGCCACTCTGCCTTGGTGATGTGCAGGGTGAGGGAGTCCGGATCGCTGAAATAAGGGCTCTCGAACAGGTAGGAGTCCCCCATGGCGGTCAGGCCGCTGGCGGAGCCCTTCTCATAGCGGTTGCCCTTCTTGTCCTCCAGATAGAAGTCCAGACTCTGGAGCTCCTCTGCGTTGTCTGGGTCCTGCTCCAGATTTAGCCGGGCGTGGGTGGGGTAGAGCTCCAGATCCACAATCCGGATGTTGTTGCCGTCCAGCTCCAGCCAGCGGTTCACCTCCACCGTGCGGCCTTGGCCCCGGAACCGCTGATCCAGGGGGAGGTCGAAGGTGACCACGGCGTCCGCCGTCCATTCCCCGGCATCGGTGACATCGGGTATGTGGGCCTGCACCTCGCAGGTCAGGCGTAGGGACTCCGGAAGCTGGGACTCCTCCTCCCCGTTAAAGGCCACGGTGATGGCGTTGGACAGCTCCCCGGAGGCCACGCTGTCCATCAGGACGGAGCAGCCCTCCAGCCTTTCTCCGTCGGGGGTGGTGAACGTTGCCCGGGGCATAAAGAACGTGGCCTCCTCCGGCCCGGAGACGGACAGGAAGAGCATCAGCCCGCCCTGGTCGGCCATCAGGTACTCCAGATGGACGGTGATGCCGTTGTCCGTGGCGCTCTGACCGATATACTGCACATAGTCGTTTTCCACAGCGGCCTTGAGGCTGGGAGAGAAGGCCACGGCGGCGGCCAGCTCCTTGAGCACGGGCACTTTGCCGCAGGCCAGGGCGAAGGGGGTGGACAGGTTCACCAGGAGCACG
Source organism: Flavonifractor plautii ATCC 29863 (assembly GCF_000239295.1). Classification (GTDB taxonomy): domain Bacteria; phylum Bacillota; class Clostridia; order Oscillospirales; family Oscillospiraceae; genus Flavonifractor; species Flavonifractor plautii. The sequence continues at coordinate 27,583 of NZ_JH417792.1, forward strand.
AAGGCGGCAAACACCGCCGCCACGCTCCCGGCGGGGGCGCTGATCCGCCGCCACAGCCTCCGGCGGCGGGCCCTGGCCCGGGCGCGGGCCACGGCGCCCTCCAGGGCGGGGGGGAGCTCCTCCGGTGCGTCCCGGAGGGCCTTGTATTCTTCCATGCGGTCCATGGCTCAAACCTCCTCGGTCAGATGCAGCTTTAACAGGGACAGGGCCTTACGCTGGCGGGTGGATACGGTGCCCGGCGGGATGTCCAGGGCCTGGGCGGTCTCCGCCAGGGTGAGGCCCTGGAAGTAGCGCAGTACCACCACCGCCCGCAGCTCACGGGGCAGGCGTGCGACGGCCTCCCGCAGGGGGAGCGCGTCGAAGGCCTCCGCCGCGGTCTCGGGCAGCTCGGCCACCGCCAGCTCCCGCTTCCGGCGGCGCAGCTCGGCGTTGCAGGCGTTGATGAGGATGCGGGTCATCCAGGTGGCGAAATACTCCGGCTGGCGGAGGCGTTTGTAGTGGAGAAAGCCCTGGTAGACCGCCTCGTCCACCGCGTCCACAGCGCAGGCCTCGCTGCCCAGATAGAGCCAGGCGGTGCGGTAGAGCCGGCCTTTCAGGCCCTCCGCCTGTTGAATGAATTCCTGTTCGGTCAAGGGTGGCGCCCCCTTTCTGCCTATTAGAGAAACCGGCGGGCCGTTTTCATTGCGTTTCTTGAAAAAAGTTTGGCTTCATTATATAATAGCCGGGTCAGAGAAAAAAGAGGTCCCGGAGGAATCCTGTTTTGAATCAACTCGACCAACTTCCCATCCCCCTGCTCCAGTGGTACCGCGAAAACGCCCGGGTGCTCCCCTGGCGGAGCGATCCCACCCCCTACCACGTGTGGGTCAGCGAGATCATGCTCCAGCAGACCCGGGTGGCGGCGGTGCTGGACTACTACCGCCGCTTCATGGAGGCCCTGCCCACCGTGGCCGATCTGGCGGCCGTGGAGGAGGACCGGCTCATGAAGCTGTGGCAGGGCCTGGGCTACTACAACCGCGCCCGCAACCTCCAGAAAGCCGCCCGTCAGGTGGCGGAGGACTTCGGCGGGGTGTTCCCCGACACCTATGAGGGCCTTCTCACCCTGTCCGGCGTGGGGGAGTACACAGCGGGGGCCATCGCCTCCATCGCCTTCGGCGTCCCCGTTCCGGCGGTGGACGGCAACGTGCTGCGGGTGGTGGCCCGCATCAGCGGAGACGGCGGCGACATCGCCCGGCCGGACACCAAGGCCCGGATGCGCGCCGCCCTCCAGGCCGTGCTTCCGGTGGACGCCCCCGGCGACTTCAACCAGGCCCTCATGGAGCTGGGGGCCACGGTGTGCCTGCCCAACGGCGCGCCCCTGTGCGACCGGTGCCCGGCGGCGGACTTCTGCACCGCCCGGCGGGAGGAGCGCACCGGGGAGCTGCCCGTCAAGGCGGCAAAAAAGGCCCGGCGCATCGAGGCCCGGACCGTGTTCCTGATTTTCTGGGAAAAGAAGGTGGCCCTGCGGCGGCGGCCGGGGCGGGGCCTGCTGGCGGGCCTGTGGGAGTATCCCAACGAGCTCTCCCCCGCCCCCTGTCCGGTGGAGGCGGCCGGGTTATCCGGCGGCCCGGCGGGGAAGCATATCTTCAGCCATATCGAGTGGCACATGACCGCCCAAATCGTGGAGGCCGCCTCGCCGGAGCTGCCGGAGGGGTGGGTGTGGGCCGACCGGGCCGCCCTGGAGCGGGACTACGCCGTGCCCAACGCCTTTCAGGCCTTCGCCGGGGCGGTGGAGGCCCGGCTGTGAAGGAGAGCGCCATGGAGGATGTACTGGCCGCCCAGCGGCGGTATTTTGACAGCGGGGCCACCCGGCCCCTCCGGTTCCGCCGGGAGATGCTCACCCGGCTGGAGCTGGCCCTCACCCGGTGGGAGGGGGAGCTGCTGGAGGCGCTGAAGGCAGATCTCAACAAATCCCCCTACGAGGGGTATATGAGCGAGCTGGGCCCCACCCTGGCGGAGCTGCGCTTTGCCCGCGGGCATCTGAAAAAGTGGGCCCGTCCCGTCCGGCACCCTGCCCCCCTGTCCCAGTTCCCCTCCGTGGGCACTGTGTACCGGGAGCCCTACGGCGTGTCGCTGATCCTCGCCCCGTGGAACTACCCTCTGCTTCTCACCCTGGCCCCCCTGGTGTCCGCCATCGCGGCGGGGTGCACGGCGGTGGTGAAGCCGGGGGAGGACGCCCCCGCCTCCGCCCGCGCCCTGGCGGAAGTGCTGGGGCGGGTGTTCCCGCCGGATTATATCACCGTGGCCGAGGGGGGACGGGAGGAGGCGGAGGCCCTGGTGGACAAGCCCTTCGACGTAATCTTCTTCACCGGCAGTCCGGCGGTGGGGAAAAAGGTCATGGCCGCGGCGGCGGAGCACCTCACCCCCGTCACCCTGGAGCTGGGGGGCAGGTCGCCGGTGATTCTGGCCCCCGACGCCGATGTGGAGCTGGCCGCGGCCCGCATCGCCTGGGGCAAGTTTCTCAACGCGGGGCAGACCTGCGTGGCTCCGGACCACGTCTGGGTGCCGGAGGGGATGGCGGAGCCCTTCGTGGCCGCCCTGGCCCGGCAGATCACCCGCTTTTACGGCGCGAATCCCCTGGCCGGGGAGGAGCTGCCCCGCATCGTCAACCGGCGGCACTTCGACCGTCTGGCCGGGCTGCTGTCCGGCGGGCGGATCGCCGTGGGCGGGCAGAGCGACCCGGAGGGCCTGCGCATCGCCCCCACGGTGCTGGTGGACGTGCCGGAGGGCAGCCCGGTGCTGGAGGAGGAGATCTTCGGCCCCATCCTGCCTGTGCTGCTCTACCGGAGCCTGCCGGAGCTGGTGGAGGCCCAGAGGCAGAAGCCCCGCCCGCTGGCCCTCTACCTGTTCACCCGGAGCCGCTCCGTCGAGCGGGCGGTGCTGGAGGCCCTGCCCTTCGGGGGCGGGTGCGTCAACGACACGGTGGTGCACCTGGCCGACCCCCGCCTCCCCTTCGGCGGGGTGGGGAACAGCGGCATGGGCGCCTGCCACGGCAAGGCGGGCTTCGACGCCTTCACCCACGAAAAGAGCGTACTCAAAAGAGGGCGGCTGGACATTCCCGTCCGCTATCCGCCCTATGGGAAAAAGCACCTGGGCATTTTGAAAAAACTGATGTGACGCGGGAGGAACACCGACATGGCAAAACTCTATTTCCGTTACGGGGTCATGGGCTCCAGCAAGACGGCCAACGCGCTGATGGTGCGCTACAACTACGAGGAGCGGGGCCAGGACGCCCTGCTGGTCAAGCCCGCGGTGGATCAGCGGGACGGGGCCCGGTTCGTGGCCTCCCGGGCGGGGCTGAGCCACCCGTGCATCTACTTCTCCGACCTGATGGAGATGACGCCCCGCCAGCTCAAGCCCTACGCCTGCATCATCGTGGACGAGGCCCAGTTCCTCACCCGGGACGAGGTGCGCTACCTCACCGATCTGGTGGACGACTGGAACATCCCCGTCATCTGCTACGGCCTGCGCACCGACTTCAAGGGGGAGCTGTTCCCCGGCTCGGCGGAGCTGCTGGCCACGGCGGACGTGATCGAGGAGGTCAAGACCATCTGCTGGTGCGGCAAGAAGGCCCTGTGCAACGCCCGCTTTGACGAGAGCGGCCACGTCATCAAGGAGGGCGAGCAGGTGGTGCTGGGGGCCAACGACAAGTACATCGGCCTGTGCCGCAAGCACTGGAAAGAGGGCAACTTAGGGCCGCAGTAACTCCGGGCCCATGCACTCCACGGCCAGCAGGAAGCCCAGCCGCAGCCCCTCGGAGAAGGCGTACTGTCCGTGGCCCAGCACGGGGCTGTCCCGCAGCTCCTCCGGCCAGTGCCGGGGGTTCGGATGGCCGACGAAATATTGATAGAGTTCTTCCATCGCAGGGTACATGAAAAGCATCTCCTTTTTGGACGTTTTAGTCAATAAGATTATAATTGACTTATTAGTCAATGTCAAGGAGCACTTATGGATTTTTGTCAAAAACTTTTACAGCTCCGTTCCGAAAAGAAAGTGACACAGGAAGCGGTGGCGACGGCATGCGGCATGACGCTGCGGCAGTACCACCGCTTTGAAAAGGGTGAACAGAAGCCGGGGTTTGACAATCTGCGGAACATGGCGGACTTTTACGGGGTGTCGGTGGACTGGCTGATGGGTCGCACGGAGCGCCGGGAGGTCTGGCGGTAACCGGGCCCTGTAGGGGCGGCCTTTATGGCCGCCCGCAGGCGATCGCCAGGGTCGCCTCAACGCTCCTCCGCGTAGGGACCGACGCCCCAGGGCGGCCTCTCTTGCCCCTCTGGGGCAATTCACCTTCTGCCCACATCGGCCCGCCTTGTGCCAGGCTGGCGCACCTTCCATGTTACCATTTTTGACACCTGTTTCCTTGTCATGCCTCCGGCGGGCCCCTTTCTGGGCGGCCAGAAAGGGGCGAAAGAGCCGGTTAAGGCGGGGGATTCCGATTTCCCCCGCCTTA
>NZ_JH417793.1 GCF_000239295.1 Flavonifractor plautii ATCC 29863
TTCAGATGTCCAATATGTATTGTAGTCCTACAGGTTATATCCTCAGATTGCAATCCCATTGTGGAAAACCTGCGGCTGTTTTGGTATAATTGGATGACTATAACGGAGCATAGGGGCGGATGTCCGCATCCGCCCACTGACAAAGGAGAGACCTGCATGTTAAAGGGAAAAACTGTGCTGCTGGGTGTCACCGGCGGCATTGCATGCTATAAGTCGGCCGGCTTGGCCTCGGCCCTGGTGAAGCAGGGGGCGAACGTCCAGGTACTCATGACCCGAAACGCCACGGAGTTTATCGGCCCCCACACCTTTGAATCCCTGACGGGCAACCGGGTAAGCGTGGACACCTTTGACCGCAACTACCAGTTCCAGGTGGAGCACATCGCCCTGGCCGACCAGGCCGACCTGGTACTGGTGGCCCCGGCCACGGCCAACGTTCTGGCTAAGCTTGCCCACGGCCTGGCCGACGATATGCTCACCACCACCGTTCTGGCCTGTGACTGTCCCAAAATCGCCGCGCCCGCCATGAACACCCGCATGTATGAGAATCCGGTTACCCAGGATAACCTGGCCCTCCTGCGGCGGTACGGCTGGGAGATTGTGGAGCCGGCCAGCGGACGCCTGGCCTGCGGGGCCGTGGGGAAGGGGAAGATGCCGGAGCCGGAGGAGCTGCTGGAGACGGTGCTTCACGCCCTCTCCCATGCCAAGGACATGGAGGGACTGAAGGTGCTGGTCACCGCCGGCCCCACCCAGGAGGCACTGGATCCGGTGCGCTGCCTGACCAACCACTCCACCGGGCGGATGGGCTACGCCGTGGCCCGGGCCGCCGCCGCCCGCGGGGCGGAGGTGACGCTGGTGTCCGGCCCCACGGCGCTGAAGAAGCCCGCCTATGTGGAGACGGTGGACGTGGTGTCCGCCCAGGACATGTTCGAGGCGGTCACCGCCCGCGCCCCGGAGCAGGACATCATCATCAAGGCCGCCGCGGTGGCCGACTACCGCCCGGCCCAGGTGGCCCAGGACAAGGTGAAGAAGGGGGAGGGGGAGCTGTCCATTCCCCTGGAGCGCACCCGGGATATCCTGGCCTGGCTGGGGGAGCACCGCGGGCCGGGGCAGTTCCTGTGCGGGTTTTCTATGGAGACCCGGGACATGGTGGAAAACTCCCGCAGGAAGCTGGAGAAGAAGCACCTGGATCTGATTGCCGCCAACAACCTCAAGGAGCCGGGCGCGGGCTTCGCAGTGCCAACCAATCTGCTCACGCTGATCTCCCCCCGGGAGGAGCTGGAGCTGCCCCTCCTCACCAAGGAGGAGGCCGCCCACCGTCTGCTGGATGAAATCCTGAAGCTCCGCTGAGCCGAAAAAACCGGCGCACCCGTCAGGGTGCGCCGGTTTTTTTCAGCTCAGATAGGACAGAGGGTTAACAGAGGTGCCGTTGATCTTCACCTCAAAGTGGCAGTGGTTGCCGGTAGAGCGGCCGGTGGAGCCCACCTTGGCGATGGGCTGACCCTGGTAGACCTTGTCGCCGGCGGAAACCAGGACGCTGGAGCAGTGGCCGTAGTAGGTCTGCTTCCCGTTGCCGTGATCCACGATGACCAGATTGCCGTAGCTCCACATGCTGCCGGTGGCCCGGCCGGCGAAGACCACGGTGCCGCCATCGGCGGCCGCGATGTTGGTGCCGTAGGAGGTGGCAATGTCAATGCCGCCGTGGTAGCTGTAGGAGCCAAAGATGGAGCGGTAGCCGAAGTAGGAGGTAATGCGCCCGTATACGGGCCAGATAAAGTAGCCGTTGGGCAGCCAGGAGGGGCGCACCTTGGTGCCCACAGCGATGACCTTGTTGGTGGCCTCCCGGGTGACCTGGGTAGAGAGCACCGTGCGCTCCTGCTCCACGCCGTTGAGGTAAGCGATGTCCGCGTTGACGATCTGCTCGCCGGGGACGCCTGCATCCAGCACCTTGGACTCGCCCTGGTACATGGAGTCGTCCTGTACCTCCACCACCGGGCACTCAATGGACTGGGTATAGGTCACGTTATCCACCGTCTTGACGGAGAGGAAGGGAATCTCCTCCTTCACGTTGAGGAGCTGGCCGATGTAGATACGGTTAATGTCCACATCCGGGTTGAGGGCCTCCAGTTCCGACATGCTCATGTTGTTGTCAAAGGCGATCTGCATGAAGGTGTCGCCCTTCTGCACCTCATAGGTGGTCTGGCCGTTGGTGTTGGCGGTGAGGGTGGCCAGCATGGCCGCCGGGTCCTGATTGACATCGGAGGGGGTGTACTCGTGGGTAATGTAGACCCCGGAGGTAAACTCGGCGGACATTGTGTTTTCATCTACATAGGTAGCCTTCACCTGCTCCAGCACCCCATTCAGGGTCTCCCGATCCTGGGCCGCGCCGATGAACTGGCCGTTGACGGTGAGCACATAGCTCTTCATTACCTCGCCAATCTGGTCAAAGAGGTAGGTCTCAAAGTCCGCCACGGGGGTGATGGACTCCCGCTCCGTCAGGGCAGGGGCGTAGGTCACCGCGCCGTCCATGGTATAGTCGTAGCCCAGAATATCGGTGGCACGGCTCTCCACCCGGTCCACCACATCCTCAAACACAGAGGGGCTGGTGACGGTGCCCAGGGCCACGCCGTCCACCTCCACCACATAGCTGGGAGTGTAGACAGTGCCCACCACAGCCGCCACGCCGATGACCACGGCGGCGGCCAGGAAATGCAGGGGATTGATCAGCCGGCGGCCGCCCGCAGTGGCGGCGTCCAGCCGGCGGCGGAGCGGCTCCACGCGCTGCGCCAGGGCCGCGGTACCCGCCTCCCATCTGTCCCGGAGTTGGGCCAGGGGCGGCCGGATGGCCGAAGACTCCTCCCGGGGCGTATGCAGAATTTCGTCCATGAGGGAAACCCTCCTAATTATTTGTTCTTGCGTAAAAGAAGGCCCGCGAGGGCCGAAAGGTAACAGTCAGAAACGAAAAGTTACAAATGGTTACAAGGCGTATCATACACGCTTTTTGCCAAAAAGTCAAGACTTTGACTGGAAAAGGCGGGAATCCGCGTGTAGGACTACAATACATATTGGACATCTGA
>NZ_JH417794.1 GCF_000239295.1 Flavonifractor plautii ATCC 29863
ACGGCCTCCATATCACGGGGGGCAGCGATTTTCACGGGGAGGCCGTCCGACCTGATACCTTCCTTACCCCCATTCCCCTCAACCTCGACTGGCTGGGAACCTTCCAAAATGCCCAGCTAGTCCCCAATTGATTTACGTACGGTGTCACAAATGGCATTTGGCATGGTATGATGGATTTCTCGATTAGATAAGGGTAGATCAGAACAGGTATGTATCCGGGGCTTTCTTCATCTGAAATAGCATAACAGAGCAGTATGTCGGCTTCGGTTATCAGGCGACAGAACTGGAACTGCCCTTCCGAACCGCCAGCCCGAAAGGGCGGCGTACGGAAGTGCAGTTCTCTTTTTTACACCAAGCGCAGAAGCTGCGGCCTATGTGTTTTCTCCTGTCAGAGAAAAATATCTATCTTCCTATATAGTTCAGCCCGGCAGGTAAACAGATGCCCTAATTCACCCCGACCAATCACCCTGCTCTACTGCGCTTTCGCCGCACCGAAATAGTTCCCGCAGCTTGGTCTACCTTATCCGCCTGTTCTATCTCTCCCAACGTCTTTCGCAACAGAAACCCTACCGGAAGTAATAGCAGATTCAAAAAGATGGCATATCCGAGAGACAGGCATGCTACATTTAGGGCAATCCCTAATTCCTCCAGATTACCGCCACCCAGGCTGTGCATCATTTTAATCAGACTAAGCAGTGAGCCAGCACCTCCGGCCAGTAAAGATCCTATAGCCACCTGCCGATAGGCCAGATAACTCTCCAGCGCACGGGCGGCGGAAGGTTTTTTCTCTTGAAACATAGCCCGGATTGCCCAACCAAAAGCGCGGAAAGAGTTGTTCCCCAGAAGAACCAGTAAGCACGCGATTAGCAGGAACGCCAGCGTTGTATAATCCAGAAGCGACAGCAAGTTTGCAACATCCAGTCTGATTCCGGACGGTGTAACTGAACAGACTGCCCCACCTCCGACCAACAGAACGCATCCAAAGAGATAAACCAGATAACGCACCTATACCACGCCCTTTCTCTGTCTACAGTAGTATTTCGGTTTCCCTCTGCTCTTAATGGTTTCATGTATCATATCGACATATTTTTGCAAAAATTAAGGCTCTAACCTGGCTACATCTCCTCACTGCTGATAGTGTACTGGATAAGGTGAGGTACAGGAACGCGCCGTACTCAAAAATGCGGCTAAAATAAACGAATATGAAAAATGTCCGATGGGTCTTCCCATCGGACATTTTTTGCCGTGTCTACTGCGGATACCCGTACCCCGGTCAGGATATCTCCATCATCTTCCCATTTTCCAGCACAATAGGCGGCAGCTCCGTCTCGTCTCCATATAGGTCCGGACGGGCCAGAAGATAGTGCTCCAATGCGTTCCGGCTCTCAAATTTGGTCGCCTGGAAGGGACCAGCCGGGCCATACTTCTCCACAAACAGCAGTCCGTCCTCCGTCTCCATCAATACGCCGGTATGTCCCACAAAGCGGACCCCGTCAAGTGGGGAATGCAGATATACCTCGATCAGGGACATTCCCTTGGCGCTGTCCACCTGTATGCCACGCTCCGACCACGCTTCCTCAATGCGGGCAAGGTGTTCCTCCTGGGTCGCCGCCCCCTCCAGAGGTACGGCATTGAACAGAGTAATGAAATCGGCCCGTGCTTCTGAACTGAGCTGGTATTCCTTCTGCGTGTCAATGGCCTCAATGTCAAACATTAGATAGGTATCACTCTCATCCGCAGTCCCACAGGTCTGGAGCTGATCCCGCATCAACAGGAACGCGGTCAGGCGGCAATTGGCCTCCATAAAAAATGTGCCGTCTGGCAGTTCCTTCATGTCAAACAAAAGTGAGCTGTAGTCAACAAAGTCACCCTCCATGGCGGTAAAGCCCTCCGTGAGGGTGGGCGTGGTCACCCGGGCGTTAAAGTCGTCTGCCCAGGCCAGCAGGGTATCGGTCTGCTCCTGAGATACGCCGTGGGCCTGAAGCGCATCCACGACCTCCCTCCTGGAGCTGTCATCCGTCAAATTGGAATAGAGGGCCTGTGTTTTTTCCGGCACATGGGAACCGTCAGGCGCGGAGGGTAAGCTCCCAGCAGGTGTACTACAGCTAGCCAGAGAAATTACCAAGAGTGCTGCCACAATTGTAGCGAATCGTTTTTTCTTCATATCAATCTGAGTTCCTTTCATAATTGCCTGTGAATTTGAGATGTATCTAACAGAGCATATATGTTCCGGAGCAAATCTGTCAGCTATCGTCCAGCACAGATTTGCGGCGTCTCCACATTATAGACGCAAATCCAGCTAAAAAGTTTTCAGCAGCTGCTTTGTTTCTAATATTCGCGCTCTATCGCGCCCACAAGGAATGTGGTATAATATTTAATAACTTTCTCAAAAAATGTGGAGGGAAATGTGACCTGGCGGCCAGGCCATGCGTGTATAGAACAGGAGGTAAGAACATTGCGTCATGGAGAAACGGTTGATTTAACGGCGCTATACGAAACATATTCCGATCTGCTGTTCCGGACAGCACTGACCTATGTGAGCCATTCAGAAGACGCTCAGGATGTCGTCCACGATGTGTTTGCGGTCTATCTGGCGAAGCGGCCTACGTTCCAGGATACGTCCCACCAACGGGCATGGATGCTGCGCGTTACAATCAATAAATGCCGGGATCTCCAGCGCCGCAACGCGGTACGCAGGTATACCCCTTTAGAAGATGCGGAACACATCGCCTCGCCGGAGGATTCAGAAACATCCGAACTTCTGGCCGCCGTTCGGAGCCTGCCGGACAAGCTGCATGAGGTGGTGGTGCTCCACTATCTGGAAGGGTTTTCAGTGGAAGAAACCGCACGCTGCCTGCGCATCTCGGTTTCCGCAGTCAAAATGCGTCTGACCCGCGGCCGGCAGGCAATCAAAGCACTCCTTGGAACGGAGGAATGAATATGTTTGATCAAAAAGATGTAGAGGCATACCGCAGGATCAAAGCGCCGGAGGAGCTCCGGGAGCAGGTCATGCGCCTGGAACAAAAGCCGGAGCCGACACGCACCAGAACGAAATGGATTTCGTTTGGATCTCTGGCCGCTGCCGCCTGCGCAGCCGTCCTGTTTATTGCCGCTCTCCCTCCCTTTGCTGTGCGTGGGGAAACCGCCCTCTTGTATCAGGGCGTACCCATTGGGGCGGAACCGGTCTCCATTCCGGCGGACCATCCTCAAATGACATCTGGACTTCGGGAAGTCTCCGGCGGAATTCCTCTGGCGCTGGAAACCGGCGAAACGACCCGGGTATCTGTTTCCGGCGGTGAATTCAGCCTGTTTGATCCGGAGGGCGAACTCCTCGGAGACGGCACCGAAGCAGAGATCTCCGAAGACGTTCTGCTCTACTGGGACCTCTCCGGCACAGAGGACACCATGTTTTCCCTGACCTTGAAAACCAATGGCAAACAGCTTACCTATGTACTCTCCATGCGTGACGATGGAGGGTATGACCTTCAGCAAAATCAGTCACCCAAATAAATGCAGAACAGGAGACCATGTATTATGAAAAAGATGATCACTTTTATTCTCGGTGCGGCAATGGCGATCTCCCTGGTGGGATGCAGCGGCAACAATGGCAGCAGCAATCACGGCGGAAGCGGAGACGGCTCCACCTCTTCCTACTCCAGTGCGGTGGAGGTTCTGGAGACGGTCTATGGGGTGTATTCAGAGGATCAAAAGTTCCCCATCGGCGGCGGCGATTCGGAGCACATGACCACAGATGCCCCAGGCGCCTTTGACGTATCCAAGACCGAGGAGCTGACCTCCACCCTGAGCCTTCCGGAGAGCGAGACCACCCACATTGATGACGCGGCATCTATGATCCACATGATGAATGCCAACACCTTTACCGGCGCGGCCTATCACCTGACCGGCGATGTGAGTGCCGACGAGTTCGCCGACGCCCTCAAGGAGGGAATCCTGGCGAAGCAGTGGATCTGCGGTATGCCGGATACCTTAGTCGTAATCAACGTGGACGGCCAGTATGTCATTGCCGCGTATGGCGCGGATGATTTGGTGGAAACCTTCAAGGATAACGCGCTCTCTGCCCTGGACGGAGCCGAGGCAATCATTGACACCCCGGTGGTAGAGGGCTGAGAACCGCCAGTTCAATATAACATTATATAGCGTTGCGGGGCGGCCTCTTCGCCAGGGAGCCGCCCCGTACGTTGCTGTTAAGGAAGGTTTTCTATGCTTTTTTCCAGCATCCCATTTCTATACTACTTTCTCCCGCTGGTTCTGGCCGTATACTTTCTCACTCCGGCCCGCTTCCGAAATGCAGTGCTCCTGCTGGCCAGCCTGATCTTCTATGCCTGGGGCGAGCCTAAATACGTCCTTCTTATGCTGGCCTCCATCCTGTCCGGCTATGGCTTCGGCCTCTTGCAGGAGCGGTACCGGGGCCAAAAAGGGGCCAAACTGGTCTGCGGGCTCTCCGTGGCGGTCAGCCTGTCCTTTCTCCTGTACTTCAAATACGCAGACTTCTTCCTGGAAAACTTCAACGCGGCCACCGGACTGGGGGTTCCCCTGCTGCGCATCGCCCTGCCCATTGGCATCAGCTTTTACACCTTCCAGATCATCAGCTATACGGTGGATGTATACCGGGGTGAGCCAGCTCAGAAAAATCTGATCTACCTGGCAGCCTATGTGGCTATGTTTCCCCAACTCATTGCAGGGCCTATCGTCCGCTATTCCGACATTGCACAGCAGTTGGAACACCGTTCCCACTCCACCGCTCTGGCTGCCGAGGGGGTACGGCGCTTTCTCATTGGATTGGGGAAAAAGATCCTGATCGCCAACCAACTGGGAGAGCTGTGCAGCGTGTTCCGGGCGTCCGATGAGAAGTCCGTGCTCTTTTACTGGCTATACGCCGTCGCATTTGCCCTGCACATTTATTTCGACTTCTCCGGATACAGCGATATGGCCATCGGCCTAGGCAAAGTATTTGGCTTCCACTTCCTTGAAAACTTTAACTATCCCTATATTTCCGCCAGCATCACAGAGTTCTGGCGCCGCTGGCACATGTCGCTGGGTACCTGGTTCCGGGATTATGTGTATATCCCGCTGGGCGGCAACCGCGTCGGAAGGGCCCGCCAACTGCTGAATATTCTGGTGGTGTGGATGCTGACCGGCTTCTGGCACGGGGCAGCCTGGAACTTCGTTGTCTGGGGACTGATGTTCGCCGTTCTTCTGATCATGGAGAAGCTGTGGCTGCTGAAACCTCTCTCGAAATGCCGCCCCCTCGCCCATCTCTATGTAGTATTCTTCGTCGTGATCAGCTTTGTGATCTTCAACGCGGAGAATATGGGGCAGGCCCTCTCCGACATTGGCGGTCTGTTCGGTGCCGGCGGTATCCCGCTGGTTTCTGCAGAGGCGGTCTACTGTCTGCGCAGCTTCGCTCTGGTGCTGATTCTGGCCGTTTTTGGAGCCACCCCCCTCCTCCGGAATGGGCTAGTCCGCCTCTCCCAGTACCCCACCGCCGGTAAGGTCCTCAACGCACTGGAACCCTTTACACTGTTTGTACTGCTGCTGGTCATGACCGGCTATCTGGTGGACGGCTCCTTTAACCCATTCCTATACTTCCGGTTTTGATAGGAGGATACCATGGATAGCAAAAAGAAAAACCTGACGGTCTGTATCCTGTTTGGGCTGCTTCTGGCCGTGGCCTTTCTGGCCTGTTTGTTTCTCCCCAAGGAAGCCACTTCGGACAGTGAGCGGAGGAAACTGGCCGCCATGCCGGCGTTCACCTTGGATACCGTACTGAGCGGGCGGTTCATGTCCGGCTTTGAAACCTACACCCAGGATCATTTTCCCTTCCGGGACCAGTTCCGTACACTGAAAGCCCTGTCCGCCACCGGCCTGTTCCACCGGCAGGACAACAATGGGATCTATGTTTCCGACGGCTTCGCCGCCGCGGTGGAATACCCCCTGAACGAGTCCTCCCTGGACCGGGCGGCAGGCCGCTTCCAGTACCTCTATGACAAATACCTGAACGGCAGCAATCGGGTGTTCCTCTCCGTAATCCCGGACAAGAACTGCTTTCTGGCCCGGGAGAGCGGGCACCTCTCCATGGATTATGCGCAATTGGAGTCCCTGATGGCACAGAAGGTTGGCTTTGCCGACTATATCTCCATCTCAGACCTGTTGGAGCGGGACGACTATTACAGGACCGACACCCATTGGCGGCAGGAGCGGATCACCGATGTGGCGGAGCGGCTGGCCCAAGCCATGGGGGTCACCTTGACTCAAAATTACGAAGAGTCCGTGTTGGAGCGGGACTTCTACGGCGTTTACTGCGGACAATCGGCCCTCCCCTTGGCCCCCGAGTCCATCCACTATCTCATCAACGATGCCATCCGGGACTGCACGGTGTATGATTACCAGAACAACCGAACCGGAACGGTGTACGACATGGAGCGTGCCATGGGAAAGGACCCCTATGAAATCTTCCTCTCCGGTTCTCTGTCTCTGATTACCATGGAAAATCCTTACGCCCAAAGCGGCCGGGAGTTGGTGTTGTTCCGCGACTCTTTTGGCTCCAGCATTGCGCCTTTGCTGCTCAGCGGATACTCCAGGATCACTCTGGTGGATATTCGCTACATCCAGCCGGACTACCTCGGGCAGTTCATTGATTTTGAAAACTGCGATGTACTGTTTCTCTACAGCTCCCTGGTTCTGAACAACAGCGACACGCTGAAATAACCGATCCGGCTGTGGATGCTTTGGGTTATCCACAGCCGGATCTTTTTGTTCAAAGGCCAACCTGCCAATCCATGCTGCCATTGGAACAGCATCCCCATTCCCACCCTCGCAGACGCAGTCAATACCCGGTCATTACAATCATCCGTTACAATACATCTGTACGCAGTCGGGGCATAACAATTCTTGAGGACTCGAACCTCGCACGTGCCCTTCCGTGTATCCATGATGCGACTTACGCTGTCGCCGCGCGGCATTCGCCCTGCTTCTGCTACCAGGCACTTTGGCCTATTCCACTAAGTCGGTCTTCCAGTTGCTCTCTTGCAGCCGGTTATCCAGCCGGCGCAGTTCTTTGGACATCCGGTCGATCTCCTTTTGCCAGTCCGCCACAGAGAACGCAGACCGGATCTTGATCTCCGTATTTCTGGCGCGGTAGGATATCTGACTTCCCGCGTACACAACATCCCGGTATACATGGAGTTTGAGGGACAGGGCATCCTTTTGGGCAATCAGTTCTGTCAGAGTCTGCCCCTCAACCACAGTCTGGCAGTTGGTCCGATTGATTCTCGCAATCAAATAGGACAGGCGAGAAATGGAAGCATCCAGCTCCTGTTTTAGATTCTCCGGGCATTCCACCGGTTGCTCGCCCTCCTGCACCAGCGCATTGCTGCTCAAACGGTTTTTGAGCTGTTCAATATTCCGGTTCAGATCTGCGCGTTCCTGTAAAGCCTCTGCAAGTTTCATAACTTCACCCTTCCCGATCCATCGGCTGCTCTATAGCCCTGGCTTTCTTAGGAGATGTAGATACCGCCTGTTTCAAAGGCATCTTACAGCGT
Source organism: Flavonifractor plautii ATCC 29863 (assembly GCF_000239295.1). Lineage (GTDB taxonomy): Bacteria > Bacillota > Clostridia > Oscillospirales > Oscillospiraceae > Flavonifractor > Flavonifractor plautii. The sequence goes on from NZ_JH417794.1 coordinate 7,563, forward strand.
CTGCATCTCTCCTTATCCGATTGAATACTGAAACATACATACAGAGCGTGAATCCCATAAACGCTATGTATAAAAGCAATTATAAATTATAGTATAGCATACTTTATCAGAAATGGAACCATCGTCTGCCCGAAAATATTCTTTTTGCAGCAGCGGTTTTAGCGATAAAAATATTGTGTGGGTACCAAACCGGCCAGCAAGGAACTGTGGACCGCTGTTCTTCGCCTCCGCTCCGTTGGGGACAGATAGTAACCCCACACACCTTGAATTTCATCAAATTGTATGATATTATTTGCAACAATGTTATCGCGGAACGGCCAGTGCTCAACTTTCTTTTCCCTTTCCTGCCCGCATTTTTTCTATTTTCAGCAGCCGCAATTTTTCACATCATCCACGGCGATATGATACTCCCTATCTTGTCCCCGGCATGCGCCGGACTAGAGCAATGGGTGCCCCGAGCAGGCGGGAATCCCTGGGGCGTCAATATGAAAGCAGGTCAGATAAATGAAACGGTTTGTGAAGAATGTCGCTCTGGTGCTCCTTGTGTGGCTTTTATTCATCATTCTCTGTCTAGTCATTCCACCGGCGTTTCACAAAAGGGCCACTCCCGAAGATTGGCTGAACGATATCCGCTATGAACATACCGCACCAGAGCGGGTGCGGAGCATCGACGACAACTCTGATGCCCTGCTGTGGCGGCTCCGGCTTATTGAGGAAGCAAAGGAGCGGATTATACTCACCACGTTTGATTTTTGGGATGAGGAAAGCGGCCAGGATGTGATTGGCGCACTTTGGGCGGCAGCCGAGCGCGGTGTCAGGGTTCAGGTGCTTCTGGACGGCATCAATGGCGGACATTTCCTTCCCATGAGTAGGAACCTTTGCCAGTTGTCAAGCCATGAGAACGTGGAGATCCGGCTCTACAACCCGATCAACCTTCTAACCCCGTGGAAAATCAACTATCGGATGCACGATAAGTATCTGATCGCTGATGACTTTGCCTATATCCTGGGTGGTAGAAATACAGATAACCGCTTCCTGGGCAATTACCAAGAACACTACAATGTGGACCGGGATATTTTAGTATATGAAACCGAGCCTGGGGCAGGCCAGTCCTATCAACAGCTGATGAATTATTTTGAGGCGGTGTGGGCGCTTCCATGCTGTAAGGTTTTTAAAGATTCAAGGTGTGAAAGCGATCTGGCTGGCTGTTATGAGCAGACCGCCCAACGTTACCCGGAAGTCTTTACAGACAGTTTGACTACAGCAGAATGGGAGTCCGCCACACTGGCGGCATATAGCGTGGAGCTATGGTCCAATCCAATCGAGCCGGAAAATAAGACACCAATCCTGTGGGCCCGCATGGTAGACGCTATGGCGCAGGACAGTAACGTTCTGGTTCAGACGCCCTACATTATATGCAGTAAGGATATGTACGAGGACCTTCGGACTGTCTGTGCTGCGGGTACCAGAACAGATATTCTGATCAATGCCGTAGAAAGTGGGACAAATCCTTTTGGCTGCACCGACTACTTAAATCAGAAAACGCATCTCCGCAGCACCGGCACCCATATCTATGAATATCTGGGCGAGCAGGCACAGCATACTAAGGCCGTGCTCATAGGCGAAGATCTGACGCTCGCAGGTTCCTGCAACTTTGATATGAGGAGTGTTTATCTGGACACCGAGCTAATGCTTTCGATCAAAAGCCCGGGGCTAAATGCTCAGATCCGTGCTCAACTCGATGTACTGAAGGAAAGCAGCCGACACATGAGTCCTGATGGCTCTATAGAAGATGGCCCAAGTTATGTTCCGAGAGAGCTAAGTTGGGGAAAAGAGGCCATGTATGCTGTCCTGCGGGTAATTACTTTGCCATTCCGGCATTTGCTATAATTTATTTCCAAATAGGCTGGACTTTTTGCGCTTCTGTGTGTGGTATTCCGTCTATCTATTTTCCGAGTGAATGCCTGAGTCACACCGTTGGGCCCAGATCCAGAGGTAACGTGAGCGGCTCCGCCGCCACTGACACGGTCTGGATTCGAACCAATAGGCCGTGTCTATCATACTTTCGTCCACATTGAGGCGTGGCAGAACTGCTCTTTGCAGGGCGGCTGTTCCCACCTGTCTCAAAACTGGGGTATCGGCTACGAAAATATGGCTATTTTGGTTACTATAACGTCAACGAGAATGGTTCCCGTAAAGTTCTGTGCACTGCTGATGGTATGAATGAGGATAAAGCGAGTAGCGCCAGCTTCTTTCAGCGGCCCGGTGACCATGGCCTGGAAAGTGGGCAGCTTATGGTTGAAGAAAAGTGTTTGGGAATTCTGGAGCCTGTACGAGAAGTGTCTCCGGAGGCAATACCAGCACTGCACTGTTTGTATTCACTGTTACCCTGGATTCCAAAGTAAAGCTGGCAGCAAAATTCTTAGAGGTCCGGCACTGTTTTATGTTTCTATCCCGTAGCATAAATTGTAAAGCTAAAAAAGAAATCCCTTGAAACCATTTCGTTTCAAGGGATTTCTGCAAAGGACGGTCAAAACCGATATTTCTATAAAATCAAAAAACGCCGCGAAGCGGCGATACCAAATCACAACCCAGCGCAGCGGTTGTGATTTGGAAAGGAGGAGCAGCGGCGTGAGCGCGCTCTGACTTTTGTAAAAAAGTCGGAGCAAGCGATACAAAGCTTGCTCCGACGTGGTCGGAGTGTAATTATAGGACTTGGAAAAATCCAGTCATATCAATGGTTTTAGCGCAGCAAGCAAGAGGCTTTTATCCCATTAGATACGATAATTAGAAAGATCATCCAGCTTTTCGGCAAATGATTTTGTCTGATCGGCTTCTTTTTCAAATTGCGCCTTGATTTGCTCATTTACATCTGGAGACATAACAGGAATCAATTTCAGATCCTCTTCTTTCATGTAGAGGTCTGCAATATCTTCCTTATCTCCACATTGAGGAAAGAGGACGACCCAACAGCCGTCTTTTGGCTCCTTCTCCCAGACAACCCCTTGCATTCCCTTGTGAACGCCTTCTTTTGCATAGCAATCTTTTTCTACCATCACTTCTACGCAATCCATCATCTTCATTTTATTTTACCCCATACGGCGTATTCAATTTGAGTTTTCCGTTCGGCATAAGCATCCATCCAGTAATAAATGACACGCTGCCTGATTTGCCTTTTCTGGGAATCGTAACTCTGATATCAATTCGCTAGCCTCGTCTATCCAACTTTCCTAACATATAGTCACCGGATAGATATTTTTCAAGTGCCTGTTTCTCACTTTGATTCTTAAGCCACGTAGAATCTGAAGCAGAATAGCCCCAACTTTCAAATGCTCGATTTTTTCCATGTCTATATGTATTTTCTGGGTCAAATAGATAGGGATCAAATTTGCTGTAATCGCTATATGATGTTGTATTCATCAAAACCACAGCATAGGGAATCGGGTCTAATGTGCAGTGGCAGTATGGATGATGTGGACAAGACGGAGCATTTTCTTCCTGAAACCAACAACCATCCAACATTAAGCATTCCTCACAGTGGGTTTTGCCCTCTGAATGGTGCGTCCATTGGACCCAGCTTGGCTGCTCTGCCGTTTTCTGCGGAAGCAGCTTTCCCGTATATCGTTTGTAATATATCATATTTCCTCCTATCATGTAAAATCAGGCTTCTACATATAGGCTGGAAAAAGAAAAAAGTTGTAAATTTCTGTACAACTTTCAAAATGAATTTACAAATTATGAAAAAATGGGTGAGTCCTATAAGGACTCACCCATGGCGGAAGCGGTGGGATTCGAACCCACGTGCCCTTGCGGACAACTTGATTTCGAGTCAAGCTCGTTACGACCACTTCGATACGCTTCCGTATAGAATATTCGATTTATTCAATCCTGTCACATGATTTCGAGTCAGCCCCGTTATGACCACTTGGATACCGCTGCAACTGGCTGTGGGCGGGTAGCGTCACAAAGCCACAATCACTGTATTGATTAGAATACCCTATTTTTGTGCGCTTGTCAATATTGCAGGGGCGTGTAAAATAGTTTATAATTGTAGGACTACAATACATATTGGACATCTGA
>NZ_JH417795.1 GCF_000239295.1 Flavonifractor plautii ATCC 29863
AACCATTTTGCGAAAATTCCTTGACACTACCCATGCTCATGACCAGAAACGGGAATTGCGTTAAATAGATCATATATTCTCGGATTGTGCTGACGAAGAGAAGTGCAATAAGGCATACGATCAAACGGCATACAGCCATAGTTTAGATAAAGATTTGATAAGCCTTCGCATTGTTTATTCCAGTACTGCCATTTGATAACGCGATTATTCATTTTATATAACAAATAACGCAATACATTTGAGCCAGCTTTGCCGTTCACAATTACTTCCCGACATTGATCTAGAAGTTCATATATTTTGATTGACTTAGCTTGTGAAGTAATATGACTTTTTATAAAATTGTAATAATCTTGGTCGCTACTTACAAGCTCGGTCAAAGGCATTTTGACAGTTGAGAGAAATCTCATCAGTTCTCTATATTCAATAGAGTTGGTGCTATGTTCCACGCGTGGCCCAAAGATTTCAGAAAGGTTATCCCATTCACACGGCCGAATAGATACTTCATACCCATCTATTATTAGGATAGACATATCCTTGTCCAGAATATGAATTGTATCATTATAAATTGAAAACTTTATAGCGTAGTTATCCATGATTTCGTGACTAGTAAAAGCAATTACTCGATCAAACTTGCTAGTATTAGCCGTTGCTGCAGTAAATGTAACCTCATAATATATTCTTTGATTTATAAAGAAAGGTTTAATTTTCTGAACATAATAGCGATCATTGTATGTTACAGCATAACTAAATCTGCTTGGCGTCTCAATTCTTTCTGCAATTTTCGTGTAATAATCGGATAGTTCGGTATCAGTGTCCAAAGGAAAATCTTCTATATTCTCTAGCACGTCAAGATTGTATGCCTGTTTAAGATAGAGTTTTGTTTTAAATAGGTGTTCATAATATTTGAGCATAAGCCGCTCGGAGCCATCTTTGTCTACAGTGTAGTGCGATACAGACTTCTGGAGTAGCTCATGAAATCTATATAAAAAACGCAAATTTCCATGACGTTGCATATCTTTTAGAGCGGCAACATTGAGATTATAATCATTAGGATTAACATCAGCACCATTAGAAAATGCCTTGATTGCTACATATTCTACAAAATTGCGAATATGCCCCAATATGTTTTGGCTCAAAAGACCCCGCTCGGTTGCGCCAAAACGTGCAATGTTGTCACAAATCACGCCACTTGTGTCCAAAATAGCTTTGTCAATTCTTAGCAATATTATCATCTCCTTTTGCAGAAAATCAAAATTATAGTCACTATTATTTTACACCTTTATACTCGAGTCGTAAATCCGCCAAATTTCGAGTGTTTGTGTTTTAAAATAAATTCTTGGTAGTGTCAAGGAATTTTCGCAAAATGGTTT
>NZ_JH417796.1:0-5897 GCF_000239295.1 Flavonifractor plautii ATCC 29863
CAAACTAAAGTGCGAAAAAATCTTGACACGACCCAGTAAACTGGAAGCTGTCAATGGATCACCTGGTAACGCAATCTGAGATACGAGTTTTCCAAGACCATACATTCCTGCAATTTCAGCACGCCTAATTGGGATAATTCACTTTCTGACAGCAAAGACCTCCCGTCGATCAGTGTGGATGTATCCTTGCCGCCGACTAAAATAGGGGCGATCACAATATCAATATAATCAAACAGTTTTTCCCGAAGAAACAGCCCGTTCAATGTACCGCCGCTTTGTATGGTGATCCTTTGACAGCCATATTCTGACTTGAGTTGTGCAAGCGCGTCAGGTAAAGACAACTTGCTCTGACAGATGATATGAAGGTTGTCCTCATCCATCTGAAACGCTGGATGGTCTGCGTTGGAGGTGACCAGCACAAATTCTTTTGAGCGGGCGCAAAAATAGCGAATACCTTGTTTGGTCAAATGATGGTTGTCGATCATTACAAAGGAAACAGGCAACTTGTTCGGCATTTCCTTGGAGTTGACGCCTAGCTTTTCCTGTACTCTCCCAGAATTGAGCGACCACAGATCGGTTGTCTGCTCTATCTCATAATACTGGTGCAGTCCTTCTTGAACGCCCGCAATTTTGGGGAGATCTCTGTCTAAATCTAAATTATCTGTTGCCCCTGTGCTGATTTTTCCGTCAACAGACATAAGCATAAATAGCGTTGTGACCGGTCTATCCATTGTATCTCTCCTAACTCCGCGTTGTCGGTGAAATTAATATAAGGCAACACCCGCCGAAAAGCAACTTCTTTTGGCGGGTGTTAACTTCCTTACGGTATGGGCCCCAAGGCGGAGCTCCTTTTTGCATTTAAAGGGTGCGGATGGGACGGCAGGGGTTGCCGACGGCCACAACCCCCTCGGGAATGTCATGGACCACCACGCTGCCCCCGCCGATGACGGCGCGGCTGCCGATGGTGACGCCGGGCAGAACGGTGACGCCCCCGCCGATCCAAACGCTGTCCCCCACGGTGATGGGCTTGGCGTACTCCAGCTCCTCGTCCCGGAGGGTGTGGTCCAGGGGGTGGGCGGCGGTGTAGAAGCCGCAGTTGGGGGCCACCATGACGTTGTTACCGAAGGTGATGGGGGCGCAGTCCAGCATCACGCAGTTGTAGTTGCAGAAGAAGTTCTCGCCGATGGTGATGTGCCGGCCGTAGTCGCACCAGAAGGTGGATTTGATGGTGAAGTGTTCGCCGGTCCGGCCCAGAAGCTGCTGCAGCAGGGCGCGGGCCTCCTCCTTCTGATTGGGGTTGAGCTGGTTGAGGGCGTGGCAGAGCTCCATGGCCGTCCGGTGCATGGCCTGGAGCTCGCCGTCCTGGGCGTTGTAGAGCTGGCCGCCCAGCATTTTCTGATATTCCGTCATAGCAAATCACCTCAAACAAACGGGCGGGCGCATACAGCGCCCGCCCGACTCATGCCGGTCAGGATTCCGGTTTCGGGCCCTGGGGCCTGTCGCCCTTGGGCTTGCCCCGGTAGCGGCGGCGGTGGGGGCGCTTCTTCTCACCGGTGGGAGGGGCCGCTGTCCCATCGGAGGCCGGGGGTGGTGCGGCGGGCGCCTTGGGCTGCTTTTCCGGCCGGGGCGGACGCTGCTGCTCCCCCTTTTGCTTCTGCCTGGGGGGCTGAGCCTGCCTGCCCTCCTCGGCGGGCTTTTTGGCGGCGGACTCGGCGGACGGCCTGCTCCCGCCCCGGCCCCGGCGGCCCCGGCCGCGGGAGCGGCGCTCCCCTCCCTCGGCGGGCTTCTCCGGCTCGGCGGGGGCGACGCCCAGGCCGCTGAGGGCGGCGTCCACACTGCCGGACAGGCGGTGGGGCTCCTCCACAGGGGTGATCTTGCGCAGCTTGGCCAGCTCTTCCGGGGGAGGGGGCACATAGCCCTCGGGCAGCTTCCCCTTGCCGTTGCGCACCACGCAGATCTCGCAGTTGTGGAAACACTTGGGGGCCTCGGGCTGCTCCTCCAGCCGTACCTTCACGGTCTCCTTGAGCAGGTTGACCTGAGATACGGTGCCCACCCCCTCCGGGGTCTCCACAAAGGACTCGTTCTTGGGCATGCGGCGCACCGCGTCCTCATAGGCCTCCTGCTCGTATTTCAGGCAGCACATGAGCCGTCCGCAGGTGCCCGAAATCTTGGTGGGGTTGAGGGACAGGTTCTGGGTTTTGGCCATCTTGATGGACACCGGCTGAAACTCGTCCAGGAAGGTGGCGCAGCAGAAGGGCTTGCCGCAGATGCCCAGGCCGCCCAGCATTTTGGCCTCGTCCCGGACGCCGATCTGCCGCAGCTCAATGCGGGCGTGGAATACCCCAGCCAGATCCTTGACCAGAGCGCGGAAGTCCACCCGCCCCTCGGAGGTGAAGAAAAAGAGGATCTTGTTCCCCTCAAAGTTGTACTCCACTTCCACCAGCTTCATATCCAGGCCATGGGCGGCGATCTTCTCCTGGCAGATGGAAAAGGCCCGCGCTTCCTTCTCACGGTTCTTCGCCACGGTGTCCAGATCCTTCTCGGTGGCCAGGCGGACCAGGGGGCGCAGCGGCTGTACCACCGCCTCGTCCTCCACCATGGTGTTGCCCTGGGTACACTCGCCGTACTCCAGGCCGCGGGAGGTCTCGATAATGACCCCCTGACCGGGGGCCACGGCCTGTCCATTGGGGTCAAAATAATACTGTTTGCCTCCGCTTTTGAAGCGGACGCCGATGATTTCGGTCATGATTACCTCCGCATCAGGTGTATGGGCGGGGTCGGGCCCGCCCGGTCATAGGGTGCTCAGTGCCGCCCCCAGCCAGCCGGCCAGGTGCCCGGCCCCCACATTGGAGCCGCAGGCGGCGCGCAGCCGCTCCAGCACGCCCACCGCCTGGGTGAGCTGCCGGGGGGAGAGGGCGCGGGCGGCGCGCTCCGCCGCCTCACGCCGGCGGGGGTCGGACTCCCGCAGGGTTCCGGCGGAGCAGACGAGGGCATCCCGCAGCAGGAGAACGCCCTCGTCCAGCAGGGCGCGCAGCTGCTCCCGGTCCCACTTCTCCAGGGCCACGCAGTGCTCCAGCAGGGCCAGCTCGTCACCGCCGTCCAGGCGGCGCACCAGCTCCAGCGCGCCGTCCAGGGCCTGGGTGTCGCCTGCGGCCTGTCCCTCCAGCTCGGCGGCTGCCCGGCCAAGCAGGCCCTCGCAGCGGTCGGCGGCGGCCTGCCGGGCCGCCTGGGGCTGGTCGGGGTAGTGCTCGTCCAGCCAGAGCTCCGCCTCCCGCTGGGTGACGGGGGAGAGGGGGAGATGCTCACACCGGGAGCGCACTGTGGGCAGCAGGGCGGCGGCGTTATCGGTGAGCAGGAGAAAGGCGGCGTAGGCCGGGCCCTCCTCCAGAAGCTTGAGCATGGCGTTCTGGGCGCTGGCGTTCATGGCCTGGGCGTTCTCCAGGATGTAGACCTTGCGTTCGGCCTCGTTGGGCCGGATGTAGGCGTCGGCGCGGAGGGCGCGCACCTGGGCCACGCTGATATCCTTCCCGTCGTCCCCCACCCGCACGATGTCGGGGTGGATGCCCCCCTCCGCCTTGCGGCAGCCGGCGCAGGACAGGCAGGGCAAAGCGCCGCCCCGGCGGTCGCACACCAGGGCGGCGGCCAGCAGGCCCGCCAGGGTCCGCTTGCCGGAGCCCGCCGGGCCGCTGAGGATGTACGCGTGGGAGAGGCCCCGCCGGGCCGTCTCCAGCTCCAGCTGCCGCTTCAGCGGGGCGTTGCCCGCCAGCCGGGTCAGGTTCATAAAGACTCAGACCCGCTCAAACCGCTCGATATCCACCACGAAGATGGTGGCGCCGCCCACCACGACCTCCACGGGCATGGAGGGGTAGTAGCCGTAGCTCATCTCGGTGGTGGTGGGGGTCATTTGCTTGCGGCTGTGGGAATGCTCCCGGATGATGTCGATGACGGTCTGCACCTTCTCCTCGTCCACGCCGATGAGAATGGTCACGTTGCCCGCCATCAGAAAGCCGCCGGTGGTGGCCAGCTTGGTGGAGGAGAAGCCCTTCTTGGTCAGGGCCTGGGTGACGGTGTTGGCGTCATCGTGATTGATAATCGCAAGAATCAGTTTCATTGCTTTTCCCTCCTGAAGGAAAGACGCTCCTTTGCTCATTCTATGAGGCACACACAGGTTCGGAAACAACCTCAACGTCTTCCAGTGTATTATAACCTATTTGTTTCAAATAAGCGATAGTTTTTTTGCAAATTCGCTCCCCAGGCGCGAAAACAGGTACCCCGGGGGGATAGGGGGCCACCTGCTGGGCGCAGATGCGTCCCTCCGCGGCGGACAGGGGGAGGGAAATCCGGGGGGAAAAGAGGGCCTGACGGGGGGTGAGAACCGCCTCCGGCGGGGGCGGAGGCGGGGGCAGGGGAGCGCCGTCCCCCCAGGCCACGGCATCCAGGGCGGCCCGGAGGCGGGCAAAGTCCTCCTCCGTGTCGGCGCAGGTGGGGATGAACACCACATGGCCCGCGTCGGCCATCTCGGGCCACACCCCCATCCCCTCCAGGGCCGCCTGGGCGGCAAAGCCGTCGGGGGCGCGGAGCACCAGCCGGACAGGGTCCAGCGCCGGGCCGGACACGCTGGGGTAGTCCCGCCGCAGGGCGGCCACCTGCCGGGCGGCGGCCCGGTAGGCGGCGGCGCCCTCCTCCTCCATCCACGCCCGGCAGAGATCCAGGCAGGCCATCATGGGATAGGAGGGGCTGGAGGAGCCGTAGAGGGAGGCGGCCCGCCGCAGCCCGGCATGGGGAAACCGTTCCCCGGCCAACAGCAGGGCGCTCTGCCCCAGGGCGGGGAGGGTCTTGTGGGCCGATGTCACCACCAGATCGGCGGCGGAGAGGTGGTCATTTCCCAGGAACGGCAGATGGGCCCCGTGGGCTCCGTCCACCACCAGCACCCCGCCCCGCCGGTGCATCAGCTCCGCCAGGGCGGGAAGATCTGACAACATTCCGTAGTAAGTGGGTGAGGTTATACAGAGCGTCTTTGCGTCCGGGTATTCCTCCAGAGCCTGGGCCACCGCCGAGGGGGAGATGGGGCCGGTGATCCCCTCCGAGGCAAGCCAGGGCCGCTCCAGATAGACCGGCTTCAGGTCCAGCAGGGCCAGGGCGTTGTAGGCGGAGCGGTGGCTCCCCCGGTCCAGCAGCACCGTCTCCCCCGGTTTGCAGGCCAGGGCCAGGGCGGCATGAACCCCCTGGGTGGAGCCGCCGGTGAGAAACAGGCAGGAGTCCATGTGGAAAACCTCCGCCCAGAGGGCCTCCGCCGCCCCGATGGCCCCGCCCCCGGAGAAGAGATCTCCCGTGGGGGGCAGCTCGGTGAAGTCAATGGCCGCAATGGCCGCCAGCTCCGGCGCAGGCAGGGGTTTACCCTTATGGCCGGGCATGTGCATCCGCAGGGGCCGCTGGGCGGCAAAGGCCCGCAGAGTGTCGTACAGGGGGGTAGATCCCACAAAAAACGCCTCCAGTGTGGAAAAGTTGGTTTGAGTATAGCAGAATCCGGGCGGGGACACAAGTGGGAGCGGACCTTGTGGCCGCCCGTCCGGCCAAAGCCTGGGGCGGGGACAAAAGAGGTGGGCGGGTGTGGGCACCCGCCCCTACGTGTGAGCGTTGAAACGGGGGAGCAGCGGCAACCAGCCGTTCTCTGTAGGGGCGGCCCTTATGGCCGCCCGGACGGCGGGAGTCTGGGGCGGGGAGGAAAGAGGTGGGCGGGGACAAGCCCCGCCCCTACGCGTGAGCATTGAACGAGGGGAGCAGCGGAAAGCAGCCGCGCTTTGTAGGGGCGGCCCTTGTGGCCGCCCGGCTGGCCGGAGCCTGGGACGGGAATGAAAGAGGCGGGCGGGTGTGGGCACCCGCCCCTACGTGTGAGC
>NZ_JH417796.1:5907-12730 GCF_000239295.1 Flavonifractor plautii ATCC 29863
GTTCTCTGTAGGGGCGGCCCTTGTGGCCGCCCGGGCGGCGGGAGTCTGGGGCGGGGAGGAAAGAGGCGGGCGGGTGAGCATTGGATGTACCGCCCCTGTATGTCCACGCTTTTCGGGCGCGGGGAAGGAAAAGGAAAGGCGGCCCAAATGGGCCGCCTTTGGAAAACAACTCAGAACTTGATGCGCTCTGCGATATAATTCTTGACCTCGTTCATGGGGATGCGCACCTGCTCCATGGAGTCGCGCTCCCGGATGGTGACGCAGTGATCCGCGGGGGTGGTGTCGTCGCCCACGGTCTGGAAGTCCAGGGTGATGCAGAAGGGGGTTCCAATCTCGTCCTGGCGGCGGTAGCGCTTGCCGATGGAGCCGGTGTCGTCATAGTCCACCATGAAGTCGCGGGCCAGCTCGTCCCGCAGCTGCTGGGCGGGGCCGGAGAGGACCTCCTTCTTGCTGAGGGGGAGCACGGCGCACTTGAAGGGGGCCAGGGCGGGGTGGAGGCGCAGGACGGTGCGCACGTCGTTGTTGCCCTTCTTGTCCTGGCCGACGATCTCCTCGTCGTAGGCGTCCACCAGGAAGGCCAGGGTCACGCGGTCGGCGCCCAGGGAGGGCTCGATGACATAGGGGATATAGTGCTCGTTCTTCTCCTGGTCGAAGTAGGTGAGATCCTTGCCGGAGTGCTCCTGGTGCTGCTTGAGGTCGTAGTCGGTGCGGTCGGCCACGCCCCACAGCTCGCCCCAGCCGAAGGGGAACATGAACTCGAAGTCGGTGGTGGCCTTGGAGTAGAAGGCTAGCTCCTCGGGCTCGTGGTCGCGCAGGCGGAGATTCTCCTCCTTCAGACCCAGCTCCACCAGCCACTTGCGGCAGAACTCCCGCCAGTACTGGAACCACTCCAGATCGGTGCCCGGCTGGCAGAAGAACTCCAGCTCCATCTGCTCAAACTCCCGGATGCGGAAGATGAAGTTGCCGGGGGTGATCTCGTTGCGGAAGGACTTGCCCACCTGGCACACGCCGAAGGGCAGCTTCCTGCGGGTGGTGCGCTGGATGGCGGGGAAGTTGACGAAAATGCCCTGGGCGGTCTCGGGGCGCAGGTAGACCTCGGTGCTGCTGTCCTCGGTGACGCCCTGGTGGGTCTTGAACATGAGGTTGAACTTGCGGATGTCGGTGAAGTCCGCCTTGCCGCAGCCGGGGCAGGTGACGCCGTTGTCCCGGATGAAGGCCACCAGCTCCTCGTTGGTCATGGCCTCCACATTCACGTCGTCGCGGCCATTCTCGGCGCACCAGCCCTCGATGAGCTTGTCGGCCCGGTGGCGCATCTTGCAGGCCTTGCAGTCGATGAGGGGATCGTTGAAGGTGGACACATGGCCCGAGGCCACCCACACCTCGGGGTTCATGAGGATGGCGGCGTCCAGGCCCACGTTGTAGGGGTTCTCCTGGACGAACTTCTTCCACCAGGCCCGCTTGACGTTGTTTTTCAGCTCCACGCCCAGGGGGCCGTAGTCCCAGGAGTTGGCCAGGCCGCCGTAGATCTCGCTGCCGGGGTAGACGAAGCCCCGGCCCTTGCACAGGGCCACGATTTGATCCATGGTCTTTTCGGTGTTCTTCATATCCATAAGCTCCTTTTTGCGTTATTCTGCGCGGAAAAAAACGCCCTGAGCCATTCGGCTCAGGGCGAAGCAAGCTCCGTGGTGCCACCTGAATTCGGGGCAGAGGCCCCGCGCTCAAACCCGGTAACGGCGGGAACCCGGCGGGGCATTTCCTCCCCGCGGCTGGCGGGCGCCTTCCCCTGCCTCCGCCGGAGCCTTGCACCAGACGGCTCCTCTCTTGGGACGGTGGGACGGGGTACTCCTCCCGGTCAATGCCTGTTTCTGGCCGCTATTGTATCACGCAAACCGCCCGCCGTCAAGGCGTTTCGGGGCCTATTCCACCAGAATCAGGCCGAAATGGTTCCGCTCCTCCCCCAACACCCGGAGCGTGCGCACCTCCAGGCCGTGGGCGCGGGCGGTGGCGAACACGTCGATGCCGCAGGCCTCCATGGCCGGGATGGCCCTCCCGGGGAAGCGGCACCCCTCCGGCGCGCAGGAGGGACACAGCTTGCACGGCCCGCTGCCGAAGGCCAGGGCCTTGTAGTACCCGTCCAGAAAGAGCCGCCGGGCCCCCTCGGCGGCCATGGCGGTGGCGTTCCAGTGGTGGACCCGGAACAGGATGCCGGTGGAAAAGCTGTCCAGCACGGCCCGGGTGCGGGTGTAGTCCGGGGCCTCCGGCGGGCAGCAGTGGTTTTTACCGAAATGTTCACAGCCGAACTGGCACTTGAAGGTGGTCCAGGGGGCGGTCACCACCGCGTGGGGGTCGATCACCAGGGCCGGCTCGGCCCCGTTCTCCCGCAGGTAGTCCAGGCAGGCGTCCATGGGCAGCACTCCTCTCTGTACAGAGTGTACGCCCGCCGGCGAAAAAGGTCAAGCGTCGGGGGAGACAAAATCCACATTGTGTGCTATGATGGGGATAAAAAATAGAAGGAGGCGGCGGTTTATGGCGCGTCCGGCAATTCGCATCACCCTCATTGACCGGCTGGGGAAGCGGGGCTGCCACCGGGGCCACCGGGTGGGGGAGAGCTTCGACTTTGACACGGAGCGGGGGAAGCTCTGTCCCATGGCCATGCATGTGGCCTTTCCCTATGTGGATATTCTCCGCTATGGCGGTGCCATCCCCGGCCAGCCGGCAGGCACGGCGGTGTTCTGCTGCCCCGATGTGGACACCATCAATGTGTTTCGGATCGAGGTGTCGGCCGGGGCGGCCGGCCCGGATTAGCTGAGAAAGAGCTCCACGTCCCCGATGGTCAGGCCGGTGTGGAGGGCCAGATTGATCCCGTATCCGATGACCTTCGCCAGATCGTGCACCTGGGTGTCGATGTCCTTGGGGGTGACGATCAGACCGTCCCCCGCGCCCTGGAGGGCGGCGGGGTCCAGCTCCCCCTTGCCCGCCTCGGCCAGCACGTCGCAGGTGAGGGTGGCGGCGTCCACTACGGTGGGGACGCCGACGGCGATGACGGGGACGCCCAGGGTCTCGGCGTTGAGGGCGGCCCGGGCATTGCCTACGCCGGAGCCGGGGGTGATGCCGGTGTCGGCAAGCTGGATGGTGCGGCAGACCCGCCGGAGGCTGCGGGAGGCCAGGGCGTCCACGGCGATGACGCAGGCGGGGCGGAGGGTTTCGGCCACGGCGCGGACAAGCTCGCCGCTCTCCATGCCGGTGGTGCCCAGCACCCCGGCGGCCAGGGCGGCCACCGGCCGGAAGGAGCCGAAGTGCTCCGGCACCCGCTCCACCAGGTGGCGGGTCACCATGGTCTGGTCGGCGGCCTTGGGGCCGATGTTGTCGGGGGTGATGGCCCGGTTGCCCAGGCCCACCACCAGGGCGGGCGCGCCCGGCGCCAGGCCCAGCAGCGCCCCCAGCTCCGCCGCCAGGGCCCGCGCCGCCCGTCCGAAGGCGTCCTCCTCCCGGCGGGCCAGGCCGTCCAGCTCCAGAGTCACATAGGTGCCCACCGGCTTGCCCAGGGCCCGGGCGCCCGCCTCGTCCCGGATGCGCACGGTGGTCACCGGATAGCCCTCCCGCGTCGCCTCCTCCGACTCCACGCCCGGCAGCGTCCCGGCCTCCCCGGCGCTCTCCTGCCAGAGCTGGGCGGCCTCCAGAGCCAGGTCGGTTCTCCGTTTCAACATATACGTCCCTCCATACCCCAAGATGTGGTGTTGACGACACCAGATGCCCCTATTTTTTGCGCAGAGCGCCTCCATATGCAAAAAAAGTGAAAAAAGTTCAAAAAAAGAGTTGCATTTTTAAAGAATGGCTGTTAAAATAAGAATCTGCACGGGCAAACTGTGTAAATAACGATTACGTCATCGGAGGAGGTGTTTGGTTTGCCGAATATTAAGTCTGCCAAGAAGCGTGTCCTGGTGAACAAGACCAAGGCTGCGCAGAACAAGGCCGCTAAGTCCGCGCTGAAGACCGACATCAAGAAGTTCGAGGCCGCGGTGGTCGAAGGCAACCGCAGCGAGGCCGAGGGCGCTTACAAGGTGGCCGTCAAGGCGGTCGACAAGGCTGTGGTCAAGGGTCTGCTGCACAAGAACAACGCCGCTCACAAGAAGAGCGCCATGACCATTAAGCTGAATAAGCTGGCCTAAAGGTCTGGTCGAAGGGGAGACCGTCTGCATCCGCAGGCGGTCTTTTTCGTTTTTTCGCGGGAGAAAACGGGTATGCTGGAAAAGAGACGCGGGGGAGGCGGGGAAGGATGAAAAAGCTGCTGGAGTGGAAGCCGGTCCGGTTTGGGCTGGAGGTAGGGGAGCTTTACTTCTCCAAGCGGGTATCCCGTTCGGCTGCGGAGCTGGCCTACTTTCTGATTCTCACCTTCTTTCCTGTCCTTATCTGCATTAACGCCTTCATCGGTCTGCTCCATTTGGACATCAACGCCGTACTGGAGGCCGCCTCCCCCTTCCTGCCCCGGGAGACGCTGGGGATTTTAGGGGACTATATTCAGTATATTACCGGAAACCAGTCACCCGCCCTGCTGGCCGCGGGAGGGATTATGACCCTGTTCTCCGCCTCCGCTGCCTTCCGGGCGCTGATGAATATTATGGAGGATCTTTACGGACGCAAGAGCTATGCAGGGGTGTGGCGCATCGCGGCCAGCGTGGCCTTTTCGGTGCTCTTTCTGCTCACCATCTACCTGGCCCTGGTGGTGCTCCTCACAGGCGGGTGGCTTTTCCATCTGGTGGAGCGCCTGTTTCGTCTGGAAACGGTCACCCTGCCTTGGGACTGGCAATGGTTCCGCTTTCTGCTGCTGTTCCTGCTGGTGTTCCTTTTTGTCCTGCTGGTGTACCGGATGGCCGCGCCCCGAGGCAGGCCACGGCCGCCTATCCTTACAGGGGCCTTTCTGGCCGCCGTAGCCCTTGTGGCCGCCACCGCCCTGTTTTCCTGGTTTATCGGCCTGTCTTCCAGGTACTCCCTGGTTTACGGGTCCCTGGCCTCGGTGATTATCCTGCTGGTGTGGCTCTACCTGTGTGGGAACATCCTGATTCTGGGAAATGTCTTTAACTGCGTGTGGTACCGCCACAAAAAGCGGCGGGTCACAGGGGAGCGGCCGGGCTGAAAAAAGGCGGCGTACCGATCCGGTACGCCGCCTTTTTTCACAGGCTGCGGAGCCACAGCTCCCGCAGACCCATCAATTGAAGATGGGGCTCATACTCCACCGCCCGGCGGAGCAGGGGTAGAATGTCACGGCCATGACCGCCGGTAAGGACTACGGTGACGGGGCCCAGCTCCTCCTCCAGGCGGAGGGAGATCCCCTCCAGGGCGGCGGCGGCCCCGTAGAGGGCGCCGCTGCGCATGCAGGACACAGTATCGGTACCCAGCAGTCCCTCGGGCTGGGTAAAAGTAATGCAAGGGAGTTGGGCAGCCCGGGCACTGAGGGCGTCCACCGACAGGCGCAGCCCCGGGAGAATCATGCCGCCCCGGAATATGCCCTCCCGATCCACCACCGACAGGGTGGTGGCGGTGCCCATGTCAAAGACCGCCAGAGGGGGCCGCCACCGGGCCAGGGCGGCCACGCAGTCCACCAGCCGGTCCATGCCCAGGTTGGAGACGTCATAGTCTCCGGTGGGCAGGCCGGGGTCGAGATCCCGCCCCAGCACCCGGACAGGGCGGCGGGTGAGGGCCTCCGCCGCCTGGACGGCGACCTGGGTGAGGGAGGGAACCACCGAAGAGAGCACCGCTCCCTCCACGTCTTGGGGGGCCGCTCCCTCCTCTGCCAGCAGGGTTCTCATGCGCGCGGCGCAGGCGGCGGCGTCCATGTTCCGGTCGCTGGGCAGGCGGCGGACAAAGCGCAGCTCCGGCCCCAGAAAGCCGCCAACAGCGACTGTAGTGTTTCCAATGTCAATGGTCAGCAGCATGGCTCAGACGGGCTCCCGGGCGGCCAGGGGAGCGCGGTTGAGCTTGAGAGCCTTTCCCATGGGGATGCACACTGCGGGGACAAGGATGGCCGCCACAATGGCCTCGGGCACACCGTTGGCCGCCACGATGCCCAGAATAAAGCCCAGCACTGCCTCGGCTGGAATCCCCTGGGCCGCGGCGTAGGCATCCCGGAACAGCAGAGCAATCAGTCCCATTACCAGGGCGGTGTTGGTAAAGGCGCCCACCACGGCGGACAGGGCCATGCTGCCGGCTTGGAGGACGGAGCCCCGGCGGCGGGACAGGGCCTGAAGCAGCGTATAGACCAGCCAGGGGGTCACGCCGACAAGGATACGGGGCACAAAACAAACCACCAGGGCCCAGGGGCTGCCCCGGTCCAGGCCTGGTACCGGTATCAGGGGGGAAAAGGCAAAGGAGGACAGGTTGGGTACCAGGGTATTTTTCAAAAGACTGGCCAGACCAAACATGCCGCCCAGAAAGGCTCCCTTCTTGGGTCCGAGAAGGAGGGCGCCGATGATGACTGGCACATGGAGCACGGTGGCCTTAATGATGGGCAGGTCGATCATGCCGATGGGGGTGAAGGTGAGCAGAAAGAGAATGGCGGTAAACATGGCCAGGACAGCCAGGCTCTGCACCTGCCGGTGCTGCTGGGCGCGGGGGGTGTGGGTGTTCATATTCAATTACCTCCAGGCTGCCGTTCCCGACGGGCGGGATACAGCGCGTATTTGGATGCAGCCACAGGCAGAGATGGGCCTGCCGTCTCCCTCCGGGGAGTACAGCGGCCCGCCGCCCGGGACAGCCGAGGCCATTATAACGGTTATATCCTCAGATTGCAATCCCTGTAGGTTTGTCAAACATATTGGACGGTGAA
>NZ_JH417797.1:0-40197 GCF_000239295.1 Flavonifractor plautii ATCC 29863
TTCACCGTCCAATATGTTTGACAAACCTACAGCATTTTGATATGATATGATAGCCCATACGAGGTGAGCTAGGCTATGCGAATGAGAAAAAAACCGAACCTGGGAGTGCGGATGGAACGCTGTACCCGGGTGCTGATTTCCGACCCGGAGGAGCGGAAGGGAAAGTGGCGGGAGCTGATGCCCGAGGCGAAGGAGGTCTTTCTGGAGCTGGGCTGCGGCAAGGGCCGCTTTACGGCGGAGACTGCGGCGCAGAATCCACAGGCGCTCTATATTGCGGTGGAACGGGTGCCGGACGCCATGGTGATCGCCATGGAGCGGGTCTGTGCCCAGGAGCTGCACAACGTCTTTTTTGTGGATGGGGACGTAGCGCAGCTTCCGCTGTTCTTTGCTCCGGGTGAGGTAGACCGCATCTACATCAACTTCTGCGATCCCTGGCCCAGCAACCGCCACGCCAAGCGGCGGCTGACCCACCCGGACTTCCTGCTGCGTTACCGGCAGGTGCTGGCAGAGGCGGGGGAGATCCACTTCAAGACAGACAACCGGGATCTATTCGAGTGGTCCCTGTTCCAGTTCCCCAGGGTGGGCTTTGGGGTGTCTGAGGTCACCCGCGACCTGCACGCCGACGGCATCCACGGTGTAATGACCGACTACGAGGAGAAGTTCCACAACCTGGGGACCCCGATCAACCGCTGTCTGGGTACCATGGGCCCGCTGCCCGAAGTGCCGGAGCCTCCAGCAGAGGAATGACCGCGCAAAAAGGAGCTTCCGCTGTATGGCGGAAGCTCCTTTACTTGTGCTCAGAGAAACGCGACCACCCGGTACATGAGCATGAAGTGAAACACCGAGCCCATAAGGATGAACAGGTGAAAAATCTCGTGACAGCCAAAGCGGGGATTATCGCGGCCAGGCCACTTGACGGCGTAGAGCACGCCGCCCACGGTGTAGAGAATGCCGCCGCCCAGCACCCAGAAAAAGCCGGCAGGGGGGAGCAGGCGCAGCAGGGGGACGAGGGCCACCACAGCCAGCCAGCCCATGAAGATATAGATGCCGGCGGTGAGCCAGCGGGGGGCGGTGATCCAGGCCAGGGTGAGCACCAGCCCGGCCAGGGCCAAGGCCCAGATGACACCGAACAGGGCCCAGCCCCAGGCACCGTCGGTGCGGAGCACCACCAGGCAGATAGGGGTATAGGTACCGGCGATGAGGAAGTAGATAGAGGCGTGGTCGTACTTGCGCAGGGCGATACGGCCCTTGACGCTGACGTTGCGGCAGTGATAGAGAGTGCTGGCCGTATATAGACCCACCATGCTCACACCATAGATAAGGAAGGAAACCACGTGCCAGGGGCTGAGGGAGAGGGCGGCGCAGCGCAGCAGGAGTAGCACGGTGCCCAGCAGGGCCAGGGCGGCCCCAATGCCGTGGGTAATGGCGGACCAGGGACGCAGCCCGTCATAGGGGTCCCGGTCCTTTTCCCGCAGCCTGACCGGGCGCGGCTTTGCCTGGGAAGGATAATAGAGCATGGCCTTGCGGCGGGGGAGTGCGTTTTCCTGATTCATATGGATCACCTTTCCTTATCTTTAGTATAGCACATGCCGCACAATATAATCAATAGAAACTTTAAATATAATTTTTGAAATTATATTCGGTCTCCTGTTCAAAGGGAACAACGCTAGGATATGGCGGAACGGGCGGCACTATGCGGACAAGGCGGCGGTTGCCGGAGGGACCGGAGTGTGTTATGATAAGAGGCGCGAAACAGGGGAGGGCGGAGCATGGAGCGGATTCTGCTGATAGAAGATGATCAGGCGCTGGGGCGGGGGATCGCCCTGGCGCTGGCCGGAGAGGGCCGGGAAATCAGGGTGGCGGCCACCCTGGCCCAGGGCCGGGCGGCCCTGGGCGAAGAGGAATACGCGCTGGTGCTGCTGGATCTCAACCTGCCCGACGGAAACGGACTGGATTTTCTCACCGCGCTGCGGCGAACCAGCGGGGTGCCGGTGCTGATTCTCACCGCCAACGACCTGGAGAGCGACCAGGTGGCGGGTCTGGAGCTGGGGGCGGACGACTACGTGACCAAGCCCTTCTCCCTGGCGGTGCTGCGGGCCCGGGTGAACCGCCTGCTGCGGCGGGGGAGCGCCCCGGCGGCCGCGCTGGAGCTGGGGCCCTTTTCCTTCGACTTTGAGCGCCTGCGCTTTATGCGGAACGGGACGGAGGTGGAGCTGTCCAAGACGGAGCAGCGGCTGCTGCGCCTGCTGGTGGAGCACCGGGGGCAGACCCTGACCCGGGAGCAGCTCCTGGACCGGGTGTGGGACGGGGGCGAGTTCGTGGACGCCAACGCCCTGTCGGTGGCGGTGAAACGGCTGCGGGACAAGCTGACGGACGCCCCCATCAAGACGGTGTACGGCCTGGGCTACACCTGGGAGGAAAAACGGTGACCCCGGCGGTGTGCGGGGCCCTGGCCCTGGCGGCGCTGGGGGTGGGCTTCGGGCTGGCCCAGTGGCTCTACACCCGGCGGCTGCTGGCCCGGCTGGACCGGATGCTCGCCGATGCGGTGGACGGCAGCTTTCGGGAGAGCCGCTTTGACGAGTCCCGCCTCTCCGCCCTGGAGGGCCGGCTGGCCCGGTTCCTCAACGGCAGCGCCGCCTCGGCCCGGGAGCTGGAGGGGAAGCGGGCCGCCATACAGACCCTGATCTCCGACATCTCCCACCAGACCAAGACCCCCATCGCCAACATCCTGCTGTACGCCTCCCTGCTGGCGGAGGGGGAGCTGTCCCCGGAGCAGGCCGCCCAGGCGGCCACCCTGTCCCGGCAGGCGGAGAAGCTGTCCTTTCTGATCCAGGCCCTGGTGAAAGCCTCCCGGCTGGAGACGGGGATCATTACCACCGCGCCGGAGCCCCAGCCGGTGGGGCCGCTGCTGGAGGGGGCGCTGGCCCAGGCCCGTCCTCAGGCGGAGGCCAAGGGGCTTACCCTGGCGGCGGAGCCCTGCGGGGCGGCCGCCCGCTTTGACCGGAAGTGGACGGCGGAGGCCCTCTTTAATGTGGTGGACAACGCGGTAAAGTACACCCCGGCGGGGGGACGGGTGACCCTCTCCGCCGTCCCCCTGGGGCAGTTCTGCCGGGTGGACGTGTCCGACACCGGCATCGGCATCCCAGAGGAGGAGCAGGGGCGGATCTTCGGCCGCTTCTACCGGGGCGGCGCTGTGCGGGCGGAGGAGGGGGTGGGCATCGGTCTCTACCTGGTCCGGGAGATCCTGCGGCGGCAGGGGGGCTATGTCAAGGTGGCCTCCCGCCCCGGCCAGGGAACCACCTTTTCCCTCTACCTGCCCCGGGAATAGGGCGGATCTTTCCAAACTGTAAGATTTGAGAAAGAGTGTGGAAAGATTGATCCACTACAATGGGTACTGTCAGAAGGCAGTACCCATTTTTTCCACAGGAGGAGATTCCAAATGGCGATTTTGCAGACCAGGGAACTGAAGAAATATTATGGCGCGGGGGACACCCTGGTGAAAGCCCTGGACGGGGTGGAGCTGAGCGTGGAGAACGGCGAGTTCGTGGCTATCATCGGCACGTCGGGGTCGGGCAAGTCCACCCTGCTACACATGCTGGGCGGGTTGGACCGGCCCACCTCCGGCACGGTGACGGTGGACGGCCGGGAGCTGTCCACCCTGAAGGACGAGGAGCTGACCATCTTCCGGCGGCGGAAGATCGGCTTCGTGTTCCAGGCCTATAATCTGGTGCCGGTGCTCAGCGTATATGAGAACATCGTCCTCCCCATTCAGCTGGACGGCGGCGCGGTGGACGAGAGCTACGTCAGGGAGGTGATCGCCGTCCTGGGGCTGGAGAAGAAGCTGGACAGCCTGCCCGGGCAGCTCTCCGGCGGCCAGCAGCAGCGGGTGGCCATCGCACGGGCCCTGGCTGCCAAGCCCGCCATCCTCCTGGCCGACGAGCCCACCGGCAACCTGGACTCCCGCACCAGCCAGGATGTGCTGGGACTGATGAAGGTCACCGGGCAGAAGTTCGCCCAGACCATGGTGATGATCACCCACAACGAGGAGATCGCCCAGTTGGCCGACCGCATCGTCCGCATCGAGGACGGGCGCATCGTCACGCGGTAAGGGGGCGAGGGTATGAACGTCTCCAACCGCAAGTGTGTGCGCACCCTGGCACGGCGGAGCCTGCGGGCCAGCCGCACCCGCAACCTCATCGCGGTGCTGGCTATTGCGCTGACCACGGTGCTCTTTACCTCCCTGTTCACCATCGCCCTGTCCATCAACGACGGATTCCAGCAGAACAACTTCCGGCAGGTGGGCGGCTACTCCCACGGCGGCTTCAAATACCTGACCGAAGCGCAGTATGAGGCGCTGAAGGACGACCCCCTGATCGGGCAGGCCGGCCTGCGGCGGTTCGTGGGTATGCCGACTCAGGCCCCTTTCAACAAGGCCCACGTGGAGGTGAGCTACGCCGACGCCAACGACGCCCACTGGATGTACTGCGACCCGGCGGAGGGCCGCCTGCCCCAGGAGGGTACCGACGAGGCGGCCACCGACACCCACGTGCTGGAGCTGCTGGGCGTGGAGCCGGAGCTGGGGGCCCGGTTCACCCTCACCTTTGATGTGGACGGGCATGAGACCACTCAGACCTTCACCCTCTCCGGCTGGTGGGAGTACGACGAGGCCATCGTAGCCAACCACGTGCTCCTCCCGGAGAGCCGGGTGGACGCCCTGCTGGACGAGGCGGGGGTGAACCCCAACGCCCCGGAGGACGGCATGACCGGCGCCTGGAACCTGGACGTGATGCTCAAGAGCGGCTCGGCCCACATCGAGCGGGACATGGAGCAGATTCTGGCCGGCCACGGGTTCCAGAGCGAGGACGCCGCCGGGGAGGACTATATTCGCTCCGGCGTCAACTGGGGCTACACCGGCGCCCAGCTCGCCAGCGGACTGGACGTCCAGGTGGTGGCCGCCATTGCCGCCGTGCTGCTGCTCATCCTCTTTACCGGCTATCTGATCATCTACAACGTGTTCCAGATCTCCGTCACCAACGACATCCGCTTCTACGGCCTGCTCAAGACCATCGGCACCACCGGCCGCCAGCTCCGGCGCATCATCCGCTACCAGGCCCTGGCCCTCTCCCTGGCGGGGATCCCAGTGGGGCTGCTGCTGGGCTGGCTGGTGGGGGCGGGGCTCACCCCGGCGGTGATCGGCCGGCTGAACGGCGTGACCAATGTTGTGTCCGTCAACCCCGTCCTCTTTGCGGCCTCCGCCCTGTTCGCCCTGGTGACGGTGCTCCTGTCCTGCCGCAAGCCGGGCCGGATGGCGGCAAAGGTGTCCCCTGTCGAGGCGGTGCGCTACACCGAGAGGAGCAAAACCCGCAGGAAGGCCGGAAAGCGGGTGGGGAAGGGAGTCTCCCTGCTCTCCATGGCCTGGGCCAACCTGGGCCGGAACCGGGGCAAGACGGTGGTCACCGTGCTCTCCCTGTGTCTGGCGGTGGTGCTGCTCACCATGACGGTCACCTTTGCCAAGGGCTTCGACATGGATAAGTATATCGCCGCCTTTACGGCCAGCGACTTCATCCTGGCCGATGCCGGACACTTCCAGACCGGCGGGGAGGGATTCAACCCGGACATGGCCCTGCCGGAAGACGCGGTGGAAGAGGTGGAGGCCCGGGGCGGCATCACGGCCGGCGGCCGCACCTACGGCTGCACCTCCCCGGTGGAGGAGTTCATCACCGAGGAGTACTACCGCTCGGTGTGGGGCCGGTGGAACGACGCGGAAACCCTGGATCAGATGGTGTCCGGCATGGACCGCACGGAGGACGGCCTGCTGGCCGACCGGGCCCAGCTCTACGGTATGGAGCGGTTTGCCCTGGACCGCCTGACCGTGCTGGAGGGGGATATTTCCAAGCTCTACGAGCCGGGCGGGCGGTACGTGGCCGCCGTGTACTCCGAGGACGACTACGGCAGCCCGCGGATGGACAGCCACTGGGCCCGCCTTGGGGATAAAATTACACTGCGGCACGTGGAGGAGTACGAGTACTACAACCCCAACACTGGCGAGGTGTACGGCGGAGAGGAGGACATTCCGGAGGGCGCGCCCTTTGCCGCCCGGGCGGTGAAGTACCGGGACCTCGAGTATGAGGTGGCAGCCCTGGTCAGCGTCCCCACCGCCCTGAGCTACCGCTATTACGGGGCCGACGAGTTTATCCTCAACGACCAGACCTTCCTCCAGGACACCGGCACGGCGGATATCATGTACTACGCCTTTGACGTGGACGACGGCGCGACGGCGGATATGGAGGGCTTTCTCCGGGACTACACGGAGAACGTCAACCCCCAGCTCGATTACGAGAGCAAGGCCACCTACGCCGCAGAGTTTGAGGGCTTCCGGGGGATGTTCCTGATGCTGGGCGGGGCGCTGAGCTTCATCGTGGGCCTGGTGGGCGTGCTCAACTTCTTCAACGCCGTGCTCACCGGCATCATCACCCGCCGGCGGGAGTTCGCCGTGCTCCAGTCCATCGGTATGACCGGCGGGCAGCTCAAGAAGATGCTGGTGCTGGAGGGCCTCCTCTACACCCTGGCGGCCGTGCTGGCCTCCCTGCTCCTCACAGTGGTCATGGGGCCGCTGCTGGGTACCGCCGTGAACAGCCTGTTTTGGTTCTTCACCTACCGTTTCACCCTGGCGCCCATCCTGCTTATTTTCCCCATCTTCGTGGTCCTGGGGTTGGTGATCCCCCTGCTGACCTACCGCTCCATCGCCCGGCACACCGTGGTGGAGCGCCTGCGGGAGGCGGAATGACAAACGGGCGCAGGATATAAAACGAGAGCCGACTTGTTTGACAAGTCGGCTCTCGTTTTGGCCTATGATAAGAATGCACCCCTTAAGACCCTGCGGAGCAAGGGCTTGAGGGAAAGGATGGTTTATAAAGCAGAAGAACTCTTGACCACACGGCCCCTGCCGCTTTTTATTTTGCAAACTTGGGCGCGGATACTTCATTTCCCGCGAATGCATTGGGGCCGGGGTTGGACAGGGAGAAATACATCTTTGCCGCCTTGGTTGTACCGAAGTCCTGATTGGAGCCGCTGTCCTGCACCTCATTAAAGGCATCCCGGAACATTTGGTTGTGCGCCTCCTCACGGTTGAGCAGGAAGTCGATGGTTTCCCGTACCTTTTTGTCCTCAATCTGGCGGTAGAGGTATTCGTATACTACCTTGGCCCGCTGCTCGGATGCAATATTGCTCAGCAGATCCGCGCAGAGATCTCCAGTGACAGTGACATAGTCTGCCGTCCAGGAATAGCCGGAGGCGTTGATGAGACCGGGATTCAAACCAAGCAGAACATGTGTTTCGATCTCGCCTGCCTGGACCTTGTCTGCCTCCACGTCATGACCGTTGAGCAGATTGATGGTCTGAGCTACCATTTCCATGTGGCTCAGCTCCTCCGCCGCGATATCCATAAACAGATCCTTGATCTTGGGGTTTCTGATGCGGAAACTCTGGGACATATATTGCATGGCAGCTTTTAGCTCGCCGTTGCCGCCGCCGAGCTGCTCCTGCAATAGTGCGGCATACTGAGGATTGGGCTGCTCCACTTCTACTGGATGAAACAGTTGTTTTTCGTGCTTGAACAAGCATATCACCCCTTCCGATTGGTTGTGTTTAGCTTTCCGCAATTTAGAAAAGCTATGCGGGCTCTGCTCGTTTTGCATGATACAGGCGGCAGATTGAAATACCTTTACCACCAAAAGAATACGATATGCATTAGGAAAGAAAGGTCATATATACTTACAAGGGAGCAATCAAGCCGACTTTACCAGCGCAAATTTTTATACGATGCCGCACTAGAGAGATGACGGCCTCCCGCGCGGGGCCCCCATATTTCTTGGGATCGTAGAGCGCGGCGTCATGAGCCAGACAGTCCCGTACCGCCTGGGTATAGGCGGCCCGAAGCTCCGTGGCGAAGTTGACCTTACACACACCCATGGATACCGCACGCTGCACATCTTCGTCCGGGACACCGGAGGAGCCATGGAGCACCAGGGGGATATCTACCGCTTCCCGGATCTGAGTCAGCCGCTCAAAGGCCAGCCTGGGCTTGCCCTTGTAGAAACCATGTGCGGTCCCAATGGCTACGGCTAAAGAGTCGATTCCCGTTTCCCGGACGAAACGGGCCGCCTCGCCTGGATCTGTGTAAAGATCCTCACCTGGCTTGACCTCCAGATCATCCTCCTTACCGCCCAGTTTCCCCAGCTCCGCTTCCACACAAGGCCGGGAAGACATCCTGCTTGCCATCTCCACCACTCTGCGGGCCAGGGCGATATTTTCGTCCAGCGGCAGTTTAGAGCCGTCGATCATCAGGGAGGTATAACCGTCTGACGCGGCCTGCTGACATAGTCCAAACCGGTCTCCGTGATCCAGGTGCATAGCCACTGGCACAGACGCCTTGCCGGCCATAGCACGGGCCATGGCCGCGAAGACTGCTGGCTCCGCGTATTTTAATGTGGATGGCGTCGTCTGAAGTATGACCGGCGCGTGCTCGGCCTCCGCCGCCGCGATGACAGCCTGCATCATCTCCATATTTTCTACATTGAACGCGCCTACCGCATAACCGTTTGCACGGGCATCCCTCAAAAGTCCTCTGCTGTTTACCAGTGCCATATAATATTTCCACCCTTTCCGTATTCAAGGCTTTGCTTTCTCCAGATTTGCTTCAGTCCCTGAGTACCGCATAGAGATAGTCGTCGATGCAGTCCCCCACACGGTCCATCAGGAGGTCTTCAGCCTTGGGAGGCAATATACCCGCATGGACTCTGGCGTATTGGACTGGCATATACTGGCTGATCAGGGCCATTGGGATGCCTGCTGTGTTCAAATTATCCAGCAGGAGGCGGAGCGCACCCTGTACCTTGCTGTTGGTCAGGTAATACCGGGCCCGGTCTGAGTAGCTGAAAGCCCGGGCGTACCGCTTCTCCGGCATAGAGCCATGATAATATTTGGTCCACTGGCCCTGGTCCTCCAGCATGACCTGCTCCAGGATCTCACGAAAATGGGAACACGGGAAATCCATCATCCCATACAATTCCCGTTCGATCTGCTCCAGGGCAAACAGTCCTTCCCGGAGGGCGAAGGTTAGAGCTGGTCCGACCTTGAGAATGGCGATCCCGTCCTCTACCATCTTTCGAAGGCATTGCCGCGGCTGATAATCCGTGGAATGTCCTTCAAAGACCAGGTTGGGGTGCCGCTTTAAATGCTCCGTCAGGCTGTGGGCGGCTGTCCGGTCATATTCGATCACGCTTTCGTCGGCAAATTCCACCCCGGGCTGCACCACAATGGCAACCACACGCTCCCATGCCGCCTCCAAATGATTGGAGCAGAACGCCGCCCGGAACGTGGACAGCGTGGCTTCGCAGTCCTCCGGCGCGGTTACGGTTACGCTGTCCTCATTTTCCTGGGCGCCGCCTGGGATGGGCACCTCACTGCCGATGATATAGACCGGCGCAGGGGCTTCCGGGTGCCACGCACTGTATTGGGCAAAAGCTTCCTCGGCGATACGGCAGAGTTGGGCGCCGCGGTGGGCGATCACAACATCCGATAACCGCTCATTGGGAGCGTCGTCCGCCAGGCGCATGCTGGTATCAATATGTATTTTGGAAAAGCCAGCCAGTACATAGGAGCGGATCAGTTCGCCTGCGTTTTTCATTGCCTCAGCCTCGGGAAAATGGGTCCAGGTCAGCGGACCCAGGTGGTCGCCGCCGCAGAGCAGTTTGTCAATCGGGAAATTTTCCTCTTCAGCTAAACGGTTCAGAAACGCCCGGAACGCTACCGGGGTCATGCCGGTATAGCCGCCGTTCTGGTTCACTTGATTTGCAGTCGCCTCTACCAGCACCACCGTATCACGGTCCTTGGCCCGGCGAAGGGCCGCCCGAATTACATACTCGTTGGCACTGCAGCAGGAATAGAGGCCCATTTCACGATTCTGTCCGCGCTTTTGCAAGAGTTCAGAAATCGGATTTTGAATTTGTAGATTGGTCATAGCTTCCCCTTTCCTTTTGCACAGAGGGCACCCGGCGATAGCCGCCGGGTGCCCCATTGGCACGTTCTGTTTTCAGACGATAAAATTTAAGAACTTCTTCATTGGGTCTTGCTGGCTTTGCGGGCGGCCAACTCCTCCATGATCTCAGCGTGGCGCTTCTCGGTCAGCTTATAGAACAGCATGGGGACAACTGCAAGGATTATAATTCCAGCACTGACTAGCGTATATACAAAGTGGAAAGAATTTAATACGTTCACCGGCTGTACGGTCTCTTGGGGAATGTAGCCAGTCAGACCGATTACAGCGGCAACAGCGATACCTGCGACTGCCATGACACACTTGGTCACGAAGCAACGGGTAGAGGTAATCATAGCTTCATTGCGCTGGCCGGTTTTCCATTCGCCATACTCAATTGTATCCATCATCATCGCGTTGACACAGACCATGACAGCTCCAACGCATACAGTTGAGACAGAAGATGTGGCAAAAAGTACAATAGCGTTATGATACCCGGCAAAGTAGAGAACGAGGCTGGATATTGTCATGAGCCCGGCAAAGAGAAACATGCAATTCTTTTTCCCAATATGCTGAGAGAGAAAGGTGAAGATCAATGCGCCTACAACCATACCAACCAGATTAATTAAGTTCAGCACAGTCATATAACCCAGGCTGCCCCAGTTATATACACAATAATAATAATTGAGATAGCCTTTCAGCATCATACCTAGCAGGCAAAAGATATTTGAGATTTGGATCAGGAGCAAGGGCTTGTTTTGAAAAATATTTTTTAGTGCCAGTTTGAGCTCAAACTTCTCACTGTCGTCTGGTACCACATGCTCCCGTACCAACTTGAAGGAAATCAGGTACATGGTCACACCCCAGACGGCAACAGCAAGTGCAAGGAAAAAGTAAACATACCAGTTAAATTCGCCAAAGAAGGCCAGTGCCATTGGCATCACTAATCCAATAATTCCAGTAATGGTATTGGACGCGGTGGTAGTGAAGCCAACAATTTCCGAGCGCTCTTTCGTATTGCTGGTCATTGCCGCAGGCAAGCTCCAGAATGGTATATCCACAGAGGTAAACACAATACTGCCTGTGATGATATACATAATACCTGCAAAAATGCACAGTCCGATGGTGCCGATATCGGGCTTAAAGAAAGAGAGTGCTAAACAGATCCCCATAAGAGGACCTGAGCGGAGAAGCCACGGGCGAAACCGGCCCCACTTACTCCTAGTACGGTCTGCAATGATACCCATAGAGATATCGGTAAAGGCGTCAAAGAATCGAGCCCCACCAAAAAGGAACGCTAGGAAGCCGGCGGGCAGCTTTAGAATATCCGTTAAAAACGGAGTAGTCCAGGTAGACCACAAGGTATACATAGAATCATGCCCGAGTACACCAATTGCGTGGCCGAGCTTTTCCTTCTTGGTACATTGCCTTGGTTCTTCCTCTAATTTAGCTTCCTTAACGACTTCGGTAGACACAAAATTTCCCTCCTTGTTTCTTCCTCAACGAGTTGCGGGGCAAGCGCGAATAACCTTGGCATTGGTCCCTGTGGCTCTTGCATTTATTTAATGATACTCCGGCAACCAGTCGCCGTGGGCCTGTATGAGGTCGTCCACAAGGCTGCGGATCTCATCGATGGTCAGTTCGCTCCCGGCATGGGGGTCCAGCATGGCGGCCTGATAGATGTACTCCTTCTTCCTGGTGAGAGCGGCATCTACGGTGAGCTGGTGCACCTCGATCTGCCGCCGATTCAGCGCGGCGAGCTGATTGGGAAGCGGCCCCATGTGGCAGGGGGAGAGATGACCCTCGTTTACCATACAGGAGACTTCCACACAGGCATCGAAGGGCAGGTTGTCAATAAGCCCAGTATTGAGAACGTTACCAGCAAATCCAAAGGTTCTGCCGGTCTCCAGTGCCTCGATGATGCCGGCGGCGTACTCGCTGCTCCTCGTGTGGGTCAGGTTCTCATTGTGGACCAGATGCTCGGCCTGCTGCTTCCACCGCGCAATCTGATCGCGGCAACGGCGGGGGTACTCATCCAGAGGGATGTGAAAGCGGTCGATAAGCTCAGGATGGTCCTTTTTGATGAACCAGGGGTAATATTCGCTGCTGTGCTCGCTGGATTCTGTGACGAAGTAGCCGAACTGCTTCATGATTTCGAAGCGAACCATATCATGATGATTATCAGGAGTAAACTGCTCGGCCACTGACGGAATTCTGTCCGCATACTCAGGATGTAACTCACGCAATGCAAGCGTGGGGGCGTAAATTGGTCCCTCCTGGGCACGCTTGCGGATGATGGGATAGAGATCCTCGCCGTTGCGGCTAATCTCTAATAGCCAGGCCATGTGGTTGATGCCCGAAATCTTGTAAGAAACGCCGTCCCAGGGCATGCCAAGCTCGGCGAGGAGTTCAGGTACACAGGCCTGGTGGGAGTGGCACAGACCAACTGTATTGACAGAACTGGCTCGGAACATCGCCAAGCATAGCATGGACATGGGGTTTGTATAATTGATGAAGAGTGCATCAGGACAGACCTTCTCCATGTCTTTCGCAAAGTCCAACATTACAGGGATGGTGCGCAGTGCCCGGAACATTCCACCGATGCCGTGCGTATCTCCGATCGTCTGGCGCAGTCCATATTTTTTGGGAATTTCAAAGTCTGTAATCGTACAGGGGTCATATCCTCCCACTTGAATGCAGTTAATGACGTATTTTGCTCCACGTAAAGCATCCAGCCGGTCTGCATATTTGACGACCTTAGCCTTTCCGTCGTTAGAGTTCCGGTTAATATTAGAAAGCATCATATAGGACTCTTCCAACCGCTGATGGTCAATGTCATAGAGCGCATACTCAAACTCGCGCATAGCATCCGTCGTAATGCAGTCGCCTAAAACATTTTTTGCAAAGACGGTACTGCCTGCGCCAAGAAATGTAATTTTATCCAAATGAGTAACCTCCTATTTTATTTGGAATGAAACATTATGCCTTAGTGGTATAAGTCAAATAATCCAAATCAATAACCGGAGTATCGCACACAATGCGGATCGTGTGCGAACCGGCTGGTAGATCAGTCTTTTGAAACAAAAGCTTTCCCACAGCCGCAGCTCCGTTAACATTTACCTGCTGCACAAACTCATTATCGATATAAACGCTGGCAACACCGAAGTTGGAATCATTTTGTCCATACCAACGGATTTCGCTTCCAGTAAATTCGAACTCGACCGAGGCGCCGGCACTAATGGCATAACGGGCGGTTCCTTCCTGAAAGACGTCATGATAGTCATCATTCCATACGCCTGTATACACCAGTTGGGCGTCCATTGCATCAACAGTAACCGTCGTCTCCGGCGGCGTTGGTTGATCTTGCTCTGGTAGATAAGAAATATAGTCCAAATTGATGTTCCAGGCGTTTTGTACAAGGCGAATGGTATGTTCTCCTTCCTCCAGTCCCGTACGCTCAAACATTAGCTGCCCAGTTGCTTCCTGGCCGTATAGGATTATGTTTTCCACTAACTCTCCGTCTAAATAGACATCTGCAGTGCCAAAATTGAAGCTCATCTCTGCATACAGGCGTACGGCTGTACCACGGAAAGTCAGTTCAGCATAAGCGCCGGCTTCGTCTGTGCGCATTGCGTTTCCCATGTAGAACTCGCTGTTGTGATACTCTTCCCAATTCCCAACATAAGTGATCCGATCCGAGAGCGCATCGACCTTTTCATAGATGGGTTCAAGGGTAGCAGCTTCATATGCAAAGCGGTCAATATCAATCACTCCGCTCTTGCACACAATTTTAATGGTATGCTCGGCAGCCGGAAGATCAAGCGCTTCAAAAAGACATACGCCTGCTTCTGCGGCCCCATTCGCATCAACTGTTGTTTTCAGTTCATCGTCCAAATAAACTTCAGCCGTGCCAAAATTGGTATCCCTCTGGCCATACCAGCGAATGGAAGTTCCAGTAAAGGAGAATACAACCGAAGCATCGGTACTGTTAGTATAACGTGCAGTCCCTTCGCTGAAAGATGCGTTGTTGTCATCATGCCATGTCCCTGTGTAAATAAGAGCCTCGTCTCTGTCATCAACAGAGGTGAAACCATAATCAGGGTCAACAGGTTCTGGATCCGGTTCCGAAATTTCCACCGCTTTAACCAGTAGATAGTCGGAAAAACGTGTATTGAATACAGCGTTATCACCCATCAGGTTTGTTGCCACGACACGATCATTGACATAGTCAACAATCCTATACATTTTATTTGGATCTAGCCCCTTCAACTCAATATCTGGATAGCCAGTGGGGCTATATTTGCTCCCATCTTTGTAGAAGGCATAGTACATAACCCCGTCTTTCTCCACCACATAGGTTTCGTAAGGGTCAAAACCATAACTGTAAAGATCGCCAATAAACCGGCCTTTCTGCAACTGAACTGTATCCGCAATCCCAAGCCATTTTTCATATTCTTCCTTGGCAGTACCGCTAAGGTCACGTTTTTCAATGAGAACAGAGCCCGTACCGACGGCACTTGGATACCAGATGTTATTGTGGTCGGCTGTAACAGGGAAATAATCTCCCATCAGTGCCTTGTAGGCTTTCACGCGTCTCCTTGTTTGATCCACAGAAGTGGGGTCAGCCGTAGCAATCTGTGTCATATATGGTAAACTATAGTAGTCCTGGGGCGTACCGCAGTTGCACAACAAATTGAACACATTGGGGTCGTTGGCCACCATAGCCTCATAAGAGACGCGGTATATCTCGGATTGCTTTTCAGTGGATTCTTCTGGCGAGGCGTGGTTATGTGCAGGATTGTAGCATTCAGGCATACTCCACACATAATCTCCCTTGAAGCCATCGAACCCCCAATCATTCATTGCACGGTTTACAAAGTCAACTTGGCTTGCAATCGCACCATCCGCCATAGGGCAAAGTGCATATCCCAAGCTGGGATTGGTCCCACCACCAGGAGTAGGAAGCCTTGCAGGTCTTCCATCTGCATCCATAACGAAATATTCAGGGTGTTGCTGATAGAGTATACTATCGATCCCGCCGTCACAAGGTCTCCACCAAAGGAGTGCAGTCATACCATGCTCATGAATTGCATCTGTCAGCCGCAACGCATCGGAGGCTCCATTTGGAAACTTTTCTGGATTTAAGGCCCAGTCTCCTGCATTGGTATACCAACCATCATCCAAAGTGATCTGCTTGACTCCGGCTGCCTGAAGTTCATCCAATTTGCCGATTATTAAGTCGATCGTCCAGTTAAACCCCCAGCCCCAGCTTTCCCATCGGAGATCATAGCTGCTATCAGGAATATCCCCAGGTGCAGGCATAATCACGCCCAAGTGATCCATTGCATTTTTGTAACCTCTCAAGCCGTTATAATAGTCACCCGGATGGACTACAGCAAAGCTCTCACCAATTTCGATCACGCTTCCGGCGGCAATGACTTTGCCTGGCCACCCGATAGAAACTTGAGCTGAATCACTGGTTTCCTGAACCGGAGTATGTACCTCCCTTCTGGTTGCAGAAGCATCGCCAACGGTAATCCCTCCATCAGCAATGTAAATATCTGACACAGGAATACTTGCAGCCGTGTCATCCTGTTTATTCTCCCTACTGAACTTGCCAGAGTCGGTCAGGTCAATCTTTTGAAGCGTATCATAGTAGTGCATCGGCCCCTCACCGCCGCCGTTATAGCTCCAGATACGATCTTCCGCACCATAAAGCTCATACACACTGCCAATGAACCAAGACACTTCCACATCAGAAGCTCCTGCCTCATAGGATGTTGCAGTATATACCACACCCTCCTCGATATCAGAGGTCTCCAGCACATAGGTACGAATTAGGCCCGTGCTCATGCTCTGAGAGGTAATGGTCATTCTCTGACCGCTGCCCATCACTCCGCTGGTGCTCTGCTCCACATCACATGAAATATGGCTGAAGTCCTGAACCTCCTGCCCTCCAATCACTGGCCCTCCCAATGGAGAAGGCTTGCTCATCTGGATAAGCCCAGATCCCTCTGTGCGGTACAGAGTGATTGTCTGCCCGTCCGCGTCATAAGTGACGCGGACGCCATTGCCGGCAATGGCATAATCACCTTCTGCAATCAGTCCTGCGTTGCCGGTGTCCGTTGCAGGCGCCGCCGCAAAAGAAGCGGTGGGCAAGAGCTGCAGACACAGCATCGTACTGAGCGTGAGTGATATGAACTTTTTAACACGCATTTCCGAGTCCTCCTTCTCTATAATCCTTTGTGTTGAAAGTCGCCTGCTAGAATCGCTTTATTCTCCCACATACGAAAAATAGTCGAAGTCAACCACCGGAGACACACAGACGATGCGGATGGTATGCTTCCCATAGGCCAGACCGTCCGCCTCAAATAGAAGCTGCTGAGCCGCCGCCGGCCCATACACATTTACCTCCCCTGCCAGAACGCCGTCCACGTATACCTCCGCAGCGCCGAAATTTACATCATTTTGACCATACCACCGAATGGCCGTCCCCACAAATGTGAACTCCACGGACGCGCCGATCTCGTTGGTATAACGGGCCGTCCCTTCATAAAAGCTTCCGTTGCTGTCGTTATTCCATGCACCCGTAAACACCAGGGAAGCATCCCGGTCATCCACCGGGACATATACGGGCGCAGGCTCGATTGGACCATACGCATACACATTGAGTTCGGCGGCAGTACCGAACCCACCTGCGCCGGCAATCGCCTTGAGCTCCAGGCCGACGGCTTCTACCGGTGCAAAGCTCACGGTTTTATCCTTGGCATCGAGCGCCCAGTCTGAGCCGGAGGCGACTAGGTCCTTGCTGCCGTCCTGGTGGATGGCGTACAGCTCATACTCCGAAATTATGCCATTTGTCCCGTTTTGACGTGGGGTATAGACGAAGCGGCCGACGGTATAGGGCTGGTCAAAGGAAACGGTGATACTCTGCGGCAGTTCATCTTTGGGAGCATAGTTGGTATGCCATATTGTGCGGACGTTTCCATCGAGGACATTGGAGGCGGGGCCCTCCGTCGTCCCGCCGTAGACGCTGGTGGCGGTTGCCGTCATATTGGACTGGGGAATCAGCGTGTACGGATTCTCCACCACTGCAATTTCAAGGTCGTCGGACAGGCCCTCCCGGGTCTCCGCCATGATGCGCGCTGAACCGACAGAAACGCCTGTAATGGTTCCAAACTCATCCACCGTCGCCACATCCGGATCACTGGAGGTATATTTCACGACCTGATCAGAGGTGTCCACAGGCGCGAAACTGGTTTCCAGCTTCATGACATCCCCTGTGGGAAGGGAAGTGGTCTCAGCACTCAGCATAAGGGAATTGCCGGAAACCAGGGCGGGCGTCGTGTAGCCGGGGTCATCCAGCAGCACGCGCATCATCTCAACAAAACTGTTTTCCGCATAGCCGATCCTCCAGATGCGGTCATCCTCACTTTTGGCCTGAATGGTCAGATTCCCGGAGGAATCCGCGACCATCTTGTTATTGGTGTTCTTCTGCAGGGCACTGTACCAGACGCGCATGGTACCATCTCCGGCGGAACTGCCTGGCTCATAGTAAAAACTGGAGCGATAGATCTGGAAATCATCCCAACTGCCGTCTGGCCCGGGGGACAGCAGGGGCTTGGTGCCCACCTGCGCCCAGTTGACTCCATCCTTTGATGTGGTCAGGTGCAGGACAGAGCCATCCGGATTTCGGCCGGCAAAGCACTGGGAAATACAAACAAACTCCTTCAAATCTGGAACATACTGGACATCCTGATGCCAGGGGGCCAACTGCTGCCCATTCTCGTCAAGCCCCAGGAAGCCGTTGACGCGGACTGGCTCACCCCAGGTGATCCCGTCGTCCGAATAACGCATTTCCACGAAGTTCGCCTGACCATTCTGATACCCCACGTCGCCGGTATTGTTGGCCCACAGGATGAACACATCCCGGAAGTCATCGTAGACAATAGTGGGAGAGAGCATATCGTAGCGGTCTGGAGAAGCAATGGCGGTAATGAAGTCATCCTCTCCATCCGCAACCTGACGCTCCGCGTCGGAGGTGGGCTTCGACCATACGCGGGTCATCTCATCATAAGTCACGGGGACGCCCCAATGTACGCCGTCATAGGAAATCCGCAGCCGGACTTCGGCCCCAACGCCTCCGCCCTGGTCATCCGCCCAGTTCCAATAGGCCATCATGGCATCGTATTCCGCGTTATAGACCATATCAGCGTCGCAGTTGTGGTAGCGGGTGCTGGGTGGCTGCGGCTCAATGGGATTGGAAAGCCCCTCCGGTTCTACCCAATGCACTCCGTCGCTGGAGGCAACGATGGACGGGTTTTCGTAGATGGAGATCCGCATCACGTTGGGCGTATAAACGGCCCAATAGCGATAGCCGTTCCACGGTTCTTCCAGGACAACTACGTCCGGGTGAGTCACCTGGTCATCGGCATGCGCACTGTCGCTGTAATAGGCGGGAAAATCCTGATATCCGGGGGCCTTGTTCAATGCGGACTCGCTGGAGTCTGCCGCAAGCGCCGCGGTTGGAAATAACTGGGCCGTCACGAGTAGGCCCGTTAGAAGCGAAACAGCTTTCCTTCGATTTCTCATATCCCTTCTATTCCTCCTTTGTAGTCCGTCCTTATCCTGTTAACGACGCCTGATCCGGCAGTTTCATATTTGGAGCTATCCTCTCCCCTCTGTTTTCAAATCGTTTCTCTCAGACAAGGCAAACGATCCTTGTAAGAAAAATTTACAGGGATATGTAGGCGTCCAGGCCCTTGGGCTGGTCGGGGTTTCCGCCTAGGGCAATTGCTTTCAGCAGAGCTGTCATTTGCGCGACATAGATGAACAGAATGCCCCATGCGGCGAACTCGCCGACTTCCGGAATCTGAATATGGGCTGCCGCGTCGTACCTATTTTCTGTGCAGTGGGAAATCGTGACCACAGGGCCGCCGCGCTGAATCACATCTTTCATCATAGCGCTTTGGAGCTTTTCTTCACCGGGCCGCAGCAACGCGAGAGTCAGAGTCCGTTTTCCACTGACCACGATAGGCCCGTGACGGTAATCCAGCAGATGGAAATAGCGGCCTGTCAGCATGGAGATCTCGGTAAAGGCGAGGGCGCCCTCCTCCGCGATGCCGCAAATGGGGCCGTCCGCCAGCACCACCACATTGTCCCAATCAAGGTTTGCGATCTCGGCCAGCACCGGCCGGTACTTCAGCTGAAACGAGGTGCTCTCCCGCATGGCTGCCAGGACACTCTCTCGGAGGCGGTCATCCCTTGCGTATTCCGCCGCCAGAAGCAGTGTGGAGGCATACAGGTTCGTGACAGTTCGGGTCTGGCAGACACTGTCATCATGGCACCAGTTCAGCGTCAGGTTCAGGTCGCACAAGGGCATCAGATCATTCCCATCCTCCGTTGTGATGGACACCGCTGGACATCCGTGAGCCTCTTTGATGTGCTTCAGGGCCCATACCATTTCAGAGGTCTTTCCGGACCGTGAAAGCAGGAGCACGATGCTGCCCTTCACCGTCTCATACCAGAATAGAGGGTCCACAATGTAGTCGCCGGCGGCGATCGCATTTGCGCTGGTTCCCGGGAGCGACGCAAACAGAGATGCTGTGCTCTTCGCCAGCATATAGCTGGAGCCGCAGCCCAAAATGGTAAACTTCTTTTGCTGGTTTTCCTGGAAGAACTGCTCCAGATTTTTTTTGTTCTTCTCAAAGTATTGGCAGGTGTAGTTCAGGGACAGCGGGGTATCCAGAATCTCAGCTTCGGTCAAAAACATAACATCATTCTCCTTCGGACATTTAACTGGGTGATAAAGGGAACCGTTCCATGGCCAACATGAGCGCGCCCTCGGTCGCGGAGTATTTGGGTTCACAAAGTATGCAGTTCAGCTCTTCGGCCTTTTTACGGAGAGGGGCCAGGATGAATTCTCCGGCATGGAAGATACCGCCGGAGTAGGAAACGCTGATGGGCTCGGCGGAGAAACGAAGTTTTGCCTTGAGCGTGCGAATCATGAGCGCCAACTCAAGCGCAGCCGTTTCATACAGCGCGGCAGCGGCTGTATCGCCAGCCCGGGCGGCCTGTAGGACGTACCGCTGGAACCCCGCGACTTTTTCCCGATAGGGGGCAAATTCCCGGACAATCCGATCAATAAACTGGTAGTCCTCCGTCAGGCCAAACTCCCCGTGGACTAGATCATAGAGCGGACCCCTCGGCAACCGGCCATCGGCCTCTTTGGAAAACAGACTCATTCCCTGCCGACCAATCCAGTAGCAGGAGCCCTCATCCCCAAAAAACTCCACCCACCCCCCACAGCGGGCAAATTCTTTGTCACACCCGCGTCCAAATGCGATAGAACCTGTGCCGGAAACAATATGGATTCCCTCCCCACAGGCGAGGGATCCAGCCCAGCCAACTTCACCGTCATTCACAACATACACTGGGACTGGAGTCAGAGCATCCGTCAGCAGGCGAACGATCTCCCGGTCATTTGCTGGGTTTTCGCCATAACAGGGCATACCCACGCAACACCCGGCACAATCCTGTGGGCTTACCCCGCCCCCGGAGAGGGCCTCCCGTACCACCTTCGTGATCAGGGCAACGGATTCCGGAATACCGATGGACTGATAGGAACAGGTCGGGTAGGTCATGGTTTGGATCGGAACACTGTCAGCGGTGGAGATCGCGACGGCGGTTTTTGTGCCTCCGCCGTCTACCCCGACATACCATTGCTTCATATTGGCTCCTCCATGTGGTACTTTTAACTGTAATAACGCGTGCGGATCGGCTGCTTATGTACATACTGTATAGTTTTTTGCTAATTTTGTCTATGGTTTTGGGTAAAATAGGCCAACTACCCTCAGTTGTATGCATTTTGAATCGATACAACTGACCTGAGTTGTATCTCTTTTTTAACAGGGAAATATTTCCTTGTAAATTCACTCCCCATATGATAAAATAATTGGCAAAATAGTAATAGTCTCTAAAAATACTTGTAAGGATCTATGGGGCGATTGGCTATCTGAAGTGACGTGAAGTAGCGGCAAGCGGGGGGTGCGGTATGGCTCAAAGGCCGGTCTATATAGACGTTTACACGGAGATGCTTCGTGATATACAGACGGGGCTCTATCCGGAAAATTCACTGTTCCCCCCCGAAGAAAAGTTGTGCCGGAAGTATAACGCAAGCCGTAGCACTCTCCGGCGTGCACTCAACATGCTGAAAGAAACCGGTGTACTTTACTCGGTCCAGGGTAATGGAACCTATATTAAGCCGTTCGTATTTACCCAGCCCCTATCTGATTTCTACTCGTTTACTGATACGCTTAAAAGCAGCAATATTCTAATTCAGAATTCTGTCATTCACTATGATCTGGTCAAAGCCGATAAGTCTTTGGCGATTGAAACCGGGTATCAGGAGGGAACAGTGTTCCATAAACTGCTCCGGCTCCGCTCGGCCAGGACGTATCCTCTGATGCTGGAAACCACCTTTCTTCCCCAAAGCCGTTTTTTGACGCTGGACACGGAGGCGCTCTCCTGCGGCTCTCTATATGAGTTTTTGCGAGAACAGTATAACTTCCATGCAGATCGGGCCACGGAAAAATTCCGGCCTGTTATGCCGCGCTCAGAAGAAAGAACGCTGTTGCATATCTCATCCAATGTTCCGTGTACTCTTTTGGAGCGATACAGCTATGAGGGCAATGTCCTGATTGAATATACAAAATCCATTGTCCGCGGCGATAAATATGCGTTTCGGATTGAGTTGGCAAACAACTCGGTGATTCCTCTCCCGGAACAAAGGGAGCGCTGAGTACATATTGCATTCCAGTTATCTTTATCCTCACAGTTTTTTGATATCTGTGGTTAGATGGAAAACCAGCCATATGAGTCTGTAGAGGGGAGGACGTGCTGTCCTCCGCATCCAGCCACCGGCGGCAAGGGCCGGGGCCGACCATAGTTCCGCCCATGCTCGGCCGGTATAAAATAAAGCTGCGCCCCATGCCATTCCATTTTCGGACGGCATGGGGCGTGTTTTTTTGTGCGGGAATCACTTTTTGTCGGATAACTTTTAAATTAGATCCAGGAGGTTGGTTTTTCTGCTGGCTTATGGGGCGCAGTCAGAGCACGGTGCGTAGATACTTTTCAAAGAGACGGTCAACGGCCACGAAAGCTGAAAGATACAGGAGACTTTGGACATGGCCGGTGAGCTCCGCTGCAAGGCCATCCGTTATAAGACTGCCCTGCCTTTGATCCGGGGGGGCTCAGCCACAGCCGGGCCGATGTGCGCCGAACGGTGTCCGAGGGACTACGTGTGTGAACCAGTCGTCCCTAATTTCAAGGCACATCCCGTAGTGGGCCACAAAGAGAACGGTGAGTCCATCTTCCGCTATATCTATACTGATATCCAGAAGGAACTGACAGTTAAGCTCCGGCAGAGTATTGAGGTGTATCAGAGTGTCGAGCTGACTGAGGAGAGTCGGATGGCACTGGGCCAGTGGCTGGAGCAATGGTTGAAAAACATAGCTCCTAACATTCGTCCCTCTACCGTGAGACGATGTGAAGGTACCGTGCGGAACCACATTGTCCCCTTTATGGGAGACAAGCCAATCACTCAGATAACCGGAAAAGACATTAAAAAGTTATATGATACGCTGGCTCGTCAGGGAAACCGAACCACAGGAGAGTGCTTGCCAGCAGTACTGTCCGTGGGATTCACTCCATGCTCCATGAAGCACTGGGGGAGGCAAAACAAATTTTAACGGATGAGCAGTTGGAACGATTTGTGGAGATTATACGGGAGGATGCCGTCTGGTATGACTTCTTCTATACAGAACTGACAACCGGACTGCGGCGAGGTGAGATCTGCGGCCTCCAGTGGAGGGACTTTGATGCAGATGATGGAAGGCTCAAGATTTGCCGCGCTGTACATGAGGAGCGTGGCGGAAAACTGACTACTTGGGATACCAAGACATCAGCTGGTGCCAGAACGATCACCCTGCCGCCCAGTACTGTAGAATTGCTCCGGGAGAGGAAAAAGTCCGCTCTGACGGAATGGATCTTCCCCCATCCGTGGAAACCAGAACAGCCTACCCACCCGAGTACTGCCTATGATCGGCTGAAAGCCCTGTTAAAACGGGCGGAGCTGCCTGATATCCGGTTTCATGGTCTGCACCACACTTTTGCCACCCATGCGTTGGCATCTGGTGTAGATGTAAAGACTCTGTCTGGAATCCTGGGACATACCAGGTCGGCGTTCGCCCAAGACACCTACCCACACCACTACGGATATACAAAAGCGGGCGGCTGAGATCGTAGAGGAATTTCTTAAAAATATCTTTGAAGAGGAGTTGAAGCCATGGGAAGAAAGCCAAAAAACGGCGAAGGCACCGCCCAGCTGAGAAAGGACGGCCTTCCCA
This sequence comes from Flavonifractor plautii ATCC 29863, assembly GCF_000239295.1. Taxonomy (GTDB): domain Bacteria; phylum Bacillota; class Clostridia; order Oscillospirales; family Oscillospiraceae; genus Flavonifractor; species Flavonifractor plautii. The sequence continues at coordinate 23,443 of NZ_JH417797.1, forward strand.
AGACGAAAAATGTGCTGGCCAAGACCAAAGGTGAGTGCGTGGATAAATTGAAAACACTGAAAGACACCATTGCACCTGCAAATCCGTCCAAGGTTCGGGCAGATATGCCATTTGGGGAGTGTCTGAACTATTGGTACGAAACCTACAGCAAACCATAAATCCGGCCCAGAACCCATCGAACCTACGAAGGGTATCTCCGGCTATACATCAAACCAAGGCTAGGCGATATTCCACTGAACAAACTAACAGAAAATGATAAGCAGCAAATTTGTGTGTGGATGAAGCCAGATGAGTATGCCAATGGAAAAGGTATTGCTGACAGCCAGATTCGATGTTGCCGCAGTCTATGCCGGCAGGCACTGGAGAAAGCAGCTGAGGAGCATTTGATCCTCTGCAACCCGGCCATTGGATGCAAGTGTCCGCCTGCAAAACGAGAAGAGATGAAAATTCCCTCAGGGGAAACTATGCAGAGAGTACTCATCCAGGCCAAAGAGGAAAATTACTATGAACTCTTCCCTCTGGAGTTTGCCACTGGCCTGCGACTGAGGGAACTGGCCGCCCTTCAGTGGGACGATTTGAACTTAACGACTGGAGAGCTGCGGATCGACAAGCAAGCTAGCATTGTCGGATCAGAGGTAGTCATCTGTGAACCCAAAACAAAAGCGGCGGTTCGTACCATGATCCTGCCGCCATCCGTCAGGCGAGTGCTGGCAGAGTATAAGACCAAGGTGGATTCACGATGGATGTTTCCATCCCCAAAGAAAGAAGACTTGCCCATGCGTCCATCCTCGCCCCATAAGCGCCTGCACAGAATTTTGGATTATGCGGGATGTGAACGGGTGAGATTTCATGGTCCGTGCCATACTTTTGCAACCAACGCCTAGGCCTACGGAATGGACATCAAGACCCTGCCGACAATTTTGTGTTATGTATCCAGCGCTACTACCCTGAACACATATTCCCACATAACCGACGAGATGCAGCAATTGGCGGCGGAAAAGATTGACCGTGATACCGCGAAAGCAGAGGTCAAACAACCAGAAGAGCGGAGAGAACATTCCATGACAAACTTCCAAGCAAGGAAACGATGGAGTCGCAAAGCAAGCTGAAATGTTGCAAAACCGGCCCGCCGATGGAAGGTGCCCATCCGGCGGGCTGATTTTTTCTGTCTATGGGCAAATTTGTGGTCAAGAAATATTCTCAGAAAATATAAGAGAAGATTTATGCTGAAAATGCGACTGTTTGAGAGATAGCGGCAACTTCCAACGAGATTAGTTGGGAGGCGCTAAACAGTATTGGCACAAACAAAAAAGACGGGCACTCCTGAAAGGGGGTACCCGTCAAGTAGTTAAAGCAGAAATCCGTCTGTGGTATTTCTGTGGTCAAACGAGAAAACGCCGCAGTTTTCACTGCGGCGTTTTCTATGAATGGTGGACCTAATCGGGATCGAACCGACGACCTTACGGATGCGAACCGTACGCTCTCCCAGCTGAGCTATAGGCCCATACAGAGTGCTCTCAGCAAAATGAAAGATTCTTGTCGTGGACACTCAGATATTATAGCATAATTTATCCGGTTGTAAAGACCTTTTTTGAAAAAAGTGAAAAGTGATATTGATAAATGGCGGGAAATGATGTATGATATCAAACACAGCCTTCCGACGGACGGCGCAGAGGCGTCCGGCCCGCGGCAAGGCCGCACTAGTCGGGGAGTTAGCGGTGCCCTGTACCTGCAACCCGCTACAGCAGGGATGAATCCCGGCCCCCGGAACTGCGTTGTGCTGTCTGCCCCAGGTAAGCAGCGATGATGGATCGGTCCCGCGCAAGGCCGCACCGTGAACCGTGTCAGGCGGGGAACCGAGCAGCACTAAGCGGACCGCGACCTGTGCCGCGGGGGTCCCGCTCCTGAGCCGGCTGCCTGGGTAACGGGTATAGCGCAGTCTCCAAAGGCCGGTGTGCGGTCTTGCCACGCGCCGGACGCGGCGGGAGAGGGGCGAAGCGACGCGGCTTTCCGCATCCTCCGCCCCTCTCCTTTTTGATTTGATTTGAGGTGACCGCCCTTGTATCAGGCCCTGTACCGCAAATGGCGGCCCCGCACCTTTGACGATGTGGTGGGCCAGTCCCATATCACCGACACGCTCAAGCGCCAGGTGGCCACCGGCCGGCTGAGCCACGCCTACCTGTTTACCGGCACCCGGGGAACGGGCAAGACCACCTGCGCCAAGATCCTGGCCCGGGCGGTGAACTGTGAACACCCGGTGGACGGCAATCCCTGCAACCAGTGTCCGTCCTGCCTGGGCATTGAGAGCGGCTCCATCCTGGATGTGCTGGAGCTGGACGCCGCCTCCAATAACGGCGTGGACCAGGTGCGCGCCCTGCGGGACGAGGCGGTATACACCCCGGCGGCAGTGCGCAAGCGGGTGTATATTGTGGATGAGGTGCACATGCTCTCCACTGCGGCCTTCAACGCGCTGCTGAAGATTTTGGAGGAGCCGCCGGAGCACCTCATGTTCATTTTGGCCACCACGGAGCTGCACAAGGTGCCGGCCACCATCAAGTCCCGGTGCCAGCAGTTCTCCTTCAAGCGGATTCTCCCCGGCGACATCGCTGCCCGGCTGGCCTATGTGGCCCGGGAAGAGGGCATTGAGCTGCGGGGGGAGGGGGCCAGCCTGCTGGCCAGGCTGGCCGACGGCGGCCTGCGGGACGCCCTGTCCCTGCTGGACCAGTGCGCCGGTCCATCCGGCCCCATCGGGGAGCAGGAGGTGCTGGACGCCCTGGGGCTGGCGGGCAACCTGGAGACGGCGCGGCTCATGGAGCAGCTCGGCGGGGGAGACACCGCCGGGGCCCTGGAGACCCTGGCCCGGCTGTACGGCGCGGGGAAGGACGTGGGCTCTCTGCTGGGCGAGCTGTCCGCCCTGACCCGGGATCTGCTCATCCGAAAGACGGCCCCCCAGGGGGGCGCGGCCCTGCTCACCGGCGGCTATGACGAAAATACGATGCGCCGCCTGTCCAACCAGTTCCAGACGGCCCGGCTGGTACAGATGCTGGGCCTGCTTCAGACCACCATCGCAGATCTGTCCCGCAGCGGCAACCGCCGGACGGACACGGAGCTGTGCCTCATCCGCCTTTGCGACCCGGGCCTGGACGAGAGCACCGCGGCGCTGACTGCCCGGCTGGCCCGGGTGGAGGAGCTGCTGGCGGGGGGGATTCCGGCGGCCTGCGCGGTACCGGGGCAGCCCATGAAGCAGTCCGCACCGGCGAAGCGGGAGCCGTCCGCCCCAAGGGTGGAGCCAGTCCCGGCAGAGCGCCCCCCGTGGGAGGAGGAGCGGCCCCCACTGCCTGATGAGCCGGGGGAGCGGGTAGACGTAGACGAGACGCCGGAGCCGTCTGCAGCTCCTGAGGACCGCCTGGTGGCCGGAGAGGCGCCCACCGGCGGAGAAGCCGGCCGGAGCGCCGCGGCCGACCTCTGGCCCGGCCTGGTGGCGGCGGTGCGGGGAAAATTTCCTGCGGTCTACCCCTTCCTGAGCAACCCGGCCATGGTGCAGGGGCGGCTGGAGGACGGGGTGCTCACGCTGTGGGTGAAGGACGAGTTTACCAAGAGCATGGTGGGCGGAGCCTCCATTCTGGAGGAGCTGGGGCGGCTGGCCTCGGCTCAGACCGGCGTCCCGGCGCGCTGCGCGGTCAAGGTGGGGAAGGCGCCCGCTGCCCCGGCCGCAGCGGCACCCGCCCAGGCGGCGGAGCACGACAAACTGGACGATCTGCTGGCGTTCAGCCGGCAGTTTGACAACATCATCATTCAGGAATAAAAGGAGTTGCGACCGATGGCAAAGGGATTCAACAGCCGCGGAATGGGCGGCTTTGGCGGCGGCATGAATATGAACATGATGAAGCAGGTTCAGAAGATGCAGCAGGACATGATGAAAATGCAGCAGGAGCTGGAGACCAAGACCTACACGGCCGCCGCGGGCGGCGGCGTGGTCTCCGCCACAGTGACCGGCAAGCGGGAGCTGAAGGAGGTCGTCATTGACCCCGAGGCGGTGGATCCGGAGGATGTGGAGATGCTTCAGGACATGATCGTGGCTGCGGTGAACGAGGCTTTGCGGGCAGCGGAGAGCGACTCCGCCTCCACCATGCAGCAGCTCACCGGAGGGCTCGGCCTGCCGTTCTGAGCCGGACACAGGGGGGGGCGGGCCAAAGGCCCGCCCCTAAGACTGCCGATAAACTCTCCTGCCGAAGGATTTGGAGGGGAAAGATAGTGTGAAAGGGAACCGTCAGGGTTCCCTTTCGCGTTGGATCAAACGACTTTTTATTATTTTGTGTTAATTTTAGAAAGCCCGCCAGCTTGTCGAAACACCTTTTCGACAAGCTGGCAGCGAACCTTTGGTCCTGAGAGGGGGACAGCGCGTGGAACAGACGACACACAGACAGATGTCGGAGAGCTTTCGGCTGGGGGCGGTGCTGGCCCTGACCGGAGGCTTTCTGGATGCGTATACCTACCTTATCCGGGGTGGAGTGTTCGCCAACGCCCAGACCGGAAATATCGTGCTGCTGGGGGTACGGCTGATGGAGGGGGACTGGGGCGGCGCAGGCCACTATCTGGTACCCATTCTGGCCTTTGCCGCGGGGGTACTGGCGGCAGAGCTGATCCGCGGACGGTTCCGGGGGGCCCAGGCCCTCCACTGGCGGCAGATCACCGTGGCGGCGGAGTTGCTCCTGCTGGCGGCGGTGGCCTTCCTGCCCGCGGCGCTGGACAACGCGGCCAATGTGCTGGTGGCCTTTGTCTGCGCGGTCCAGGTGGAGAGCTTCCGCAAGGTCAACGGCAACGCCTTTGCCACCACTATGTGCACCGGAAACCTGCGCAGCGGCACGGAGCGGCTGTACCTATGGGGGAAGACCGGCGAGCGGGACCACGGACACCGGGCGGCCCAGTACTACGGCATTATCGTGTTTTTCATCGTCGGAGCGGCACTGGGGGCCTGGTGCAGCGGCCGGTGGGGGCAGAGGGCGGTGTTGGGGGCCTGCGTGCTCCTTTTGGCGGCCTTTTTGCTTATGTTTCAGCGCAAACCCCTTGCGAGAACGGGCAAAGGGGTATAAAATAAGAACCACTTAACAATTTGAACCAAAATGGGAGGCACACAGAAATATGGGAGAGCGGTCCAAGGTTTACATGACGGACCTCCGGTGCAGGCCGGGGGTCAGCCTGCTGAACAAGCTGGAGAAGCTGATGCGCACGGCGGGCATCGGGGAGATCAACTTTGAGCGTAAGCTGGTGGCCATCAAGATGCACTTCGGCGAGCCGGGAAACCTGGCATTCCTGCGGCCCAATTACGCCAAGGTGGTGGCCGATGTGGTGAAGAGCCTGGGGGGCGTCCCCTTCCTCACCGACTGCAACACCCTCTATCCCGGCCGCCGGAAAAACGCCCTGGAGCACCTGGACGCAGCCTATGAGAACGGCTTCTCCCCGCTGTCCACCGGCTGCCAGGTGATCATCGGCGACGGCCTGCGGGGCAACGACGACGTGGAGGTGCCCGTGGAGGGGGCGGAGTACATCCAGACGGCCAAGATCGGAAAGGCCATCATGGAGGCCGATGTGATCATCTCCCTGTCCCACTTCAAGGGGCATGAGCAGACCGGCTTTGGCGGCGCCATCAAGAACTTGGGTATGGGCTGCGGCTCCCGCCGGGGCAAGATGGAGCAGCACGCCCAGGGCAAGCCGATGGTGGCGCCCCGCCGCTGTGTGGGCTGCCGCCGGTGCGCCACCCAGTGCGCCCACGGCGCCATCACCTTTGGGGAGGATCGCAAGGCGTCCATCGACTGGGACAAGTGCGTGGGCTGCGGCCGCTGTATTGCGGTGTGCAACACCGACGCCATCCGCCCTGGCAACGACGCGGCCATGGAGGAGCTGGGCTGCCGCATGGCGGAGTACGCCAAGGCGGTAGTGGACGGCCGTCCCCAGTTCCATATCAGCCTTGTCATCGACGTGTCCCCCTACTGCGACTGCCACGGGGAGAACGACCTGCCCATCGTGCCCGACGTGGGCATGTTCGCCTCCTTTGACCCGGTGGCGCTGGATCAGGCCTGCGCCGACGCCTGCGGGAAACAGCCCCCCATCCCCGGCTCCCACCTGGACGAGCAGATGCACAGGGAGGGCTTCTGCGACAAGCACGACCACTTCATCAACAGTATGCCGGACACCGACTGGCGGGTGTGCCTGGCCCACTGTGAGAAAATCGGCATCGGCACCCGCTCCTACGAGCTGGTGGAGGTAAAATAACTGCACAACGCGTAGAAAGGGAGTAATCTAATGGACGTGAAGAACATCCTGGCCCACTGCGACCACACTCTGCTCAAACAGGAGTCTACCTGGGCCCAGATCAAGGAGGTCTGCGACGACGGGCTGAAGTACGGCTGCGCCTCCGTGTGCATTCCCGCCTCCTTTGTGAAGCAGGCAGCGGACTACGTGGGCAACGAGCTGAAGATCTGCACCGTCATCGGTTTCCCCAACGGCTACTCTACCACCGCCGTCAAGGTCTTTGAGACCGAGGACGCCATCCGCAACGGCGCCGACGAGATCGACATGGTGATCAACATCGGCTGGGTGAAGGATCAGCGGTGGGATGAGGTGCTGGCCGAGATCAAGGCTATCAAAGCCTCCTGCCAGGGCCGCATCCTCAAGGTGATCGTGGAAACCTGCCTGCTCACCGAGGCGGAGAAGATCAAGCTGTGCGAGCTGGTGACCGAGTCCGGCGCGGACTACATCAAGACCTCCACCGGCTTCTCCACCGGCGGCGCCACCCGGGAGGATGTGGCCCTGTTCAAGGCCCACATCGGCCCCGGCGTGAAGATCAAGGCCGCGGGCGGCATCTCCAGCCTCCAGGACGCCGAGGACTTCATGGCCCTGGGCGCGGACCGCCTGGGCACGTCCCGGATCGTCAAGCTGGTGAAGGGCGAGCACGCCGAGGGATACTGAGTGGAACAGAACGGGGGACCGGCCCGCAGGGGCTGGCCTCCCGTTTTTGTTTTTCAAATTTTATAACAGGCGGCCGGTTTTCAACATGAAGTTCCGGCGTATCATCCATCCGGGGGAACGATGTCTCCACGCTACCCCAATATCCATCCGTAAGGTCGGTCAGGAGCCTGTGACGCAGTTAGGCCAGTTCCTGGACGAAGCATCCCAATATTCCGGTGATCAAACAGAGCCTGCCCCCTTTTCAAACAGGGGGCAGGCTCTTTACATAGAGGGGCCAGGGACGATAAAATTTTAGAGAAAATTTCCTGTGGGGCCGACTAAGGGCTGGCTTTCCGCGTCTTATTAGGCAGAAAGGAGTGAGCAAAACACGTGCAGCTGCAATTCTCGCATCCTTCCATCTCCGACTCGGAATTTGTGGAACGGATTGAGCAGAAAAAGGCATCCTTTTACCGGGTGGCCTTTGGGTATACACGAAATGAGGACGACGCCCTGGAGGTGGTTCAGGAGGCCGTCTGCAAGGCGTACACCGCCAAGTGGAGGCTTCGGGACCCCGAACGCTTTTACCCCTGGTTTTACCGAATACTGACCAATACGGCGCTGTCCTTCCTCTGCCGGCGGCCGCCGCAGGGGGCTGTGCAGGAGGCGTGGGACGCGCTCCCGGCTGAGGACGGTGAGGAGCGGTGGGCAGACTCCCTCTGGCTGAGGGAGGAGCTGGGGCGGCTGGATGACCGAAGCCGAACCGTCATTCTCCTGAAATTTTACGAGGATATGACCTTCCGGGAGATCGCCCAGGTGCTCCGCAAGCCGGAGAGTACCGTGAAATCCGATTACTACCGGGGGATGAATCAATTGAAGGAAAGGACGACACAGATATGATACAGACATCCGAAGGAAACCTGCCGCAGGGGCTGGATGCCGCCATTCGCACCGGCCTGGAGCGTGGGCGGCGCACGGTGGCCCGGCGGGCGCGGGTGCGGCGGGGGGCCGTCCGGTCGGCCCTGTGCCTGGCACTGGTGCTGGGCCTGTTTGCCGGAGGGGTGAACGCCTCGCCGGCCTTCGCGGCCGCCATGGAGGAGCTGCCGATTCTGGGCAGACTGGTGCAGGTGTTCCGGGTCAATGCGCCCAGCGTGGACGGCGGACAGACTGCCGCAGGCGGCCGGGCGGCCCTGACCATGGAGCGGGAGGGTGATACGGAGTGGCTGACCCTCCGCTACGAGCAGTCCAGCGCCGGGCGCTACCACGCCGAATTCGCCTCTTTTCCCAAGACGGTCACGCTAACCCTGCCCGGGACGGAGCGGGTGGAGATCCTGTCGGAGCTCTCCCGCGCCCAGGACACCAGCCAGTACATCAAGTCTGTTTACACCGCCGAGGGGTGGGTGGACCGCGCCGCCGTGGTCCAACTGGAGCTGGAGAGCGACGCAGATGTGCAGCTCCAGGAGTACCAGGAGCCGGGCAGTATTGTGATCCGCCTGACTCCCGCAGAGAACCGGCTGGACACCATCTACTCGCTGCGCACCCTGTCGGCGGACAGCCCGGAGGCCCTCAGGGCCATGGCCGCGCCGGAGGAGGGGGCGCGCCTGCTGCGGGACGACGCAGGTCGGCTTTTTGTGGAGCTGGGCCAGTATGACACCCGGGAGAAGGCCGAGCGGGCCGCCGGTGACCGGGGGGCGGCGGGCCTGATCGTGGAGCGGCGCACCGGCAACAACGTGCCGGTCTGCTATGAGACGGAGGAGGCTTACCAGAGTGCGGTTCTGCTGGACGGGTACAATGAGCTTCTTCAAACTACTGTGGAGGTGGAGCCTATCCTTGCTTTCCTGGAGGAACACCTGGCCGGCGCGTCCGCCGAGGTACAGGACACCATGCTCCGGGGCCTGACGGGCTTCCTGGACGGGAATGAAACGGGGCTGGACTGGGAGCGGATCGCGGCCTGCTATGCTATGGCGGGACAGACGCTGCCCGAAAAATTCCAATGAGAAAGGCGGAGGAACATGAGACAGAGATACCTGAGACTGATATCGGTGCTGCTCCTGCTGGCCATACTGACGGCCTGCGGCACGGACAGGGAGGGCGCTGCGGGCGGCACGGTGGAGGGAGTTGTGAACCGGAACGGCGACTTTTTGGTGCTCCTGACGGACGAGGGGGAGTACCAGACCTTTGAATTCGGAGCGGGAGTAGACACAGGCGCACTGGAGGAGGGAGACTGCATATCCGTCACCTATACCGGAGAGCTGGGCAAGGAGGACTCCACGCCAACGGCCGTAAGTATTTCCAAACAATAGGGGAGAGGGCCCCGCCGGCAGCCTGGACTGCCGGCGGGGCATCTGCTTACGTGCGGAACCAGGGTCTTTCTGTGCTATGCTTGAAAAGCAGGAAGGGGGCCGTATCATTCCCCTGAAAAGAAAAGGGGGACAGCGGTATTTTCTGGCAGCTGCACGGGAGACCTTCTCCACATAAAATTCACAATTATGTGCTATCATCCGTTTCAGGAGTGATTCACAGTGAAACGCATTTTGATTGTGGAGGACGAGCAGGACATCCAGGAGCTGCTGGAGGCGTACCTGGGCGACGCGGGCTATGAGACGGCAACGGCGTGGGACGGCATTGAGGCGGTGAGCCTCTTTCAGCAGGAGGCGTTCGACCTGGTCCTGCTGGACGTGATGCTGCCCAAGCTGGACGGCTTTGGGGTGTGCGAGCTCATCCGCCGCCAGTCCCGGGTGCCCATTGTCCTGCTCACCGCCCTGGACGGAGAGGCCGAGCAGCTCCGGGGCTTTGATCTGGAGATCGACGACTACATCACCAAGCCCTTCTCCATGCCCATCCTGCTGCGGAAGCTGGCGGCGGTGCTGCGGCGGGCGGGGGGCGACGCGCCCGGACGCTGCCTGCGCTACCGGGGGCTGACCCTGGACCCCGACGCGGTGGAGGTACGCCTGGACGGCCGGGTGCTGGAGCAGCTCACCGCCCGGGAGTTCGAGCTGCTGCGGGAGCTCCTGTCCAGCCCCGGGCGGGTGTTTACCCGGGAAATTCTGCTGGCCAAGCTGTGGGGCTACGACTTTTTCGGGGACGAGCGGGTGGTGGACAGCCACATCAAGAACCTCCGCAAAAAGCTGGGGGTGGACTACATTGAGACTGTGAGGGGGGTGGGCTACCGTGTGCCGAAGGAACATCTGTGAGAGCCTGACGGCCCGTATCTTCCTGCTCACCCTGCTGCTGCTGCTGGGGGCGGGGGGACTCACCTTCGGACTGATCGCCTGGGCCACCCCCATCACCTATGTGTCCGTGGTCGGCGACCGGCTCCAGGTGCAGGTGAGCGAGCTCACCGACCGGCTGGCCCTAACCAAGCTGGCCGACGCCGGGCCCATCCTGGATGTATTTGTCCGGGAGAGCGGAGCGGCGGTATCCCTGGCGAGCCCCGACGGGGAGAGTGTGGACACGGGTTCCCTCTATGTGTCCGTCACCACGGCCGTGCAGGAGTCTGATTCGGTGTCCACCTATACCTATGGCGCCGATGGCGGCCCGGCACAGAGGGAACGGGCCGGGCACTATGTGACCACGGCCCTCAGCGACGCCCTGATCGCGGAGGTGACCTTTGCCGACCGGGCGGAAACCTATCAACTGCTGGTTGTCCCTCCCATGCGCCTGGCCAACCAGGCGGTGGAGGCCCTCAACCGGGCGGCGCCCTGCCTGGCCTTGGCCCTGTTGGCCTTTTCCCTGCTGTGCGCGGTAGGGTACTCCCGCTATCTGGCCAGGCCCATCGTCCGCATCAGCTCCATCGCGGGGCGGATGGCGGAGCTGGACTTCCAGTGGAAGTGCGGCGAGACCCGGCGGGACGAGATCGGCGCTCTAGGCCGCAGCCTGGACGAGATGGCGGAGCGCCTCTCCGCCGCCCTGGCCGAGCTGGAGGAGGCCAACGCGGCCCTGCGGGGCGACATGGAGCGGGCCAGGGAGCTGGAGCGCCAGCGGCTGGCCTTCTTCTCCGCCGCCTCCCACGAGCTCAAGACCCCCGTCACCATCCTGAAGGGGCAACTGAGCGGTATGCTGGACGGCGTGGGGGTGTACCGGGACCGGGAGAAGTATCTGGCCCGCTCCCTCCAGGTGGCGGGGCGGATGGAGGCGCTGGTGGGGGAGCTGCTGGCCGTGTCCCGCATGGAGTCGGACGGCGCCTCCCGCCGGGAGGCGGTGGAGCTGTCCGCCCTGACGGCGGAGAAGCTGGCCCAGGACGCCGAGCTGCTGGAGCAGCGGGGGATGACCGCGGTGGAGGCGCTGGAGCCGGGACTTCTGGTGGAGGGGGAGCGCGCCCTGCTGGGCCGTGCGGTGGAAAACCTGCTCTCCAACGCCGCCCTCTACTCGCCGGAGGGGGCGGAGATCCGGGTGACTGCGGCGGGCCGGGGGGCTCAGGTGGTGCTGACAGTGGAAAACACCGGGGCCCGCATCCCGGCCGAGGCCCTGCCCCACCTGTTTGAGGCCTTTTACCGGGCCGAGCCCTCCCGCAGCCGGGCCACCGGCGGCAGCGGCCTGGGGCTCTATCTGGTGCGCATGATCGTGGAGCGCCACGGCGGGACGTGCCGCATCGAGAACAGCGCCGACGGGGTGCGCTTCACCGCCCTCCTTCCGCGCCTCTCCACAGAAAACACATAAATTCTCCCTCTCTCCTCCACGGGGGGCCGGTATCCTTGGGACGAACCCAAACAAGAAAGGATGCCGAGCCATGCAAATTACCCTGCAAGAACTGAACATGACCTATCCCAACGGCAAGAAGGCCCTCCAGGGGGTGAGCGCCTCCCTGGACAGCCCCAGCCTGATCGGCCTGCTGGGCCCCAACGGAGCGGGCAAATCCACCCTGATGAAGCTGCTGGTGGCGGGCCTGCTGCCCACCGGCGGCGCCATACGGGCGGACGGCGAGCCTCTGACCAAATGCGAGCGGGCCTACAAGGCCCGCCTGGGCTATCTGCCTCAGGACTTCGGTCTGTTTGACGAGCTGACGGTGGAGCAGTTTCTGGACTACATGGGGGCGCTGAAGGGGCTGCGGAGCGGCCGGGAGAGCATTCGGGCGGTGATCGAGGCCGTCCATCTGGGGGAGAAGCGGCGGGCCAGAATCCGCACCCTCTCCGGCGGCCAGCGCCAGCGGGTGGGCATTGCCCAGGCCCTGCTGGGCGATCCGGCGTTTTTGATCTTTGACGAGCCCACGGTGGGCCTGGACCCGGAGGAGCGCATTCACTTCCGCAACCTGTTTTCCCGGCTGGCCCAGGACCAGCTGGTGCTCCTGTCCACCCACATCATCGAGGATGTGCAGTCGGTGTGCTCCCGCCTGCTGGTGCTCCACCAGGGGCGGCTGCGCTTTGACGGCACGCCGGAGGAGCTTATCCGGGCGGCAGAGGGCCACGTGGGCACCTTTGAGGCGCGGGCGGGGGGCCGGGAGGACGGCCTGCACATCACCGCCCGGGTGAACACCGCCCGGGGCGTGGCCTGCCGGGCGGTGGCGGAGACGCTGCCCCCCTATGTCCGGCCCGCCGAGCCCACCCTGGAGGACGCCTACCTCTATCTCATCTCCGGGGAGGGCGAGGCATGAACGTCTGGATTCTCTCGGTGCGGGAGCTGGCGCGGCTGCTGCGGGGCCGGCTCACCTGGCTGGCCGCCGCCCTCACCGTCCTGTCCCCCCTGGCGGGGCTGACGGTGTACCGGTCCGCCTCGGCCGACACGATGCAGTCCCTCTATGTGGCCAATCCCGCCCTGGCCGGGGGCGTGCTGGGCGGGCTGTTCTTTGCCCTGCTCACCCTCTGCGACTGCGCCCGTACCTCCCGCTGCCGGGTGGAGGTGCTCTGCGACGCGGCGGTGTCTCCCCTGACCGCTGCCCTGGCAAGGCTGATGGCCCTGCTAGGGACGGCGGCGCTGACCCTGGCCCTCACCCTTCTGACCTGGCTGCCATGGACGGCCCATACCGTGGGCGCCGTCTTTGACGGCGGGGATTATCTGCTGGCCTACCTCATTCTCATGGGCCTGGCCCTCCCCCTGTGTATCCTGCTGGCCGGGGCGGCGTGGCAGTTCACCCGCCGCTTTGACCTGTCCCTGGTGCTGGTGGCCGCTCTGGCGGCCCTGAGCCTCACCATCTGGCGGGACAACTGGCAGCTCTGCTGGCTCAACCCCTGCGTCTGGGCCCTGTCCGACGATTTCTCCAACTTCCGCATCCTCCGCTCCGCCGCCTACATGCGCCTGACCTGGCTGCTGGGCCTGGCGGGGCTGTGGGCTCTGTCCTACCTGTGCATCCGGCGGTACGGCCGGGGCCCCCTGGGCTCTTTGGCCCGCACGGCCCGGCGGGTATACCGCCCCCTGCTGGCCGCGGCCCTGCTGCTCTGCTGCGGCTGGAGCTGTGCCGCTCAGCCCTTCATCGACCACAGCAACCCGGATCTCAGCGCCATGACCTTCCTGACGATGGAACCGCTGGAGGGGGTGGCCTGCCTGCGCCGCTCCGCCTGGGTCACGCCGGACACAAGGCGGGGCACGGTGGCGGGTACGGCCTCCTACCAGCTCCAGAATACCACGGGGCAGGAGCAGACGGTGGCCCTCGGCGTCACCCCCGGCTACACCATCTCCAACGTCCGGGCCAACGGGGTGGAGATCCCCTTCTCGGTGAGCGATTACCAGGAGTACAACGAGGCCAAGCTGGAGGTCGCCATCCCGGCCGAGGAGCAGGTGGAGCTGACCCTGGAGTACGGCGGCTTCCCCCAGGAGGATCTGCCCACCATGCAGGGCGGCAAGGAGCTCAGCGGCGAATACCTCTGTCTGGAGAACGCGGCCCTCTCTCCCCGCCTGATGAACGTGATGCCAGGCGAAGACGGCTATCCCGCCACAATTGAGATCACCCTGCCCGCCGCCATGACGGTCATCCCCTTCTGCGCCAGCGAGGCGGAGGTGGTGGCCGAACACGGGGACGGCACCAAAACCTGGCGCTATGAGACCAACCGTGCCGGCGGCATCCTCTATGCCGGCGACTACGTTCGTGAGGAGATCCAGGCCGGGGGGCTTACCATCGACTTCTACTACGGCCGCAAGCATCAGGCCGTCATGGAGGCCGCCGGCGCGGCGGAGGCCGTCCGGGCGGTGATGGACTACTGCGCCGGGCACTACGGTTCTCTTGCCTTCGGGGATGGGGAGCGCCTCAAGCTGATCCAGAGCCGGGTGGCCGGCGGCGGCTACGCCGGGGACGGGGCCAGCCTGCTGGACGAGGCCGACTTCACCGCCCACAACCTGGGCGACGCGGGCAAGGGCGGCGGGGCCGCCGAGGTGATGATCCACGAGCTGGTCCACCAGTGGTGGGGCCTGGGCAACATGTTCGACACCTCCGGCCCCGACAGCCCCTGGTCGGCGGAGGGCCTGACGTGCTACACCACTTACCGCATTGTGAAGGAGCTCTACGGCGGGGACTACGCCAGGGAGCACTATGTGGACCAGTGGCGCGGGGAGGTGGAGGACTACTACCTCAACTTCTACGTCCGCCGCCCGGAGTACCTGGAGGCCCTGCCCGAGGCGGAGCGGCTGGCCATCTCCAACTCCCTGTCCGGCATGCGGCAGTACAGCGAGATGCCGCTGAAGATTTTGAAAGCGGAGGAGCTGGTGGGGGGCGAGGCGGCCATGGATGAGATCCTGTACGGCCTCTTCAACCGGGAGCTGGACCCCATGTACCCCTATCTGACCTACCAGGAATTTTTGGACGCCTGCGGGCTGACGGAGGAGGACTTGACCCTTGATTAAGATTTTTCGCTGCGAATGCCGGCGGCTGCTGTGCAACAAGTTTTTCATCGGCCTGCTGGCGGTGCTGCTGTTCTACGCCGGGCAGGTGTTCTACGCCGTGGCCCTCCCCGGCGTGGCCCATACGGCCCCCTTTTCGCCCTGGAGCTTCGGGGCCTACCTGGGGCGGCTGCTGCCCCTTGTGTGGGTGGGGGCCCTGTTCTTCCTCACCTTTTTCACGTCGGCCCGGGAGCGGCGGGCGGCGGTGCTCACCGCCGCTACCCCCGCCGACCCCCGGCGGTACGCCCTGGCCCGCTGCGCTGCCGCCCTGGTGGGGGTGGCCCTGCTCTGCCTGGCGGCGCTGGCCCTGGCCGCCCTGCTCTATGACCGCCTGTTCGGCTGGACGGACTGGGGCTCCCTGGCCCTGCCCGCCCTGGTGATCCTGGCGCCCCCTCTGGTGTTCGCCCTGGGCAGCGGCTGGCTGCTGGGCCGCCTGCGGCCCTGGCTGCTCTATGTGTGGATGCTCCTCCCCTTTGCCCTGGCGGCCCTGCCTCTGCCGGAGGCCCTGGGGCTGTGGAACGGCGGCCTGTGCACGTCCTATCCCCTGACTCTGGGGATGCTGGACCCGGCTTTCTCCCTCCCGGCGGCGGCCTGGGCCGTCCAAGGGCTGCTTCTGGCTGCCGGGGTGCTCCTTTTGCTGGTGGCGGGAAAGGGGAAAAAGGTGTATAATCAGTGACAGACCGTATACCATAAGCACATAGGTTCCAGAAGGAGGCGTAACAGATGGATTCTAACGAGAGCCGGGCGCGGGCGCTGCTGGGCGACCTGTCCGCCGGGTGCAGCGCGGTGGCGTGGGAGACGGCGGACGGCGGACACCTGTGGGGGCGCAACTTCGATTTCAACCGCATTGCGGCGGACAGCAAGGTGACCTTTGTACCACGGGGACAGGTGTTCTACGCCTGCGGTACCGAGCTGGAGGGCAATCTGGAGCCGTCCACCCGCTGTACGGCGGCCTACGCTGCGGTGGGCATCGGCTCCCTGGTGCTGCGTTCCACCCCGGCCCTGTATGAGGGCCTCAACGAGAAGGGCCTGATGGGCGGCCAGCTCTACTACCGCACGTTTGCCCACTTTGCCCCGGAGGCGCGGCCCGGCACCCTGCCCCTCCAGCCGCCCTTCCTGGTGACCTGGTGCCTGGCCACCTGTGCCTCGGTGGAGGAGGTGGCCCGCGCACTGGAGGAGCGGGTGTCGCTGGTGGCCATCCCCATGCTGGGGACCGTGCCGCCCATCCACTGGATGTTTTCCGACCGCACCGGGGAGAGCATCGTGGTGGAGTCCGACCGGGACGGGCTGCACATCTACCGGAACACGGTTGGAGTGATGACCAACAGCCCCGGCTACCCGTGGCACCGTACCAATCTGTTGAACCATCCCCAACTCCGGCCCCTGGATTACGGAGAGCTGGCCTGGGGCGGGGAGCGGCTGGAGCCCTGCTTTTCCGGCAGCGGGGCGGCCGGCCTGCCCGGGGACTGGTCGTCCCCCTCCCGCTTCGTGCGGCTGGCCTTCCTCCGGGAGCACGCGGTCAAGGGCGGGGACGAAGCGGAGGGGGTGTCCCTTCTGTTCCGCCTGCTCCACAGCGCCGCCTTTCCTCTGGGTGCGGTGGAGCTCACCGGGCCGGGGGAGATCACCCCCCACGACCGGGGCGTGGTGCCCTATGACTACACGGTGTATTCCTCCGTCCTCTGCGCCGAGTCCATGCGCTTCTACTGGCTCACCTACCGGAACAGCCGGGTGCGCTATGTGGAGCTCTCACGCCTGCTGAAGGGAGACCGCCCCCTCCAGTTCGCGCTGGGGGAGGAGCCGGAGTTCTGCGACGTGACCGGTGAAGGCGTATAACACTCCAACAGGGCGCACCACGAAAAAATGCAAAAGCTCAGGTGCATGAAGTGTTTGCGCATGCGGGCCGTCCCGTAATCGCATGGCTGTGCCGCGGTAAGCGGCGCATGGCCAACTTTGCCATGCTTATGAATAGCAAAAAGTACCCCCTGCCGCATGCGGCAGGGGGTA
>NZ_JH417797.1:40207-46188 GCF_000239295.1 Flavonifractor plautii ATCC 29863
TACCCCCTGCCGCATGCGGCAGGGGGTACTTTTTTATCAAACGCGCTCCGGGTCCCCGGCAATGGGCTGGAAGTATTTTGTCCGGTACTCCTGAAAGAGGTCGTCAAACTCCTGGTTGAAACCGCCGTGATGCAGCTCGTGCATATAGGCGTGGGAGTCGATGCGCACCTTGTCGTCGGGCGAGGAGGTCTGGCGCAGGATGTGCAGAGCCACGTTGGAACAGTGGTCGGACATGCGCTCCAGATTGATCAGCAGCTCCAGGAACTGGGTGCCCAGCTCGATGGTGCACTCACCGGCCTTGAGACGTTCCACATGGCGGTTTTTCAGGGTGGCGGCGATCAGATCCACAACCTCCTCCAGCGGTTCCACCTGGACAGCCAGGGTGCGCTGGCGGCTCTGGTAGCAGGCTACCGTCTTGTCCAGCGTCTCTCCCACCGCCGCGGTGAGCCTCTCAAGCTCGGCCCGGGCCTGGGGGGAGAAGGTAATGTTCCGGTCGTGGAGGACGACCGCGCTCTCCGAGACGTTGACAGCGTAATCGCCGATGCGCTCAAAGTCGGACAGGGTGTGCAGCAGCTCGGACACCCGGGTGCTCTCCTCGGCGGTCAGCGCCCGGTCGGTGAGCTTGACCAGATAGTTGTCCAGCAGACCCTCCAGCTTGTCCAGCGCCACCTCGGTTTCGTTGAGCCGCTCCAGCTTCTTGGCGTCAAATTTCCAGATGAGCTCCACAGCCAGCCGGTAGTTGTCCCGGGCGAACTCGCTCATCTGCACCACCGCATCGTGGGCCCGCTCCAGCGCCAGGGAGGGGGAGGACAGGAAACGGTCGTCCAGCACGGACAGCTCCCGCTCCTCCGCGTCGCCGGGCACCACCGCCTTGACCAGCTTGACGAGCTGGCGGTGGAAGGGAAGAAGCAGGGCAGTACAGGCGATGTTGAACGCCAGGTGGAGGTTGGCGATAGAGCCCATGTCCATGGTGTTTTCCCAGAACGGAAAGCGGAACAGGGCGTTGCCCGCGTACAGAACCACCAGAAAAAAGACCGAGCCGATGATGTTGAAAAAGAGGTGAATCATGGCGGTCCGCTTGGCATTTTTGGAAGCGCCCACCGACGAGATGAGCGCGGTGATGCAGGTGCCGATGTTCTGGCCCATAATCAGCGGCATGGCGATGTTGAAGGAAACCACGCCGGTGGTGCTGATGGCCTGGAGTATGCCCATAGAGGCGGAGGAGCTCTGGAGCAGGGCGGTGACCGCCGCTCCCACGGCTACGCCCAGAAGGGGATTGGAGAAGGCGGTAAACACCGACTGGAACTCCGGAAGATTCTTCAGCGGCTCCACGGCGGAGGACATGGTGTTCATGCCGATGAACAGCAGGCCCAGGCCCAGCACGATCTGGCCCACAATGCGCTTGTGCCCGCCCTTGATGAACATGTAGAAGATGATGCCCACAACCGCCAGAATGGGCCCCAGGAAGGAGGGCTGCAGGAACATCATCACGATGTTGTCCGCGTCGATATCACCCAGGCGCAGCAACTGCGCGGTGACGGTGGTGCCGATATTGGCGCCCATGATGATGCCCACCGTCTGCTCCAGCTTCATGATGCCCGCGTTGACGAAACCGACGCACATGACGGTGGTGGCGGCGGAGCTCTGGATCAGCCCGGTGACGACGGCCCCCAGAAGGACCCCTTTGAATACGTTGCTGGTAAGACGCTCCAGGATATGCTCCAGCCGGCCGCTGGAGAGCTTCTCCAGGCCGTCCGTCATGGTGGACATACCAAACAGGAACGTGGCGATGGCGCCAAACATGGCGACTATATTCGCAATATCCAAAATGCTCCCCCAAATCTGACTCCGCGGTCAAATTTTCGAAAAATTTTGCTCATTTCCGACCACGATAAATTATAGCCTTCTGGCAGCGGTTCGTAAATATAGAGGGAGCGATTTTTAAAAATTTAGCAGTTTCACTAAAAGCAATGGGGGAAAAACCGTCAATTTCGTTCACGTTCCGCAGGGGAAGCCCGCATGGAACAGGATCGTTGACATAGGGACAGACGCGGGCGGAATAGAGTGGAACTATGGAGGTGTGACAAATGTTCACTGCGTGGATTTTGCTGATGCTCAACAGCCTGTTCTTCACCCTGCGCCTCTCCGGCGGGGGAAGCGGCTCCTTCCCCCGTCCGCTGAAAGCGGAGGAGGAGCGGATGTACCTGGAGCGGATGGCGCAGGGTGATCTGGAGGCCCGGAACATCCTCATCGAGCACAACCTGCGCCTGGTGGCGCACATCATGAAAAAGTACTATACACCCAACGGGGATCAGGACGATCTGATTTCCATCGGCACCATCGGACTGATCAAGGGGATCAGTACCTTCAAGCCGGACAAGAACGTGCGCCTGGCCACCTATGCCTCCCGCTGTATCGAAAACGAGATCCTGATGCACTTCCGCGCCCAGCGGAAGCTGCAGGGGGAGGTCTCCCTGTCGGATTCCATTGACGGGGATGGGGACGGCAACTCCCTGTCGCTGATGGACACCATCAGCGTGGACGACAATATGCTGGAGGAGCTGGATGCCCGTGACTCCTGCGCCAAGGTGCGCCGGTGCGTCAAGCGATGCCTGGACGAGCGGGAGGCCATGATCATCACCCTCCGGTACGGCCTGAATGCCCGCCCGCCCCTGACCCAGCGGGAGATCGCGGCCCAGTGCGGCATCTCCCGCTCCTATGTATCGCGCCGCGGCTATTGCAAGCGCGGAGGGGGATGTCTCCGGGGGCCGGGACGGCCCGGACGGAGACGCCACCCTCACTGCGGTGTCAGAGCGGGAAAAGCCAGCTTCTCGGAGGGAGGCCCGGAGTGCCGGACGTGCGGCCGACATCAACACCAGTGGTACAGTCAGCTCAGCGGATACCGGAGGTATCCGGCCACCAGGTCAATGAATACGCTGTTGGAGGGACTGCGGGTCAGGTGCCGTCCGGCCAGGGTATCCAGAAGGCTGTGGTCCTCAAGTTTCCAGCAGTCCCCGATTACGGTGCGGACAGCGCGCTCCACCGCGATTGAGGTGGTATGGAACTGCTTGGCGGTTTCCCGGTAGAGACGCTTGGTGATCAACTGGAGGGAGCTGGGATTGGCCGCCACCTGCACAGACATGTATACGGTGTAGTCAAATCCGACTAGGTTTCTGCGCACGCCCAGCCGGCGCAGGAGCAGCTCTGCCTTTTGAGAGGCATTTGCCGCGTCAAAAGTAGGTGACAGGGTGAAATTTGTCATAGGACAGACTCCTTTTTTCAAAAAGTAGATGTAAGGGAGCGTCCATGACTGGTGTGGACCGAGCCGCAAGCGACCCTCTGGTGGATGGAGCGCATCCGCTGCTTGACCTCCGATAGGCTTTCCAAAAACTATATGTACGCAAAAGAGGAAAATTGGACAAATAATTAAAAGATGGGAGGGGAAGTCGCTTTTTTGTGGGGTTAATTTCCAAGGAAGTCGACAATATCCACGGAATTGGATACTTTTTTTCTTTGACAGCCGTTTGGAATGAATACATTCCGTATCTGGCGCAAATACCAAGGTAAAATCAAACGGAATCCATAGGTTCCAGGCTTGATTTTAAGGAGGTCTTCATGTCAGAGAAAATTAAGCAGGATATCTCAATTGGCAAAAACCTGCATCGCCTGCGCAAGCAGGCCGGACTGTCCCAGGAGCAGGTCGCGGTAAAGCTCCAGGTCATGGGCCTCCCTGTCAGCCGGGAAATCATCTCCCAGATGGAACTGGGCCGCTACAGTATCCGGGTCAGCGTCCTGATCGCTTTGAAGCAGATTTACGGCGTTTCTTATGAGGAGTTTTTTCAGGGCCTGCCAGACAGCCGGTAAAATGCAGGGAAGAAAAGCCGGAGCACCTGTGATAAAATAAAGAGAGAGAGAACAGGCGAGGGGGGAATGATACATGAATGAGGAACAGGGGAAATTCCTGGAGGAAATCTACCACGCGAATTTTAAGCGGATGCTCCTCGAGCTCTACCCCATATTAAAGGACATGCCCTCGGCACAGGTTGCCATTCAGGAAGCGGCGCGGATTGCGTGCCAAAAGCCGGAGGAGATGATGAGCAGCCCAAATCCCGCCGGATGGCTGCGGAAAACGGCGGGGCTGGTGGCGAAGAACATGCTGCGGGAGCAGGCCCGCCAGAAACGGACCTTTCTTCCGCTGGAAGTGCTTCTGCCGGAGAGCGAACCGTCAGAATGGGACGACAGCGACCGCGAATTGGTGCAGTTGTGTCTGGATGTCGTCTCCGAGGAGGATTTTACCCTGTTCCGAAGAGTGACCCTGGATGGTTGGGCCTATGTGGATGCGGCGAAGGCGGCTGGCATTTCCCTATGGGCCTGTTACAAGCGCGTGGAGCGGACGCAGAAAAAGCTCCGCCGCGCCATAGAGGAGCACCCGGAGCGATTTTTTTGAGACCTGTCCAAAAACAGGATGCTGTCTACATATAAATTATTGAAGGGGGCGCAATCGAATGGCAAGCCCAAGCAAAAATCAGAACTACGCCTATCTAAGCCGCCTGAGCACCCAAAAGCTGCTGGAGTTGCTGGCCGCTGCGCCGGCGCCCGCAGAAACGCCCGAGGACAAAGCTTATATAGACGCAATTGTGGAGGTGGTCTTAGAGAGAGAAGAGAGACATCCGACAGGGCTTCTACCCGACCCCGAGCAGGCATGGGAGGAGTTTCAGCAGTACTATAATACCCCGGAGGGGGAGGACCTGTCCCTCTACCCGGCAGAGAACCCCGGAACAGCCCCATCAGAACCAGCCCCCTCTCAGACAGAGTACCGGCCCCAAAGAAGGCCAAAACGCCACTTTTTTCGACGCGTTGTCATAGTAGCGGCTGTGGTGGTGTGTATCGCATTGCCCCCTGCGCTTGGTTTCGAGAATGTGTTTCAGATGATTAGTTCCTGGTCGGATGATATATTTTTAATGGAGGATAATGTTAATACATTTAAAAATGAATATACACTTCCTGAAAATGATAGATATGGAAAACTTCAAGAGGCATTAGATGAATATGAAATATCGGCTAATGTAGTGCCGAATTGGATGCCAGAGGGATTTATTCTAGATGATATTATTGTAAACGTGCTTCAAGAGCCCGAAAGAATTGAAATTCGAGCATATTATTTAAATGGGGAGCGGATGATTTCTTTATTTTACAATCAATATAGAGAATCACTCACATCCTATGAAAAAAATGATAGCTCAGTAGAAATATATACCGTAGGTGGCGTCAAACATTATTTATTTGAAAATATGGAAAGTGAAGTAGCTGTATGGAGCCTTGCAGATTTAGAGTGTGCAATAAGTGGTGACATATCAAAGAAAGAAATGAAGAAAATAATAGAATCTATTTATGAGGGCGGTTAAAATGAGATTTTTTAAAATAAAGTTTTTATCTTGTATTATAGCAATTTCTACTCTACTGATGGTGCCAGTGTCAGCATACAGTAATATAGTGTATCGTGCTAGTGAACAACTGACAAGTTACAGTATTAATGTTAAGCCTATAGGCGGTGGCAGACTTGCTATATCGTTTTCTGTGGACGGAACCGGAAAAATGACTCGTATTGGAGCCAAAAGAATTGTGGTACATCAGAAAGTAGGGGGGACTTGGGCGCTTGCTAATTCATTGGATCAAGATGATGCCGGAATGATTTCAAATAATTCTTATTATCATGGAAATACCATTTATTATAACGGAATTTCGGGGGAAGAATACCGTGTAGAAGTAACTATCTTTGCAGAAGATGCTTCTGGATCTGATTCCCGTACGCAAACTTTTTATGTAACAGCTTAAAGAAAGGGGCGTCCCGATCGGGACGCCCCTTTCTTTAAGCTTGACTGGACAGGCAAGGAACGCCGCCTGCCGCATAAGCTTTACCAAGCAGTAGCAAGGAGGGATATGCTTGGGGGTAGTGTCAAGGAATTTTCGCAAAATGGTTT
>NZ_JH417798.1:0-15317 GCF_000239295.1 Flavonifractor plautii ATCC 29863
GGCCCCGCGCTGCGGGGCCGCCGTTTTTAACATCCCCTTGACAATGGGGGATGATTTGCTATAATAGGGATGCTTGCTCGGAGGGCAACTCATTCAGTGGAAATGAGGAGCCGGATAAGGCACGGACTGAGAAGTCCGCACCTTGTCCGGCTTTTTTGCTGTGCAAACACATAGCAGACTTGGCCATGTGCCCGCTTACAGCGTCACGGCCATGGGATGAAAGCGTGTGGGCTGGGACGGCCCACACGCGCAAAAACTTTATGCGCCCAGGCCCTTGCGTCGTTTTGTGGTGTGTTCTGTGCGCATGAAGCTCTATGCCGGAGGAGCGAAGCTCATTGAGGGAAAACGGAGGATAGAATCACATGAAACGAACGAACCGACTGACGGAGGGGAACATCCTGCACACCCTCATCCGCTTTGCCGTTCCGGTCTTTTTCACGCTGTTTCTTCAGGCACTGTACGGCGGAGTAGACCTGCTGGTGGTGGGGCAGTTCGCTGCCACCGCCGATGTCTCCGGCGTCGCCACCGGAAGCATGCTCATGTCCACCGTGACCATGGTGATCACCGGCCTATCCATGGGCATCACCATTCTGGTGGGCGAGCGCATCGGGCGGGGTGAGCCGGACGAGGCCGGAAGGGCCATCGGCGGCGGTATCTGCCTGTTCGCGGTGTTCGGGGTGCTGCTGACGGTGGTTCTACTGGCCGGAGCCGAGCCCCTTGCCCGCCTTCTGCACGCGCCGGAGGAGGCCTTTGCCGAAACGGTGGAGTACATCCGCATCTGCGGCGGCGGCAGCCTGTTCATCGTGGCCTACAACGTGCTGGGGGCGGTGTTCCGGGGCATCGGTGACGCCCGGACGCCGCTGTTCACAGTGATGCTGGCCTGTGTGATCAACATCGGGGGCGACCTGCTGCTGGTGGAGGGCTTTCACCTGGGCGCGGCCGGCGCCGCCCTAGCCACGGTGGCCGCCCAGGCGGTCAGCGTGGTGGTCTCCCTGGCGGTTATCCGCCGCCGGAAGGACCGGCTGCCCTTCCACTTCTCCCGGCGGAGCGTCCGCTTTGACGGGCGCATCATCGCGCTGGAGCTGAGGCTGGGCCTGCCGGTGGCCCTGCAGGAGCTGCTGGTGGGCACCTCCTTCCTGGTGATCCAGACCATCGTGAACACCTTCGGCGTCACGGCCTCCGCCGGCGTGGGCGTGGCGGAAAAGGTGTGCGTGTTCCTCATGCTGGTGCCCTCGGCCTATATGCACTCCATGTCCGCCTTTGTAGCCCAGAACATGGGGGCCGGCCAGCCCCGCCGGGCCAAGCGGGCGCTGGGCTACGGCATCCTGACCGCTTTCGCCGCCGGACTGGTGATGGCCTGGCTGGCCTTTTTCCACGGCGACGCCCTGTCCCTGCTGTTTGCCAAGGACCCGGCGGTGGCTGCCGCGTCCCACAGCTATCTCAAGGCCTATGCCATCGACTGCATGCTAACCCCCTTCCTGTTCTGCTTCATGGGGTACTACAACGGCTGTGAGAAGACCCTCTTTGTCATGATCCAGGGGGTCATCGGCGCCTTCGGCGTGCGCATCCCCATCGCCTATCTGGTCAGCCGCATCCCCGGGGCCACCCTGTTCCAGATTGGGCTGGGCACCCCCGCCTCCAGCACGGTGCAGATTGTCCTGTGTCTGGCGATGTTCCTCTACCTGGAGCGCCGCCAGCGCCGGGAGGCCCTGTGCGGGGCGGTTACTGGGCCATAAACCGGGCCAGGAATTCCCGGGTTCTGGGCTGGCTGGGGGACGAGAAGAAGGCGTCGGGGGCGCCTGACTCACAAATCCGGCCGTCAGCCATGAAAACCACCTGGCTGCTCACGTCGCGGGCAAAGGCCATCTCGTGGGTGACCACCAGCATGGTCATGCCGCTGGCGGCCAGCGCCCGCATGACGGCCAGCACCTCTCCCACCATCTCGGGGTCCAGGGCGGAGGTGGGCTCGTCGAAGAGGAGCACCTCCGGCTCCATGGCCAGGGCGCGGGCAATGGCCACCCGCTGTTTCTGGCCGCCGGAGAGCTGCCTGGGCCTGGCATTGATGTAGGGGGCCATGCCCACCTGCTCCAGGTAGCGCAGGGCCCTGGCCCGCGCCTCCTCCCGACTCCGGCGGAGTACCTTTACCGGTCCCGCCATGCAGTTCTCCAGCACGTTCATATTGGAAAAGA
The DNA here is from genome assembly GCF_000239295.1 of Flavonifractor plautii ATCC 29863. Taxonomy (GTDB): domain Bacteria; phylum Bacillota; class Clostridia; order Oscillospirales; family Oscillospiraceae; genus Flavonifractor; species Flavonifractor plautii. The sequence goes on from NZ_JH417798.1 coordinate 2,190, forward strand.
GGTTGAAAGACTGAAAGACCATCCCCACCCGGGTCCGGTAAGCGGAGGCGTCCGTCCCCCGGCCGGTGATGGGCCGGCCGTGGAAGCGGACCTCCCCCTGATTGGGGCGCTCCAGCAGGTTGATGCACCGCAGCAGGGTGGACTTGCCGGAGCCGGAGGAGCCCAGAATGCTGGTGACATCGCCGGGGTGGACAGTGAAGTTCACATCCCGGAGGACCTGGTGCGTCCCAAAGGACTTGGAGAGGTGGCACACCTCCAGAATGGGTTCCAAGGTCATGTCAGCGCCCCCCCTTCGTCCTGGGGGCGGGGCCGGCGGCGGTAGGTGCCGGCGGTCATGGTCAGGGCGTCGGCCTGGACCAGCTCGTAGCTGCTCTCCCCGTCCATCCGCCGCTCCGCCAGCCGCAGCAGGGCGGAGGCCGCCAGCGTCATGCAAAGGTAGCCCAGCATCTCGATGGCCGCGGAGGGGAAGTACATGGGGTTGACGCCGGTGATGTAGCGGTGGGCGGCGAAGAACTCGGTGAAGCCGATGATAAACATCACCGAGGTGTCCTTGACGTTGATGATGAAGTTATTGCCGATCTGGGGCATGATATTGCGCAGGGCCTGGGGGAGGATGACGTTCACCATGGTCTGTACGTGGCTCATGCCGATAGCTTTGGCCCCCTCGGTCTGGCCGGGGTCAACGGAGAGGATGCCGCCGCGGACCGACTCGGCCATGTAGGCGCCGGTATTGATGGAGACCACCAGAAGGGCGGCGGCCCATACGTTGTCAAAGCGCATGGCGTTGTTGGTGAAGTAGGGCAGGCCGTAGTAGAGGAACACAGCCTGGAGCACCATGGGGGTGCCCCGAAAGACCTCCACATAGATACGGATCACGGCCCGGAGCAGCCGCAGCAGGACTCGCCGGGGCAGGCGGTCCTGTGGATGGATGGGGATGGTGTTGAGCAGGCCGCAGGCCAGGCCGATCAGGCAGCCGAGGACGGTGGCCGCCACGGCCAGAAGCAGGGTGTTCACCACGCCGCTCAGGTAGAGGGGGGCGTACCTGATCCACAGGAGCGCCATGTCCTGTCCGAGTGCGAGAACGCGTTCCATGGCTTACACCTCGGGCTGGACGGCTATGGCCTGGTCCATCAGGGTGTTGAAGTCGTCGGCGGTCATCCCGTCCAGTACGGCGTTTATGGCGTCCAGCAGTTCGGTGCTGCCCTTGGCCACGGACATGCCGATGTTCACGTTTTCGGCCCGCTCCTCCTCGGAGGCAAACTGGAAGTCGCCGTCGGTGCCGGCGAAGTTGAGCACGATGAGGTCAGAGTCGTTTGCTGCGGCGGCGGTGGCGGTGGGCAGGTCGGTGCAGACGAAGTCCACCGCGCCGGTCTGGAGCTGCATGACCATGGCGGGGGCGGTCTCCGCGGCGGTCTGGATCTGGGCATCGGGGATCTGGGGCAGACAGGTGTCGTACCAGATGGTGCCCGACTGGGCGGTGCAGCGGCCGCCCGCCAGGTCGGCGATGCCCTGGGCGGCGGCGTAGGCACTGCCCGCGGTGGTGAGGCAGACGATGTCGGCGTAGTAGTAGGGGCCCGCCATGTCCACCTGGGCCATACGGTCGGCGGTCATGGACTGGCCCGCGATGGCCACGTCGATGGTGCCGCTCTGGAGGGCGGGGATGAGGGAATCCCAGGCGGTGGAAACCACCTCCAGCTCCCAGCCGTTGGCGTCACAGATGCGCTGGGCGATCATCACATCATAGCCGTTGGCATAGGCCCCCGGCACGTTGGAGACGGGCACCGCGCCGTTGGAGTCGTCCATCTGGGTCCAGTTGTAGGGGGCATAGGCGCACTCCATGCCCACCGTGAGCACGCCGTCCTCCACGCCGCCGGACGGTGCGCCGGATGCGGCGGGGGGCGTGGATGCGGCCGGGGCGGGGCTCTGAGCGGTTCCGCCGCCGGAGCCGCAGGCGGCCAGAGTGAGGGAGAGAGAGGCGGTGAGGGACAGGGCGGCGAGGGTGTTTCGATTCATGTTTGTTTCCTCCAGTCTAGTTTTTCGGCGCTTTTTTAACAAAAAAAGCGCCATGAACCTTCCTGGTGGAAGCGTTCATGGCGACAAAGAGCGTCGAAAACCGGCCTCCCTCGGGCGCGGCGGTACCGGGGAGCGGCTGTACCGGCTCCAGGGCATGCGGGCAGAGGGAAGCACAGCGACGAAAGCCCTTGGCCTCAATGATAGCGCTCCACACAGATGATATGTGGCAGTCCGTGAGATGTTATCCCAACGGCCCAGGCAACCGGTCCTCCAGGCAGGGGACCGGCCCTTCGGCGGAAGGGCCCTTTCTCCGGCGGGGTGCTCTGCCCCATTGCAGGGTATGCCGGATACTCTTGCGATTCCGCGCCTCTATCATTGCAGCGGGGGTAATCCGCAACAACTGGTTCTTGCGGTTTATTATAGGCGTGCCCGCCGCCCGGCGTCAAGGGAAAAGATCACCGCATCTCGTCCTGTGAAATCAAAAAAGATTGGAAAAAGCGACAAACATTTTGAATTTACTCCAGGGGATAGACCTGCCAAGGTGTGGGGGAGGGGATGGGAACGGGAACCACCACCCCGCCGCCGGCCTCCCCTTCCGCCGGAGGCTCGTGCCCTGTTATGGGATGAATTCTGGCGTTCAGATGCTCTGTGGTGAAGCCGCTGTCGGCACCGGTGCCGTACCACGCCAGCACCTCGGTCAGCCAGGTGGACTGTCCGGCATCGGGGGAGAGGTATTCAAAGGAGACGCCGGTGCCGCCCGCCAGGAAGTCGGCGGCGCAGGTAGTCAGCGTCCGGCCGTCAGACTGGCCGCGGAAGGAGGCCGTGGTGACGGGAATGCCGTTGACCGCCTGGGTAGCGGCCTCCTGATACACCACACTGCGGGGGGGGAGCCGGCCGGGGGAGAGGGCGAGCCGCAGGCGGTCGTCCCCGCGCACACCGGTGATCACCACCTGCAATACATCTCCCTTCTCGTTGTAAAAAACTTGGCCGTCCAGTCCATAGCCCTCCCACAGCAGGGACCAGGGAACCTCCCCCGTCCCCCCCAGAGCGGTGATGATCTCCTGGGCGGTCAGCTTCTCCTCAAAGGAACTCACACCCCAATCCCGGTCCGTCAACCGGGGAGAGAAATCAGTGCAGTCGGGGAAATTTAGGGCGGGTATGTCGAAGAAGTTGTGGGCCTCCCCTTCGGCAAAGGGCCCGGGGCCCACAGTGAGGGTGTGCTCCCAAGCGGGAGAAGATGCAGCCGGGGCGGGGGTGGCGGCCATGCCGGCGGTGGGGTTGGGGATGGGGGCGGAGCCGCCCAGCCAGAGCAGCCGCCCGCCCGCCACAGCCAGCACACAGCAGGCGGACAGCGCCGCCAGCCGGAGGGTCAGCCGCCGGGCGGGCCTGCGGGGGCGCGCCCCTTGCTCCGCCGCCTCCAGCACCCTTTGCCGGAGTCTGGCGGGCGCGGTGATACGGTCCATATAAGAGCGATAGTGCTTCATTCGTCTTCTCCTTTCAGCACTTGGCGCAGTCTGGTCCGGGCGCGGGTGAGGCGGGAGCGCACCGAGCCCTCCCGCAGGCCGGTGAGGGCGGCGATCTCCGCAGTCTGGTAGCCCTCATAATAATAGAGGTGGAGCACCGCCCGGTCCCGGGCGGGCAGGGCCTGCATAGCCTCCAGCAGCGCCCCCTCCTCCGGCGCGGCGGCGGGATAGGCGTCCAGCAGAGGGGCGGTGCGCCTCCGCCAGGGGGCGCGCAGGCGGCTCTTGCAGCCGTTTACCGTCACCCGCAGCAGCCAGGCCCGGGCGTGGGCCGGGCTCTCAAAGTCCGGGGCCTTTTCCAGACAGCGCAGAAAGGCGTCCTGCACCGCGTCCTCCGCCTCGTGGGCGTCGCCCAAAATGGCCAGGGCCGCGCGGTACAGCGTGGTTTCGTAGGTGTTGACAAGTTCCTCCAACCGGTTGGGGCCGTCCATCTCGGTTCCCCCTTTCACCCTATATACGCTTTGGAACGGCAAATTGTTGCAGGGGGTGTAAAACTTCATGCGCACAGGACCTTCTTTGCCCGGCAAGGGCGGAGCAAAAAAGACGCGGGACGGATACTTCCGTCCCGCGTCCGGCGGGTAAAATTCAGTTCTTGGCCGCGTGCAGCGGGGCCACGTCGTCCTTGCCGACGATGAGGGTCCGCCAGATGAAGATGCCCAGGAACAGGGCGGCGGCCACGATGCCCACCGGATAGGCGATGGCGGTGGACAGGCCCAGGCACTCGGGGGCCTGGAAGAAGTAGGTCACGGACACCGCGGACATGAAGGTGGCGGGCAGGGCCGCGATGAAGCACGCCTTGGGCGGATAGCCGAACTTGTGCAGGAACACGGCGCCGGTCCACAGCACGATCATGGCCAGGGTCTGGTTGGCCCAGGAGAAGTAGCGCCACAGCACGTCCCAGGGGAGGGCCAGGGCGATTACCGCGCCCACGGCCAGCAGGGGCACTGACAGGGCGGCGCGGGGGCCCACCTTGGCCTGGTCGATGTGGAACCAGTCGGCGATGGTCAGGCGGGCGGAGCGGTAGGCGGTGTCGCCGGAGGTGATGGGGCAGGCGATGACGCCGATCATGGCCAGCACGCCGCCCACGGGGCCGAGCAGGGTGGTGGAGATCTGGTATACCACGTCGCCCGCGCCGCCGGCGGCGATGGCGTTGGTCAGGCCGGTCATGCCGTCCAGCAGGGAGCCGTGGTTGGTGTAGAAGGTGACGCCGGCGGCGGCCCAGATCAGGGCGATGACGCCCTCGGCCACCATGGCGCCGTAGAAGATGGTGCGGCCCTGCTTCTCGCTGGTGATGCAGCGGGCCATCATGGGGGACTGGGTGGCGTGGAAGCCGGAGATGGCGCCGCAGGCCACGGTGACGAACATCATGGACCACTTGGGCAGGCTGTCGGGGTGCACCACGGTGAAGGCCGCGGCGGTCAGCTCCGGCATGTCGGAGCCGCGGGTGAGCACGATGGCCCCGCCGATGCCCAGGGCCATGATGATGAGGCAGATGCCGAACACGGGGTAGAGCTTGCCGATGATTTTATCGATGGGCAGGAAAGTGGCGATCAGGTAGTAGACCATGATGACCACCAGCCAGAACATGGTGCCCAGCATGTCGGGGGTCAGCTTGGCCAGCAGGCCGGCGGGGCCCACGGAGAAGTTGACGCCCACCATCACCAGCAGTACCACGGAGAACACCCGCATGATAAAGGTGATGACCTTGCCCATGTAGAGACCCACGACCTCGGAGATGGACTTGCCGTCGTTGCGCTCGCTCATCATGCCGGACAGGAAGTCGTGGACGCCGCCGCCCAGGATGGTGCCGAAGACGATCCACAAATACACCACCGGGCCCCAGCAGGCGCCGGACAGGGCGCCGTAGATGGGGCCCAGGCCGGCGATGTTCAGAAGCTGTACCAGGAAGATGCGCCAGGTTTTCATGGGTACGTAGTCCACACCGTCGGGGTGAGCCACAGCAGGGGTGGGACGGTCGTCGATGCGGAAGATCTTCTCGACGAGCTTGCTGTAGGTGAAGAAGCCGACGATGAGGAGCACCAGGCAGACAAAAAATGTAACCATCAGTGATTCCTCCTCAGACTGTTTGGCTCCGTGCCGCCTCTCAGTCCTGCACGGAACCGGCGGGAGCTGCGGCAGCATGCCGGCCGGCATGCACAGGGGGCCCGGGCCCCCTGATGCGCTGCTGCTCCAATTCCCCCAAAGCGGCGCGCGTGGGAAACGGCGCGCCTCTGCTAAAGCGCTTTTATTATAGTTCACCGATGGGAAAAGTCAAGGGCAAAATTGTATGAAATACGGTGGGATAATTGCAAAACAGAGGGTCCATGTGTTATACTAGCGATCAAATGAAGCTGAGAAATGCTTGAGAGAAACGAGGTTGAATACCGTGAAGAATGGAATCAAGGCGGTGGTTCTGGCGGCGGGCAAGGGCACCCGCCTGCGCACCGAGGGGGTGGATCTGCCCAAGGTGCTGCGGCAGGCGGCGGGCCGCCCCCTGCTGGGCTATGTGCTGGAGGAGCTGTCCTTCCTGGAGAAGGAGGACGTGGTGCTGGTGGTGGGCTACGAGCGGGAGAAGGTGCTGGCGGCCTACCCGGAGTACCCCCACGCCGTGCAGGAGCCCCAGCAGGGCACCGGCCACGCGGTGCAGTGCGCCCGGGAGGCGCTAGCGGGCTTTGACGGCAGCGTGCTGGTGTGCTACGGCGACATGCCCCTCATGCGCCGGGCCACCTACGAGTCCCTCATCGAGACCCACAAGCGGGAGGGCAACGACTGCACGCTGCTCTCCGCCGTGTCCGACGAGGAGCTGCCCTACGGCCGCATCGTGCGGAAAAGCGACGGCTCCTTCTCCCACATCGTGGAGGACAAGGACTGTACCCCCGAGGAGAAGGCCATCCGGGAGCTGAACGTGGGGGTCTACGTCTTTGAGAGCCGCCCCCTGTGGGAGGCCATCGACCAGCTCAGGCCCAACAACGCCCAGGGGGAGTACTACCTCACCGACGCCCCGGCCTACATCCTCTCCAGGGGCGGCAGGGTGGGGGCCTGCCCCACCTGCACTGCCGAGGAGATGCTGGGGGTCAACACCGTGGAGCAGCTGGCCCAGGTGGAGGAGCTTGTGCGCCGCCGGGAGGGGTTGAAATGAGACTCTATTTGAGCGCCGACATCGAGGGCACCTGCGGCATTGCTGACTGGGCGGAGACCGAGCGGGCCACCATGGACGACTACAGGCCCTTCGCCGCCCAGATGACCGCCGAGGTGGCCGCCGCCTGTGAGGGGGCCGTCGCCGCCGGGGCGGAGGACATTCTGGTGAAGGACGCCCACGACTCCGCCCGCAACCTGGACGCGGCCCGGCTGCCCCGGCAGGCACGGGTGCTCCGGGGGTGGACGGGCGATCCCCTGTGCATGATGGCGGGGCTGGAGCGGGGGGCCTTCGGCGGGGTGCTCTTCACGGGCTACCACGCCTGGGGCTGCTGCGGCGGCAACCCCCTGTCCCACACCATGACCACCGCCTGCGACCAGGTGACGCTTAACGGCGTCCCGGCCAGCGAATTCCTCATCAACGCCTACACCGCCCTGTACTTCGGCGTGCCGGTGGCCTTCCTGTCCGGCGACCGGGAGCTGTGCGCGTTTGCCCAGGACTGGCTGCCCGGCCTGGTGGCCGTGCCGGTGAACGAGGGCCGGGGCGGCGGGGTGCTGTCCATGCACCCCCAGGCTGCCGCGGAGGCCATCCGGGCCGGGGCGGAGGAGGCGGTGCGCCGCCTGCGCGCCGGAGGGGCGGGCATGTCCGTACCCCTGCCCCAGCGGTTCGCCGCCACCGTGCGCTACAAGGAGCACAAGGACGCCTACCGCCGCAGCTTTTACCCCGGCGCCCGGCTGGAGGACAGCAAGACCATCTCCTTTGCCGCGGAGGACTGGTACGAGGTGCTCCGGTTCTGCCATTTCGTGCTGTAAGGAGGGGGAGATATGTCGGAAGAGAGGGATCTCCGCCTGGCGGTGCTCATCGACGCGGACAACGCGCCCCGCTCCGCCCTGGGGGACGTGATGGCCGAGGTGGCGGTGTACGGCACCCCCACCATCAAGCGCATTTACGGGGACTGGACGACCCCCAACCTGGCCTCGTGGAAGCCTCTGCTGCTGGAGAACGCCATCACCCCCGTGCAGCAGTACGGCTACACCACAGGGAAAAATTCCACCGACTCGGCCATGATCATCGACGCCATGGACATCCTCTACACCGGCCAGGTGGACGGCTTCGTACTGGTGTCCAGCGACAGCGACTTCACCCGCCTGGCCATCCGCCTGCGGGAAGCGGGCAAGAAGGTGTACGGCATGGGGGAGAAAAAGACCCCCAACCCCTTCATTGTGGCCTGCGACAAGTTTGTGTATATTGAGGTCATTCGCTCCGCGGCCCAGCAGGAGCGGGCGGAGGAGGCCGCCCGGGAGGAGCCGAAGGAGCCGCCCAAACCGGCCCGGCGCGCGGCCAGAAAGAAGGGGGCCGAGGCCGCCCCGGCCCCCGCGCCGGAGGCCGAGCCCCCCTCCAGGGTGCCCAAGGAGATCATCACCCTGCTGGCCGACTCGGTGGAGATGCTGGCCGACGAGGACGGCTACGCCCCCCTGGGCGAGGTGGCCAACCTGCTGGTGCGCAAGAAGCGGGACTTCGACCCCCGCAACTTTGGCTTCTCCAAGCTGAGCAAGCTGGTCAAGGCCCTGCCCCGGTTCGAGGTGGACGTCCGCCAGGGCGGCCAGTCCAACATGAAGCACTTCTTTGTCCGGGACAAGGAGCGGAAATAACAAGAGAGCGCGCCGCGGCGCGCTCTTTTTTCTTGACAAAGTGATGAGACAATTGTAAAATGAAGTAGAAAAGACAAATGTCTTATGAAAGGGTGAACGCGATGGAACGGCTGCCGGATGCGGAACTGGAGGTCATGCAGGCCCTGTGGCGGCAGGAGAAGTACCCCGTCTCCTCCGCCGCGCTGATGGAGGAGCTGGCGGGGAGGCGGTGGCAGACGGCCACCCTGCTCAAGCTCCTCTCCCGCCTGGAGGAGCGGGGCTTTGTGAAGCGGGAGAAGGAGGGGCGGAATAACCTGTATACCCCCCTCGTCCGGCGAGAGGACTACCTGTCCGCCGAGAGCCGGGCCTTTCTCCAGCGGCTCCACGGCGGCTCCCTGCCCAGCCTGGTGGCCGCCCTCATGGACAGCCGGGCCATCTCCCGGAGGGATCTGGAGGAGCTGGAGGAGATTCTGAGAGGGGGGGACGGCGGTGCGTGAGTTCCTGTCCGGCCTGTTTGAGGTGAGCCTCACCATGGGGGCGGTGACCGCCCTGCTGCTGATCCTGTCCCCGGCGTGGAAGCGCCGCTTCCGGCCCCAGTGGCGGTGCTGGGCGTGGCTGCTGGTGGCCCTGCGGCTGGCGGTGCCCTTCAACGTGAGCCTGCCCCGGGCCCCGGTGGTTCTGGAGGCCCCCGCCCCGGCGGCGGTGTCGGCGGCCTGGGTGGAGGAGGAGGGATTCCAGGGGGTGGAGCTGACCGCCCGGACGCTCCCGCCGGGAGAGGCCGCCCCGGAGGCCGTGGGGCGGGGGTTGTCCCTCACCACGGCGGAGCTGGCCTTCGCCGTCTGGGCCGCCGTAGCGGCCGGAGTGCTGGCGGGGCGGCTGCTCCGGTACGCCGCCTTCCGCCGGAGAACGGCCCGGTGGTGCACCACGGCGGGGACGTATGAGGGGGTGCCGGTATACGCCTGCGCTCTGCTGTCCTCCCCGGCGCTGACGGGCCTGCTGCGGCCCCGCATCCTCCTGCCCGAGGGGGTGGAGGAGGAGCGGCGGGCCTTTGCCCTGGCCCATGAGGCCATGCACGCCCGCCGCCGGGATCTGTGGCGCAAGGCCCTGCTGCTGTGGGTGTGCGCCCTCCACTGGTTCAACCCCCTGGTCTGGCTGCTCCGCCGGGCGGCGGAGCGGGATATGGAGATCGCCTGCGACGCCGCCGTGCTGGCCGGCCGGGACGGGGAGTGGCGGCGGCGGTACGGCGCGGCCCTGCTCTCCTTTGTGCCCGTGGGGCGGCCCGCCCCCCTGACCAGCCAGTTCGCCGGAGGCGCCCGGGGACTGAAAGAGCGGTTCCGCGCCCTGATGGACGCCTCCGCCAAGCGGCCCGGCCGGGCCGCCCTGCTCCTGGTGCTGTGCGCCGCCCTGCTGGGCGGCCCCCTGGTGGCCTGCCAGTCCCGCGCGCCGGAGGAGAGCCTGCCCGACGGCACCTACTGGGCCACCCTGTCCCTGTCGGACTGGTGGACGGCGGGGGAGGAGGGGATAGAGCTGCTCCTCTCCCTGGTGGAGGTGGACACAGACACCATGACGCTTCTGCGCGTGGCGCCTGAGAAGACGAGCCTCCCTGTGGCGGACGACGTGACATTGGGCAACCACGGCGACAGCGGCCTGGACGGCTTTTTGCAGTGGGCGGCACTCTCCTCCTACTGGCCCATGGTACTGGAGGCGGAGGTGGCCGGCGGCGAGATCACGGCGCTGACTTGGCATGACGCCAACCTGCCACTGGATCCGGATCCCCTGAGCCAGTGGGAGCAAAAGGCGGATCACCCCGCCTCCCACTATACAGGGCTGCCCGACGGCACCTACTGGGCCATTCCTATGAGCGCCACAGACTGGGAGGAGGCCGGGAAGCGCGGCAGGGAACTCTCTCTGAGGAGTGTGACGATGGATCCCGATACGATGACCGTCACCACCACGGATGGATTCTCCGGTATTTCCCTCCCTGTGGCGGAGGATGTGGTTCTGGGCGGCGGGGAAACAGAGCTGAGCGATTTCTTGAACCGGCCGGATTGGGGCACAGGGGCGGTGCTGGAGCTGGAGGTGACGGGAGGCAAAATCACCGCCCTGACCGCCTGGGAGGCGCGGTTCAGCGTGGAGGAGCTTGCCCCGGACGGGGACTATATCATCGGAAACCTGTACGATTTCAGGGCGGAGAACGCCAGTGGATTTCCAATCTGCTTCAAGGCGCGGATGTATGAAGTGGAGGAGGATACCTGGCGGGTGACAAATTTGATCGGCACTTCCACCTTCCGCGTGGACGAGGCCCACCTCTACCTGGAAGACGGAATCCCCTATGAGGGGGGCGTTCTCTCCTTCCTAAATGAATTCTGCGACGATTCGGACGAGCTGTACTGGCGTCGTCATCCGGAACCATATCCCTTTGTAAACCGCCTCACCCTGCAAGCCACCGTGCGTGGGGGATATATTACCTCCCTGACCCGCCTGCCCGAGCCGGAGTGGTGACGGCCGGGCGGCCACAAGGGCCGCCCCTACCGGAAGGCGCACCGGCAGTAGGGGCGGGGCTTGACCCCGCCCGCCGCTTCACGCCCCGCCGACAGAGATCACAGAAGAAGGGGGGCGGCCACAAGGGCCGCCCCTACAGAAAGGCGCACCAACGGTAGGGGCGGGACTTGTCCCCGCCCGCCGTTTCACGCCCCGCCGCCTGAGATCACAGAAGAGGGGGGCGGCCCCAAGGGCCGCCCCCACGGAAAGGTGCACCGGCGGTAGGGGCGGGGCTTGTCCCCGCCCGCCGTCTCACGTCCCACCACCGGAGATCACGAAAGAGGAGGCGGCCCCAAGGGCCGCCCCCACGGAGAGACGCACCAGCGGTAGGGGCGGGTGCCCACACCCGCCCGCCCCTACGCCAGCGGGAACACACTGCCCACGGCGTACAGCTTTTCCCGAAGATCCGCCCGGTAGTCCGGGGCGGCGGGGTCCAGGCTGTTGATCACCACCCCGTCGCTGCCCGCCCGGGCGGTGGAGTGGATGTACCGGTCGTTCCCCAGATAGAGGGCGATATGGCCGGGGAAATAGAGCAGATCCCCCGGCTTCCGCGCCTCAAAGGGGATGGGCCGCGCGGGAAAGCCGTCCACCAGCCGGGCGTCCCGGTAGAGGGACACCCCGCAGAAGAACCAGGCCATGAAGGTCAGCCCCGAGCAGTCCACGCCCAGGGGGGACTTACCGCCCCAGCGGTACTGGGTGCCCTGGTAGGACAGGGCCACCTCCACCGCCCGGGCCCGCAGGGCCTCCTCGGACACGGCGGGTGGCGTTTTGTAATCATCCTCCCAGAGACTACACTTTGTATAGCCCTCCCGGCCGTCCGGGAGGGCTATTTTCTGCCAGCCCTCCCCGGCCTCCCCGACGGGGGCGGCCAGCGCCCCCCGGGGCAGGGTGTCCAGCACGGGGCTCTCCACCTCCGGCCGGGCCAGCACGTCGGCAAACGGGGCGCGGACGAGCCGCTTGTTTCGCCCGGTCCAGTCCCCGGCGGGGCGCAGATGCTCCCGGCGGGCCCAGCCCTCGTAGCGGTATTTGGTGCGGACGCGGCACCAGCCGGTGGAGAATTCCTCCAGAAGCTCGGCGGTCCAGCCGCACAGCAGCTCGTCGGAGCGCTCCGCGCCGGCGCTGGCGGCGGCATAGAGGGGGCACAGGGGGGCAGAGACTACAACTTCCATGAAAAAACCTCGCAATCCGTGCAATTTTGTGCTATACTAAAAAAGTACGGTTTATTGGACTAAAAAACCGCTATTCTGAGAGAGAGGAAGGGGGAGAGAGGCATGCCGCGAAGTGCAAATCAAAAGCTCAAGCTGCTCTGCCTGTACAGGATTCTGTGGGAGCGCACCGACGAGGACCATCCGCTGACGGTGCCCGAGCTGATTCAGGCCCTGGAGGCGTGGGACATCAAGGCCGAGCGCAAGAGCATTTACGACGATATGGAGGCACTGCGCACCCTGGGCATGGACGTGCAGAGCCGCAAGGGAAAGTCCCCGGGCTGGTTCCTGGGGGAGCGGACGTTTCAACTGGCCGAGCTGAAGCTGCTGGTGGACGCGGTGCAGTCCTCCAAGTTCATCACCCAGCGCAAGAGCAGCGAGCTCATCCGCAAGCTGGAGTCCCAGGCGTCGGTGCACCAGGCCCGCCAGCTCCAGCGGCAGGTGTATGTGGACCGCCGGGTGAAGAGCATGAATGAGAGCGTGTACTACACCATCGACAAGCTCCACACTGCGATTGCAAACCGGAAAGCGGTCACCTTTAAATACTTTGAGTATAACGTCAAAAAGGAAAAGGTCTTCCGCCGGGAGGGAAAACGGTACACCGTCTCCCCCCTGGGGCTCATCTGGGACAACGAGAACTACTATCTGGCGGGCTATGACCACCGCTTCTGCGAGATGCGCCACTACCGGGTGGACAAGATGGCCGAGCTGGCGGTGACCTGCCTGCCCCTGGAGGGGGCGGACGGGGGTTTTGATATCGCATCCTATGCGCAGAAGCACTTCGGTATGTTCTCCGGCCGGGAGGGGCAGATTACCCTGCGCTGCCGCAACAGTCTGGTGGGGGTGGTGCTGGACCGCTTTGGCCGGGACGCCATTCTGGTGCCCGACGGGGAGGAGCACTTCACCGTCACCGTTCCGGCGGTGGTGATCCCCCAGTTTTTGGGTTGGGTGTTCGGCCTGGGGGACGGGGTGCAGATTCTCCGCCCCGACTGGGCGGCAGAGGAGCTGAAGCACCAGCTGGCGGCGGTGGCGGCCCTCTACCAATAAGGAGACGTGCCGGGGCGGCCTGCGCCCCGGCACGT
>NZ_JH417798.1:15380-24039 GCF_000239295.1 Flavonifractor plautii ATCC 29863
GTGCCGGGGCGGCCTGCGCCCCGGCACGTTTGCTTATGCCCAGCCTTGCCACACCTCGGGGCAGTAGCCCACGGTGGCCTGCCTGCCATTGCGGACAATGGGGGTTTTCAGCAGCCTGGGGTTGTCCAGCAGCTTTTCCACCTTGTCGGCGTCGTAGGCCAGATAGGCCAGCAGGGCGGCATCGGGGTGCTTGGGGTCGACGAGGACCTCCAGCCCCACGGCGTTCAGCACGCTTTTCAGCTCCCCCGGGCTGATGCCGTACTTCCCCAGGTCGATGGACTGGAACCGGATGCGCCGTTCCTTGAACCAGCGCTCCGCCTTTTTGGTGTCAAAACACTTGCTTTTTCCAAAAATCTGAATGTTCATGGCCGTTCTCCTTTGCTCTCTGGTCACAATATTGTATCATACGGGGGCGGTTCCGGCAATAATACGGGAAACTGTGTGTGAAAGGATGGTTTCCCACCTTGAAAGCGATCATTCTGTGCGGGGAAGGGGAGGAGGGGTTCGCCCCCCTGACGCTGGAGCGCCCCCTGCCCCTGCTGTCCCTGTTCGACAAGCCCCTGCTGGCCCACCAGGCCGGGCTGCTCCGCCGCCACGGCGTGCGGGAGATCGGTGTGGCCCTCCCACGCCTGTCCCGCATGGTGGAGGATGCGATGGGGGACGGGGAGGAGCTGGGGGTGCGCTTCACGTGGCTGCCCTGCCGGGGGGCGGGGGAGCTGGAGCTGCTGGCGGCCTGCGCCGGGTTTCTGGGGGAGGAGGACGCCCTGGTGCTCCCCGGCGGCGGGCTGGGCGACCTGGATCTCAGCGCCCTGCTGGCCTTCCATCAGGTGCACCGCTCCGCCGCCACCCTGGCGCTGGCCCACCGCCCTCCGGCGGCAGGCCGGGCGCTGGTGTTCTCCGACGGGGAGGGGCGGGTGGAGCGGCTGCTGGACGCCCCGGCGGGCCGTCTGCTGACCAGTCAGGTGGAAACCGGCGTCTGCATCCTCACGGTGGCGGCCCGGGCCGGGGCGGCCGGGGAGGGGACGCTGGCCGGGCGCCTCTCCGCCCTGCTGGACCGGGGGGAGGCCCTGTACGGGGTAGTCCCGGAGGGGCAGTGGCGGGAGCTCACCGGCGGCGAAGCCTATCTGGACGCGCTGGCCGACGCTTTGTCGGGCAAGCTGCGGCTGCGGTGGGACGCCCCCCGCACCGCCCCCGGTGTGTGGAGCGCCAGCCCCCTGCCGCCCTCGGTGCAGGTGGTGCCCCCCTGCTATATCGGTCCCGGCGTCCAGGTGGGGGAGGGCTCTCTGCTGGGGCCCCACACGGTGCTGGAGGGGGGCTCCACGGTGGGCCGCCGGGCTCTGGTCCAGCGCTCCGCCTTGCTGGGCGCGGCGGCGGAGGAGCGCACCACCCTGTACGGCGCGGTGCTCTGCCCTGGCGCGGCGGCCCGGGCAGGGGCGGTGCTCAATGAAGGGGCCCTCCTGGCCGACCGGGCCGAGGCCGGGGAGGACGCGATCCTGTTGGAGCGGGTGGCGGTGTGGCCCGGCCGCCGGGTACCCGCCGGGGCGAGACTCACCGCCTCCCTCACCGCGGGCGGCCTGAAGCCGCCCCTGGCCTTCGGGGGCGGCGGCACCCTGGAGGGGGCCATCGGGGCCGAGCTGACCGCCGAGGCCCTGCTCGTCCTGGGCGGCCTGCTGGGCCGGGAGGGCACCGTGGGCCTGGGCTGGGCGGGCGGCGCGGGGGCGCGGATGCTGGCCCAGGCCGCCGGGAGCGGCGCGGCCGCCGCAGGAGGCCGGGTGCTCTCCCACGACGCGCCCTGTCCCTCCGCCGCCGCGTGGCTGGCGGAGAGCTGGGGCCTGCCGGTGTCCCTTTTTGTCCAGCAGGAGGGGGAGCGGGCCCGGCTCTACTTCTTTGACCGCCGGGGCATGCCCCTGGGCCGGGCGCGGGAGCGCCGGCTGGAGGGGGCCCTGCTGCGCAGTGAGCTGCGGCGGATGCCCGCCGGGCGGGTGGGCCAGTGGGAGTCCGTCACCGGCGTCCGCCCGGCCTATGCCGCCGATGCGGCCAAGCGGTCCCAGGTGACCCAGGCTCCGCTCCGGCGCCTGGAGGTGGCGGTGCCCGGCAGGGAACCGGCGGACGGAGCCCTGGCGGAAGCCCTGGAGCGCCTGGGCTGCACCGTCCGGAGGGAGGCATCCCCCGGCGTGCCCGCCTTCCGCACTGGGCGGGGCGGCTTCCGGCTGCTGGCCGAGGATGAGGAGGGAGAACCCCTCCCGCCGGAGCAGCTGCTTACCATCGTGGCCCTCATCGAATATGAGGATGGGGCGGGGCGGGTAGCGGTGCCCGACGCCGCCCCGGCGGCCATCGACACCCTGGCCGCCGGCTACCACGGCGGCGCCCTCCGGCTGGGTCGGGACGGGCCGGAGGCGGAGGCGCGGTACGGAGAGCTGCCCTGGCTGCGGGACGCCCTCTTTGCCGCCTGCCGCATCTGCGCCCACCTGGGCATGACCGGTGAGCGGCTCCATGGCCTGGCGGGAAAGATTCCCCGCTTCGTCCTCCGCCGCCGGGAGGTTTCCCTTCGAAGCGGGCAGGGGGAGGTGCTCTCTGTGCTGCTGCGCACCCTGCCTGGGGCACAGCCGGCTGGGGGCGGCCTGCGGGTCCGCCAGGGCGAGGGGTGGGTCACTCTGGTGCCTCTGGCCCGCAGCGCCGTTCTGCGGATCGTGGGAGAGGCCCGCAGCGCCGAGCTGGCCGAGGAGCTGTGCGCCTTCTGTGCCCGCCG
The DNA here is from genome assembly GCF_000239295.1 of Flavonifractor plautii ATCC 29863. Taxonomy (GTDB): domain Bacteria; phylum Bacillota; class Clostridia; order Oscillospirales; family Oscillospiraceae; genus Flavonifractor; species Flavonifractor plautii. The sequence continues at coordinate 18,130 of NZ_JH417798.1, forward strand.
GGCGGAGGAGGCCGACCGGGGCCTGCCGGAAAAATAGAGGTATACTTTTCCGCAAAGGTATGGTATACTAAAATAACCTATCATGGCTTTATGCGCATTTTGCGCTTGAATAAGCAGGACACAGCGGGCATAGAAGAGCGCCAGGCGGCGGAGCGGCCGCCCCCTCTTTCCGGCGAGGCAGGGCCGGAACGGGCGGGGGACCGGGACCGCCTTGGTTTCGTGCGCCCCTGCTCCGCTGGTCCTTACATACCATTTGTATGGATTCAGAATAAAAGGAGTGTTCCAAGACTTACTATGGCTGAAAAACTGAAAATCATCTCCCTGGGCGGACTCAATGAGATCGGCAAGAACATGACCGTCTACGAGTACGGCGGGGACATCATCGTGATCGACGTGGGCATGGGCTTTCCCGACGACGACATGTACGGCATCGACGTGGTGATCCCCGACTTCTCCTATCTCATCAAGAACAAGGACCGCATCCGGGGCATCTTCCTCACCCACGGACACGAGGATCACATCGGCTCCATTCCCTATCTGCTGCGGGATATCAACGTGCCCATCTACGCCACCCGCATGACCGCGGGGCTGGTGAAGCTGAAGCTGGAGGAGCACCGCCTGCTGAACAAGACCAAGCTCATCACCTGCGAGGCGGGCGAGGTGGTCAAGGCGGGCAAGTTCTCCGTGGAGTTCATCCACGCCAACCACTCCATCGCCGACGCGGTGTGCTTTGCCATCAAGTGCGGGGTGGGTACGGTGGTGCACACCGGCGACTTCAAGATCGACCCCACCCCCATCCAGGGCGGCATGATGGATCTGGGCCGCCTGGGGCAACTGGGCAAGGAGGGCGTGCTGGCCCTGCTGGCCGACTCCACCAACGTGGAGCGCCCCGGCTTTACCAAGAGTGAGCGCAGCGTGGGCGACTCCTTTGACGCCCTGTTCCGCGGCTGCCAGCAGCGCATCATCGTCACCACCTTCGCCTCCAATGTGGACCGCATCCAGCAGATCATCGACGTGGCGGCCCGGTACGGCCGCAAGGTGGCGGTCACCGGCCGCTCCATGGAGAACGCCATGAAGGTGTCCACCGAGCTGGGATATATGAACATTCCCGACGGCGTGCTGGTGGATCTGGCCCACATCAAGAGCCTGCCCAAGCACAAGATCTGCATCATCACCACCGGCAGCCAGGGCGAGACCATGTCCGCCCTGACCCGCATGGCCTTCAACACCCACCGCCAGGTGGAGATCCAGGCCGGCGACCGGGTGATCCTCTCCGCCTCCGCCATCCCCGGCAACGAGAACGCCATCGGCAGCGTCATCAACGAGCTCTACCGCAAGGACGCCGAGGTGGTCAACGAGCGGCTGGGCGCCCTCCACGTGTCGGGCCACGCCTGCCAGGAGGAGCTGAAGATCATCCACGCCCTGGTGAAGCCCAAATTCTTCATTCCCGTCCACGGCGAGCAGCGGCACCTCAAGACCCACGCCAAGCTGGCCCAGCAGATGGGCATGCCCCCCAAGAACATCCTCATCAGCGACATCGGCAAGGTCATCGAGCTGACCCCCAACTCCGCCAAGATCAACGGCACCGTGCCCGCCGGGCGTGTGTTTGTGGACGGCTACGGCGTGGGCGACGTGGGCAGCGTGGTGCTCCGCGACCGCAAGCACCTGGCCGAGGACGGCATGATCGTCGTGGTGGTCTCTATGTCCGGGGAGGACGGCAGCGTGGTCTCCGGCCCCGACATCATCACCCGCGGCTTCGTGTATGTGAAGGAGTCCGAGGGGCTTATGGAGGAGCTGCGGAAGGTGGCCGTCAAGGCCCTGGAGGAGTGCCGGATGGACACCATGAACGATTGGGCCTCCATCAAGTCGGAGATCAAGAACGCCATCTCCGGTTTCCTCTACAAGAAAACCAAGCGCAACCCCATGATCCTGCCTGTCATCATGGAGGTGTGAGTCAAAAAGGGGATATGACCGCGAAGGTCATATCCCCTTTTTGGACTGGATGCGGCCCGCCGGGGCCGGAGATAGGAGATATAAGAAAGCGGCATGGCCCTGGTGCCATGCCGCTCAAGACTGCTGATAAACCCTTCAGCCAGAGGTTTCGGAGGGAGGGATAGTGTGAAAGGCTGCCCCGCGGGGCGATTCGGAGCGCAACCGCCGCTCTGCGGCGGCGTTTGGCGCGGAGATGAACCGTCAGGGTTCCCTTTCGCGTTGGATCAAACGACTTTTTGAACCGTTTAAAGGGTTCAAAAAGTCCAGCAGCCTGTCGAAACGACTGTTTCGACAGGCTGAGCGGCATGGCACCAGAGCCATGCCGCTATTCAGGTTCAGTTGCAGCGCACGATACAGGTTAGGGTCTTGCCGTCCACGGTGCAGGTGAGGGTGGTTTGGCCCTTGCCCACGTGCTTGACAGTGCCATCGCCGGAGACGGTGGCCACGGCGGTGTTGCCGATGCTCCAGGTAGGGGTGGAGGAGGTGCCGCTCACCTTCACCTGGAAGGCCTGTCCGGCCTCCAGGGTGAAGTCCGTCCGGTTGAGGGACAGGGCGCCGGAGGCGCCGGAGCCGCTCCCGCTGGAGGAGGATGCGCCGGAGGTGACGGAGTTGTGAACCAGACAGGTCTGGGTGACGCCGCCGGCCATGGTGGCGGTGATGGTGGCGCTGCCCTGCTTGCTGCCGTGGCTCACCTTGCCGTTCTCGTCCACCGATACCACCTCAGGGTCGCTGCTGCTCCAGGTGATCTTCCCGGCGGAGCCGTCGGGGATAAAGGTGACCGTCAGGGTGATGGGATTGGGCCACTTGTCGCTGAGGGTAAACTCACTCTTGCTCAGAGTGAAGCCGGTGGCCGTCTGCCCCTCGGGGATGGTGTCGCCGGGGGTCTCCGCCACTGGAGGCGTGCTCTCACCGGCGGGCTCGGTCTCCGACGGGCTGGCGTCCGGGGTGGGGGTCACGCTTTCCACCGGCGTGGTGTTGTCCGCCGGGCCGTCCACGTCGCCCTTGGCCACCAGGGGCCGGATGATGGTGAAGACGATGATGACCGCCGCCACGATCAGGGCCAGGGAGACCACCGTGCCGATGATCTTCAGCGGTGAAGTGCCCCCGCCGTAGCCGCCGCCCCGGGTGTTGGTCACCAGGCGCTTGCCGCCACTGGAGCGGGGGGCCTCGTCGTATTCGTCGGTTTGGTAGTCGTCCTCCGCGGGCTCGACCTCGTCACAAAAGGGGCAGTGCTTATAGGTAGAGGAGTAGTCCTCCCCACAGTAAGGGCAGTGGATCATTTCGGGCTTATTGGCGCGGGTCCGCTTGGATGCCATCGGAAATCCCTCCAGTCGACATTCTTAGAGTTATTTTACAACGGCGGACGGCCATCCGTCAACGGCGTGGGGAAAAATGTAAAGGTTTTTTAATATTTATGTCAACTGAACTGCCTCCTTGCGCGGGCGGTCTGATTCGGATATAATAACACTAACCGAAAAACGAGGTGTTGCAGCGTGAAAGGTTCTCTCAGCGCCGCCGAGGTGCACAAGCAGTACAGTGAAGGGGTGACCGCCTTCCGGCGGCAGATCGCAGACGCCACCCTGCGGGTGAAGTTCACCCAGGAGGCGGATGTCTTTCTCCGGGCCTGCGCCCTGGGCGTGTGGCAGCGGGACGGCGCCTCCCTCACCCCCCGCCACGTGGAGTACTATAATGCCATCTATACCAAGGGCAATCCGGCCCCCTCCATTCTGTTCTGGGAGCTGTCCACCGCCGTCAGCGAGTACCCCGGCTTCCGGGTGCCCGACTTCTTCGCCCGGATGCGGGCCTGCGACAAGGTGTCCGGCACCCACCTGGCCCGCCGTTTTATCGACCTGGTCACCCTGATGCTCCTGCTCTTTGCTGCTGTGGACGACGTGGTGAGTGAGGAGGAGGCAGGCTTCGTCAACACCTGTGCCGACACCCTCTCCGCCCTCTGCGACCGGGACGGCCTCAAGGGGGAGAAGGCGCCCCTGGACGTGAAGGACTTCGTCACCCGGCGGCCTGCGCCTCCCAAGGCGGACGCCCCCGCCGCGGCCGCCGCTCCGGCGGGAGCGGGACAGGCGGCTGCGGCGGCCGGGGAGGAGGCGGAGCCCGCCCCCAGCCTGGAGGAGCTGATGGCCGAGCTGGACGGCCTGTGCGGTCTGGATAAGGTGAAGGCCGACGTAAAGAGCCTCATCAATCTGGTGAAGGTGCGCAGGCTGCGCCAGGAGCACGGCCTGCCCGTACCTCCCATGAGTCTCCACCTGGTCTTTCTGGGCAATCCGGGCACCGGAAAGACGACTGTGGCCCGCCTGCTGGCCAAAATCTACCGGGCCATCGGCGTGCTGTCCAAGGGGCAGCTTGTGGAAGTGGACCGCTCCGGGCTGGTGGCCGGCTTCGTGGGCCAGACCGCGCTCAAGACCGGCGAGGTCATCGAGAAGGCCCTGGGCGGCGTGCTGTTCATCGACGAGGCCTATGCCCTGGCCAACCAGGACGCCCCCAACGACTTCGGGCGGGAGGCCATCGAGACCCTGCTCAAGGGGATGGAGGACCACCGGGACGATCTGATCGTCATTGCGGCGGGCTACACCGAGCTGATGGGCCGCTTTCTCCACGCCAACCCCGGCCTGGAGAGCCGCTTCAACAAGTATTTTTACTTCGAGGACTACAACGGGGCCCAGCTTCTGGCGATTTTTCAGTCCATGTGTGCGAAAAATGGGTATACGTTGGATGATAAAGCGACGGAATATGCCGAATCGTATTTCAAAACACTCTATGAGGAGCGGGATGAGAACTTCGGAAACGCCCGGGACGTGCGCAACGTATTTGAGCGGGCGGTGGCCCGCCAGTCCGACCGGGTGGCCGCCCTGGAGAAGCCCGGCAAGGAGGAGCTGATGGCCCTCACAGTTGCAGATCTTCAGGAGGAGGGAGGGCCAGTCCCAGACGGAGCCCCAGACGAAACCCTTCCTGAAAGCCCGTGAGGGAGGCGTTGTAGACCAGTCCGTCCTTGGCGTCGACCAGGTCCAGGGGAGCGCCGTGGAAGAAGGGTTCCCAACGGGCGGTGCGCTCGGGACAGGCGTCCTTTTTCGGGAGATAGACAAACTGATAGTAGAGCTCCTCGAAGATATCGTCCATGAAAAAACCTCCTTAATACGATGGTGATCATCGTTATTATATGCGATGATTGTCATCGTGTCAATAGAAAAGAGGGGTATTATGACAAAAGAACGGTTAAAGGAATTAAGGAAAGAAGCCGGCCTGACCCAAAACCAAGTGGCTGAAATGATTGGAGTGCAGGGGAGAAACTATCAGCGTTTGGAAATTACAGATGCCTTGCCCCCAACAAGGCATTTACTCGCTTTGGCAGATTACTATAATGTCTCAGTGGATTATATTTTAGGGCGCACGGACAAAAGGGAGATAAACCGCTGAGCCCTACGGCCGCCCGGCCTGCGGGCGGGGACAAGCCACGCCCCTACATCCTGCGCGTTTCAGGGGACCGAAAATATGTTGTAGGGGCGGCCTTTATGGCCGCCCGCGGGCGACCACAAGGGTCGCCCCTACGCCGTTATGCGTTGGGACGGGCGTCCCCCTAGCGTAGGGGCCGACGCCCCAGGGCGGCCTCTCTTGCCCCTTCGGGGCAATTCACCTTCTGCCCACATCGGCCCGACATATGCCAGGCTGATGCACCTTCCATGCAACCCCTTTTTGTATCTGATTTCTTGTCAAGCCTCCGGCGGGCCCCTCGATGGTTCCCTCCTCGCGGCAAAGCCGCTGCGGCCTACGCTGCGGTTTCGATTTCCCCCCCTTCCCGGCCCCCATCTTTGGAATCTCCCCCAAGTTGTTCTACCGATAGCGCACCGGTCTGTATGGGGTCACGGAAAAAAGCGCCCCGCGCACGGCTTTTCACCGTGCGCGGGG
>NZ_JH417799.1:0-208 GCF_000239295.1 Flavonifractor plautii ATCC 29863
GAGACGGACCGGGAAGATAGGTAACGCCGACACAGAAAACGGACTTCGTATGAAGTCCGTTTTTTGTTCTCTTGAAGAGGAGTGGGAGAGCGTGCATTATTCAGGGGTGCGGCGCGGGGTGTTTGTAGAGCGCCCGAACCGCTTTGTTGCCCATGTGGAGCTGGATGGCCAGCCGGTGGTCTGCCATGTCAAAAATACCGGGCGCTGC
>NZ_JH417799.1:218-4871 GCF_000239295.1 Flavonifractor plautii ATCC 29863
GTGGTCTGCCATGTCAAAAATACCGGGCGCTGCCGGGAGCTCCTCACTCCAGGGGCAGTCATCTACTTGCAGGAGAGCGACAACCCAAACCGGAAAACCCGCTATGATCTGATTGCGGTTGAGAAGGGCGGGCTGCTGATCAACATGGATGCCCAGGCGCCCAATCAGGTATTCCGGGAGTGGGCCGAAGGCGGCGGGTTCCTGCCGGGGTTGTCTCTCCTGCGGCCGGAGACGACCTGGGGAAACTCTCGCTTTGATTTTTACTGGGAGTTATCCACCGGGCGGCGCGGTTTTGTGGAAGTAAAGGGCGTCACGCTGGAGGAAAACGGCTATGCCCGCTTCCCTGACGCGCCTACGGAACGGGGGGTCAAACATCTGGAGGAGTTGATCGCTTGTCGGGCCGAGGGCTATGAGACGGCGGTGTGCTTTGTGCTCCAGATGTCCGGCATGCGGGAATTCGCACCTAATGATGACACCCATCCGGCCTTTGGTGCGGCGCTGCGGCGGGCTGCCGCAGCCGACGTGCAGATCCTGGCTCGGGAGTGCATGGTAACGCCCGACTCCATGACGATCGCCGGAGCGGTGCCGGTCCGACTGTAGGGCTGGGGCCTGTCAATGAATGGGAAGGAGAGCAGGCTTAGAGCTAGCCTTTAAACGGAGCAAACGGGGAGCCGGGAACGGCTCCTCTTTTTTGCTTGACTTATATCGAATATCGGTATAGTATGATTATAGCGATATTCGACATATAAGAAGGTGAGCGCGTGGCCCGAAAAAGGCTGGAAACCCTGACCGAGCAGATGTTTTATGTTCTGCTGTCCCTGCGTGGGGAACGGCACGGCTACGGTATCATGCAGGCCATCACCGAGCTCACCGGTGGCCGGGTCAGCGTGGGGGCGGGGACCTTGTACGCTCTGCTGGAGCGCTTTGAGAAAGACGGACTCATCCGCCGCACCCGTACGGAGGACAACCGGAAATACTACATTCTGATGCCGGAGGGGGAGCGGACCCTTCAAAATGAATATGAGCGTATCAAGAAGCAGGCGGCGGACATGGAGCGGGTGCTTCAAAAGGAGGAAGAGTCATGAAGCGGCGTTTTTCCCTGTTTACCTATCCAATGATGGATATGAAGGCGGCGGAGGCTGAACTGAACCGCCGGGCGGCGGCGGGCTGGACGGCGGAGTGGTGCAGGAGACAACTGGGGGCCGCTGGGCAACCGCCTCTGGAGGGGTATGAGGGTGTGTGGCACATCCGGAGCGGGGAGCGAACGGAGACGGCTGACCGGGGAGAATCGGGATGGGTGCTTCAGCGGGGGAATACATTGTTTCGGATGAAGGGCGGCGCGCTTCCAGACGAGATGTGGCTGGACGAAGTGCTGTCTAGGCTGGAGGGAGAGACATGAGGAAGCAAAAGAGTATCCGCTGGTTCCGCTACACCGTCGAGGATGCCAAGGCGGCCCAAGCGGAGCTGGACGAGCAGGCGGAGCGGGGCTGGGAGCTGGAGGAGGTGGGGCTGTTTACCGCCACCTTCCGGCGTGCGGAGCGCCCCCGCCGGTGCTGGGTGGAGCCCGCCCGGTGGAAGAGCGAGCGGAAAAAGGACTGGGATGCCCGGTCAGACTATCTGACCCTCTGCGGGGAGGCCGGATGGGAGCTGCTGGAGGAGGACGGGGGACTGTTTTACTTCCGGGCCAAAGAGGGGACCGACCCCGCTCCGCTCCAGACCGACGAGGATGTAGAGTGGGCGGACGTGTGGAAGAAGGCCCTGGCCGACCAGGTGTGGAGCCTGTCCTATCTGGCCGTCTATTGGTCCATCTGGACCGTAGGGGGGTACATCAGGGAGCACCCCCGCATGTGGGAGCTGTTCCTGTCCAATATCTCCATGGCCATGGCGACCCTTGTGCTGTTGTGGCTGGGAATGGATCTGTTTTTCGTGGTGCGGGTGCTCCGCTACCGGGCAAAATGCCGCCAGGTGGTGGCAGAGGGGGAGCCCTTTCCCGTACCACGGCGGTGGGGAGCCAGACTCCGGGGGATACGCCCGCTGATAGAGGGAGTGCTGATTGCCGTCCTCGTCCTGTGCCTCCTGTTGAGCGTTGGAGAAGGGCAGACCAATTATATAGACGGCTATTCCGCCTATACAAGGGAACAGAACTCCATCGCGGCCGCATCCTTCGAGTATTGCCGCTATGATCAGGAGGAAGGCGATTTGTGGGTGGAGCGGATGGACTGCCGCGCCGGCTGGCTGGCGGAGTGGATCTGTGAGGATTTCCGGGCTGCGGAAGGGGACGAAAAACGACTTCAGCGGGAATTCCACCGGCACAGGCCGACGGCTCTCCGGGCGGTGGAGCTGGGGTTCGACCGGGCCTGGAGCTATTCCAGCGGGGAATATGAGGGCCTGATTTTACGAAATGGAAACCAAGTGCTCCGTATCGAGGGCAATCAGATTGACCTGACCGGTGCCAAAACCCTGGCGGACATCCGCGCCTGGCTGGCGGAAGGGGCGTAGGGGCCGATACCCACAGGCCCCCGGGCGGGTGAGGGCACCTGCCCCTACAGGGGAGCAAATCCGGCGGCAGCGCTCCGGCGTGCCGCCGGAAAAGCGCGGGCGGCCACAAGGGACGCCCCTACGGGGCGCATATCAGACTGCGGCGTAGGGCCGATGCCCCACACAAGAAAGGGGGAAGAATGATGAAGAGGACGATGAGGAAATGGTTCTACTTTGATGGGAGCGATGCCAAGACGGCGGAGGCGTGGCTCAATCGGCTGGGGGCGGAGGGCTGGCGGCTGGGCAGACTCAGCACATGGACGGCATGCTTCTGGCAGACGGGGGAGAGGGTACGCTGCGCCGTGACGACAAGGCGGCGGGGGGATGAGGAATTCCGCGCCCTCTGCCGGAACGCGGGCTGGGGGCTTGGCTCGGATGGCCGGGAGGCTAGTGGAGGCTTGCATCCCGCCATGCCCTGTGATAGGATAGGAGCAGACTGGAAATCCTTCTCTCAGGAGTGTGAATTACGATGGAAAACCTTCTCTTTATCAACGCCTGCGTGCGTGGAGAGCGCTCCCGCACGCTGAAGCTGGCCCGGCGCTTTCTGGACGCCTACCGGGCGGCCCACCCGGATACGGTGATCACCGAGCGGGATCTCTGTGCCGACCGGCTCCAGCCACAGTACCCGGAGGTGCTGGCCGAGCGGGACGCGCTTTGGAGTGCGGGCAAGCTGGAGCAGCCCATGTTTGAGCCCGCCCGGCAGTTCGCGGCGGCGGATAAGCTCGTCATTGCCGCCCCTTTCTGGGATATGAGCTTCCCCGCCATCCTGAAGATCTACCTGGAGCGCATCTCCGTCACCGACCTCACCTTTGGCTACAGCGAGGAGGGGGCCATGGTGGGGCTGTGCCGGGCCTCCAAGCTGCTCTATATCACCACCCGGGGCGGCAACTACGCCGGCACCCCCATGGAGACGGCCACCCCCGTGCTGAAGGCCCTGTGCACTATGTACGGCATCCCGGAGTTCCAGTGTCTGGACGCCGAGGGGCTGGACGATATCCGCAACGACAAGGAGGCGCTTCTGGCCGACGCCGCCCGCCGTGCGGAGGCCCTGGCGGAGGTGTTCTGAGTGCGGCCCCACATCCTGCTGCTGACCACCGGGGGCACCATCGCCTCTCTGCCCACGGCGGAGGGACTGGCCCCCGGCCTGGACGGGGAGGCCCTGGCCGGGCTGCTCCCCCAGGGAATTATGGACTGCTACGACATCACGATTCGGGATATCCTCCACCTGGACTCCTCCAACATCCAGCCGGAGGAGTGGCAGACCATCGCCCGCCACGTCTTTGAAAACCGGATGGAGTACAGCGGCATCGTGATTACCCACGGCACCGACACCATGGCCTACACTGCCTCGGTGCTGTCCTTCATGCTGCGGGGCATCTCCATCCCGGTGGTGCTCACCGGGGCCCAGCTCCCCATGGCCCACCCCCTCAGCGACGGCATGGAGAATCTGCGCACCGCCCTGGCCATGGCGGCCTCCGGCGTGCCGGGGGTGTTCCTGGCCTTCGACCGGAAGGTGATTCTGGGCTGCCGGGCGGTCAAGACCCGCACCACCGACTTCGATGCCTTTGAGAGCGTCAACTGGCCCCTGGCCGCCAATGTGGACGGCAAGGGGCTGCAGATCCACCGGGAGGCCATCCCCGCCACCGCCGGAGCGTGCGCCCTGCGGGACAAGCTGTGCGACAAGGTATTCCTCATCAAGCTCACCCCCGGACTCGACCCGGAGATCTTCGACATGCTGCTCCAGATGCACTACCGGGGCATCGTCATCGAGGCCTTCGGCGCTGGGGGGCTGCACTTCGTCCGGCGGGATCTGATCGCCAAGCTCCAGGCGGCCGCCCGGGCGGGCATGACCGTGGTGGTGTGCTCCCAGTGCCTCTACGAGCCCAGCGACTTCTCCGTCTACGAGGTGGGGCAGAGGGCTCTGGCCCAGGGGGTGATCCAGGGCCGGGATATGACCACCGAGGCGGCGGTGACCAAGCTCATGTGGGTGCTGGGGCAGACCGGCGATCCGGAGATCATCCGGGACTACATGGAGCGCTCCCTGGCCGGGGAGATGGCGTAATCAGACAGCGCGCGGAAAGGGCCCTCCGCCGCCGGAACTTCCGGCGGCGGAGG
>NZ_JH417800.1:0-18004 GCF_000239295.1 Flavonifractor plautii ATCC 29863
GCCGCCGATCCGTTGGGATCGGCGGCGCTGCTTACTCTGGCCTCCATTTTCTGCGGCGTGTTACCGGGCCGCTTTCTCCTTCAGGACATACTCCATCAGAACCGGAATACACCGGTCGGTGTTCCGTTGCAGACAGACGCAGACCTCCTCGGCATCCCCCCTCCGGGCCGCCTCCAGCATGCCTTCAAAGTCCTCCGCATGGCTGCCGCGCTCGGTAAGGCAGTCGGCATAGATATACCGCAGCAGCAACTGCTGGCCCTGTATGGAGATCATATTCGCATCCAGCCGGCGATTGCCGCAGTGTGCGTAAAAGGTCCCCACAAAACGGTTAACCGCCATAACCTCGCTCTGTACATTCCTCGCCCGCCGGTACTCCTCCAGGTACTTTTCCAGCCCTGTCACGATTGCGGCCCGGTCGCCATGCGCCATGGCCAGGCGGATGGCAGCACAGTGGAGGGTCATGGCCAGCTGTTCAATCTCTGTGATGTCGTGCTGGTCCAAGTCCAGGATGTGGGCGCCCACGTTGTTCTCGTAGACCACCAGCCCCTCCTGCTGGAGCCTGTTTACCGCTTCCCGGATGGGGGTGCAGCTCACGCCCAGCTCATCCTGAAGCTCATTGACATTCAACTTGCTGCCCAAGGGACGCCGCAGCGTGATGATATCGCCGCGCAGCATTTCATACACCTGATCCACCAGGGAGCGCTTTTTGATCGCCGCCATGGTTTCGTCTCCTTCCATTTCATTTCTTGCAAGATATTATAACAGCGTCCGCTTTAAAAGACAAGCCCGGCCAGCGTTTTTCCCAAATCAATACACTCAATTTTGACACTTTTTCCAAACCTGGTCCACCCCCCTTGCAATTTAAAAAAAGTGTGGTATTCTTAACTCACAAATCTTGCAAGATACAAATTATATCTTGTTTGATTATAGGAGGTATCCATGGCACAGCAAACCTCAGTATCCAGTCTTCTGGATATGACTTCCAGCAGCAATGTTGTTTTCCTGGGCGAGGCGGGCAGCGGCAAAAGCGAGATTGCCCTTAATTTCGCCCAGGCACTGGCGGAACTGGGCGGCAAACCCGTCCACTTCTTTGACCTGGACATGACCAAGCCCCTCTTCCGCTCCAGAGACCGGCGCGAGGCCCTGGAGGCGCTGGGGGTGGAGGTCCACTACGAGGCCCAGTTTATGGATGCCCCCACCCTGACCGGCGGCGTGCGGCAGCGGCTGAACGATCCGCACTGCTGCGCCGTGCTGGACGTGGGGGGCGACTACATCGGCGCCCGCTCCATCGGGGGATATGCCCCCCTGCTCAACCGGGACGGCACTACGGTGTATTACGTGATCAACCCCTTCCGCCCCTGGTCGGCCACCCTGGAGCACATTGACCAGGTGCTGGGGGAGACCCTGGGAGTCTCCCATGTGGAGCTGGACCGGCTGCGGCTGGTGGGCAACCCCAACCTTGGGCCGGAGACCACCCCCGCCGACGTGGCGGAGGGCGCCCGGAGGCTCTGGGAGCTGGTGAGCCCCTACAAGCTGGTGGATTACCTGTGCGTCCGCCGGGAGCTGTGCGCCGCCCTGCCGGAGGGGCTGCCCTGCCCGGTGCTCCCCATCCGCCTGTGGCTGACCTATCCCTGGGCGGCCGGGCCGGAGCCGGACGCACCGTAAGCCCCCTATTCAATAGTTTGCAAGATGCAATATGCAAGAAGGAGATGTCAGTATGGCAAAAGTGGAAATTGTGGCGGAGCGCTGCAAGAGCTGCGGCTACTGCGTGAAGTTCTGCCCCAAGCAGGTGCTGGAGATCGGCACAGGCGTCAACTCCAAGGGCTATGAGTACGTGGTGCCCGTGCGCCCGGAGGACTGCATCGGCTGCGCCATCTGCGGCCGCATGTGCCCGGACGGGGCCATCGAGATCTACAAGTAAGGGGAGGAAGGCAATATGTCACGCGTATTTATGAAGGGCTGCGAGGCCATCGCCGAGGCGGCCGTGCGGGCGGGCTGCCGGTTCTTTGCCGGCTATCCCATCACCCCGCAGAACGAGATTCCCGAGTATTTTTCCCGTCGCATGCCCGAGGTGGGCGGCGTGTTCGTCCAGGGCGAGTCGGAGGTGGCCTCGGTGAACATGGTGTACGGCGCCGCCTCCGCCGGCGTGCGGGCCATGACCTCCTCCTCCTCCCCCGGAATCGCCCTGAAGAGCGAGGGCATCTCCTACTGCGCCGCCGCCCGCATCCCCATGGTGTACGCCAACATCTCCCGGGGCGGCCCGGGCGTCGGCTCCATCCAGCCCGCCCAGATGGACTACTTCCAGGCCACCAAGGCCAGCGGCAACGGCGGCTTCCAGATGATGGTCTTCGCCCCCTCCACCGTCCAGGAGGCGGTGGACATGACCTACGCCGCCTTTGACTACGCCGACCGGGACCGCAACCCGGTGCTCATCCTGGCCGACGGCGTCATCGGCACCATGATGGAGCCGGTGGTGCTGCCCGGGATGAAGAGCGAGGAGGAGGTGGCCGCCCTCAAGGCGTCCAAGCAGGGCTGGGCCTGCGTGGGCCACAAGCTGGACTACGCCCACCGCGCCTGGATCCAGCCGGGCCACTGGCTGACCAGCGACATGCAGAAGGCCAACGAGGACGCCGCCGCCCTGTACGCCTCCTGGGAGAAGGACGTGCAGGTGGAGGAGTACCGGCTGGAGGACGCCGAGGTGGTGCTCACCGCCTACGGCATCTCCGCCCGCATCTGCAAGTCCGCGGTGGATCTGCTCCGCGCCCAGGGCGTCAAGGCCGGCCTGATCCGCCCCATCACCGTCCACCCCTTCCCCTATGCCGCCTACGACCACATCGACTACAGCAAGGTGAAGGCCGTGCTGGACGTGGAGATGTCCATCCCCGCCCAGTTCGTGGACGACGTGGCGGTGTCTGTGAAGGACCGCTGCCCCATCGAGACGTGCCTGTGCTCCGGCGGCAACATCATGAGCCGCGACAAGGTCCTTGCCGCGGTCAAGAAGATCATGGAGGGCAAGTAAGATGGAAAAGATCTACGGAAGAACAAAAACCATCCAGGAGGACAAGGTCTCCGGCTTCTGCCCCGGCTGTATGCACTCCACCGTCATCAAGCTCATCGGCGAGGTGCTGGAGGAGATGGAGCTGGTGGACCGCGCCGCCTGCGTCCTGGGCATCGGCTGCTGCGGCCTGCACATGGACTATATCGCCTACGACAACACCACCGCGCCCCACGGCCGCGCCTGCGCCGTGGCCACCGGCATGAAGCGCTCCAATCCGGACAGCCTGGTCTTCACCTACCAGGGCGACGGCGACTTCGCCTCCATCGGCCTGGCCGAGTCTATTTCCGCCGCCAACCGCGGGGAGAACATCACCGTCATCTTCATCAACAACGGCATCTACGGCATGACCGGCGGCCAGATGGCCCCCACCACCCTGGTGGGCATGAAGGCCTCCACCGCCCCCCACGGCCGCGATCCCAAGGAGCACGGCTATCCCATGCACATGTGTGAGATTCTCAACCAGCTCACCGCGCCCGCCTACCTGGTGCGCACCAGCTGCAACACCCCCGCCAACGTCAACAAGACCAAGCAGGCCATTCACAAGGCCTTCCAGAACCAGCTGGACGGCAAGGGCTTCTCCATGGTGGAGATCGTCACCAGCTGCCCCACCAACTGGGGCCTGGATCCCATGAAGTCCCTGGAGTACATCGAAGAGAAGATGCTGCCCGAGTTCCCGCTGGGCGTCGTCCGCGACCGCTAAAGGAGGAGAGCGAACATGGAAACCAATCTCTGCGTGGCCGGCTTCGGCGGCCAGGGCGTCATGACCCTGGGCAAGTTCCTGGCGGACGCCACCTGTAATTCCACCGACAAGAACGTCACCTTCTTCCCCTCCTACGGCGCCGAGCAGCGCGGCGGCACCGCCAACTGCTTCGTGGTCATCTCCGACGAGGCCATCGGCGCCCCTCTGGGCGACGTGATGGACGATCTCATCGTCATGAACGGCCCCTCCCTCAAGAAGTTCATCGGCACCCTCAAGAGCGGCGGCACCCTGTTCATCAACAGCTCCATCGTCTCCGACGACATCGGCCGGGACGACGTGAAGCTGGTCAAGGCCCCCGTCACCGAGCTGGCCCTGGAGATGGGCAACGCCAAGGTGCTCAACGTCATCATGCTGGGCGTCTACGTGGGCTACACCGAGGTCATCGACCCCGCCATCGTCTGGCAGACCATCGAGCACAAGCTCTCCTCCAAGCCCAAGCTCCTGCCCCTCAACAAGCAGGCCTTTGAGAAGGGCCTGGAGCTGGGCCGCGCCCAGAAGCAGTAAGGAGGAATTCGGCATGGTATTTCACAATTTTGACGAGCTGATCGCCCACGTGAAGGGCCAGCCCAGCCGCGCCCGCATGGCCGTGGCCGCGGCGGGCGACGCCCACACCATCGAGGCCGTCCTGCGCGCCCGGGCCGAGGGGATTGTGACCCCCATCCTGGTGGGCGACAAGGCGGTGATCGACCAGGTGCTGGCGGAGCTGGGCGAGCACATCCCCGCGGAGGACATCCACGACGAGCCCGATCTGGCGGAGGCCGCCCGCAAGGCGGTGGCCCTGGTGCGGGCGGGTGAGGCCGACTTCCTGATGAAGGGCAAGCTGGACACCTCCGTGCTGCTCAAGGCCGTGGTGAATAAGGAGACCGGCCTGGGCAAGGGCGGCGTCATGAGCCACTTCACCGCCTTTGAAATCCCCACCTATCACAAGCTGCTGATGCCGGTGGACGGCGGCATGGTGACCTATCCCACCCTGGAGCAGAAGAAGGCCATCATCGAGAACACCGTGGGCGCCCTGCGGGCCATGGGCTACGACTGCCCCAAGGTGGGCGTGCTGGCCTGCGTGGAGAAGCTCAACCCCAAGATGCCCGAGACCGTGGAGGGCGACGCCCTGAAGCAGATGAACCAGCGGGGCGAGCTCACCGGCTGCGTGGTGGAGGGCCCCATCTCCTACGACTGCGCCGTCAGCCGCGAGATCGCCGCCTTCAAGGGCTTTGAAAGCCCCTGCGCCGGCGACTGCGACGTGCTGGTGGCCCCCAACATCCACGCCGGCAACATCATGGGCAAGATGCTCACCGTCACCTGCAAGGCCAAGATGGCCGGCTTCATCGTGGGCGCCCGGTGCCCCATCGTCATGACCAGCCGCGGCTCCTCCGCCGAGGAGAAGTACCTGTCCATCGTCATCTCCGCCGCGGCCGCCCGGAATCAGTAAGGAGGAACCCCAATGGAGCGACTTTTGATTCTCAACCCCGGCTCTACGTCCACCAAGCTGGCCGTCTTTGACGGGGAGGAGCCCCTGTTCGTGGAGTCCATCACCCACTCCGCCGAGGAGCTCGCCCCCTTCGACTGCGTGGCCGACCAGTATGAATTCCGCCGCGAGCTGGTGCTGGACTGCCTGAAGCGGCACAGCGTCCCGCTGGACTCCCTCACCGCCATCGTCTCCCGGGGCGGCCTGCTGACCCCCATCGAGGCGGGGGCCTACGAGGTCAACGACGACATGGTGTGGCAGCTCAAGAACAAGCCCCAGAACGAGCACGCCTCCAACGTGGGCGCGATGATCGCCCGTTCCATCAGCCTCCAGCTTGGCATCCCCGCCTATATCTACGATGGGGTCACGGTGGACGAGCTGCTGCCCATTAACAAGCTCACCGGCCTGCCCTCCATGCGCCGCAAGGGCATGGGCCACAACCTGAACACCCGCGCCGCGGCCCTGCGCTACGCCCGGGAGAGCGGCAGGGACTACAAGGACATCACCGTCATCGTAGCCCACCTGGGCGGCGGCATCTCCGTCAACCTGCACCACAACGGGAAGATTGAGGACTTCATCAACGACGAGGAGGGCCCCTTCTCCCCCGAGCGCGCCGGCGGACTGCCCATGTTTGACGTGATTAAGGAATGCTTCAGCGGCCGGTACGACTACAAGGGCATGATGAAGCTGGTGAAGAACCAGGGCGGCCTGATGGCCCACCTGGGCACCACTGACAGCCGCGCGGTGGAGCAGATGATCCAGAGCGGCGACGCCCACGCCAAGCTGGTCTACGACGCCATGATCCTCAACATCGCCAAGAACATCGCCAAGTGCGCCCCCAACGTGTGCGGCAAGGTGGACTCCATTCTCCTCACCGGCGGCATCGCTTACTCCCAGTATGTCACCAGCGAGATTGAGAAGCGGGTCTCCTTCCTGGCCCCCGTGGTGGTCTACCCCGGCGAGGACGAGATGCGCTCCCTGGCCCTGGGCGGCCTGCGGGTGCTCCGCGGGCAGGAAACGGCCAAAATTTTTCATAAATCAGAGTCCGCTAACGGATAGAATGATTCTGACTGCTTCAATAGTGGAGCCGGATGCCGTACCATCGGTATCCGGCTCCATTTTTCTAAGAATATCTCCTCCCATCTCTATCAGCCATCAGGCAGGGGACGCCGCGAAAGATCCGCTGGTTTTCAGCTTCCTTTCAGCTTCGTTCTGTATTATGATCAGAAAGACACGTGGGACAAACGCAGGAGGGACAGTGTTGAAAATTTTGATTATAGAGGACGAACAGCTGCTGGCCGACTCCATCGCCGAGGTGCTGCGGCGGAAGGGCTTTGAGGCGGAGGCCGTCTATGACGGGGAGACCGGGGCGGAATACGCGGAGCTGGGCGTCTACGACCTGCTGATTCTGGACGTGATGATGCCCGGCCTGGACGGCTACACCGTGGCCCGGCAGGTACGCGCCAGGCATCTGGGCACCCCCATTCTGATGCTTACCGCCCGCTCCGGCCTGGAGGACCGCATCACCGGTCTGAACGCGGGGGCCGACTACTACCTCACCAAGCCTTTTGACACCCGGGAGCTGCTGGCCTGCGTCAACGCCCTGCTGCGCCGGCAGGGCGCCCAGGTCAATCAGCTCACCCTGGGCAATACATCTCTGGATCTGTCCACCGCCGCCCTCTCCTGCGGGGCGGACAGCATCCGGCTGTCCGCCAGGGAGTTCGACATCATGCGGCTGCTCCTCCAGGCGGGCGAGCGCAATTTGTCCAAGGCGGCCCTGCTGGAGCGGGTATGGGGGTACGACTCCGACGCGGTGGAAAACCATGTGGAGGTCTACGTCTGCTTTCTGCGGAAAAAGCTCGCCAGCATCGGTTCCAACATCCGCATCGAGTCCATCCGCCGGCTGGGCTACCACCTGGAGGTGAGCGGCGATGATTAAGCGGCTGCGCCTGAAGTTCATTATCATCAACATGGGCATCGCCACCATCCTGCTCAGCGCCATACTGGGCCTGGTGTTCTACTTCACCAGCGCCAATCTGGAGACCGAGAGCATCCGTATGATGGAGCGCATCGCCAGCCAGCCCTTTCAAATGAACGCACCGGGCGAGCTGGGGGAGGACGTGCGCCTGCCCTTCTTCACGCTGCAGCTCGGCCCCCACGGCGAGCTGCTGGACGCCAGCGGTGGCTACTACGACCTGTCCGACGACGCCTTTCTGGGCGGCCTGGCCCAGGCCGCTGCGGCCTCCCCCCGCCGCCTGGGGGTGCTGGAGGAGTATAACCTGCGCTATTACCGCTCCGACGCACCCATGAGCCGCTTCCTGGTGTTCGCGGACATCTCCAGTGAGCGGGCCACGCTGGACGGACTGCGCAGAACCTGCCTCCTGATCGGCGGTCTGAGTTTCCTGGCCTTCCTATGGGTCAGCGTTTTGCTCTCCAAGTGGGCGGTGCGCCCGGTGGAGCGGGCCTGGCAGCAACAGCGGCAATTCGTCGCGGCCGCCTCCCACGAGCTGAAAACCCCGCTGACCGTCATCATGACGGATGCGGAGCTGCTCCAGGACGAGGCGGACGAGGCCAGGCGGAGCACTTTTTCCAGCAGCATCCTCACCATGTCCCGGCAGATGCGCGCCCTGATCGAGCAGATGCTGGAGCTGGCCCGCACGGACAGCGCCGAATCCCACCTTGTGCTCCGGCCGGTGGATCTCAGCGTTCTGACCGCCCGGAGCCTCCTGCCCTTTGAGCCGCTGTTCTTTGAGCAGGGCCTCACCCTGATCTCCCAGGTGGACGAGGGGATCACCGTCAGCGGCGATGAGGAATCGCTGCGGCGGGTGCTGGAGATTCTGCTGGACAACGCACAAAAGTACTCCAGCCCCGGCGGCGAGACCCAGGTAACTCTCCACCGGAGGGGGCGGAATCACTGTGCGCTGACGGTGGCCAACCAGGGGGAACCGATCCCGCCGGAGGCCCGCCGCCAGATCTTCCAGCGCTTTTACCGCGCTGATCCGGCCCGGAGCCGGAATGGCAGCTTCGGCCTGGGGCTGTCCATTGCCGAGGGCATTGTGGCCCAGCACCACGGAACCATTGACGTAACGTGTGCCGGAGGCTTTAACCGCTTCCGGGCGGAGCTGCCCTGCCGACAGGAGTAGCGGCGCCGGAGTAAGCCGCGTCCAGAAATCAGAGAATGAAATCAGAGATACAGGAGGCATGTGTATGAAATTTGCATTTTTGATCCTGGGGGACTTTTGCCCGGAGACCGACCGGGCGGCCATACACGGCGGAGCGGCGCAGATGCGCGGCGTCTCCACCCTGGAGGGCGCCTGTGCGGCCGCGCAGGAGCTGCTGGAGCAGGGCGTCGGCTGCATCGAGCTGTGCGGCGCCTTCGGCCCGGACGGCGCGCGGAGGATCATCGAGGCCACCGGAAACCGGATTCCGGTGGGATATGTCACCCACCTGCCGGAGCAGGAGGCCGTCTACCGCGCCGCTTTCCCCAATGACTGACCGGAGCAGCGCTCCGAACGACCGCGCGAGGGTGCGGCCCTGCTGGGCCGCACCCCAGCCTGTCAAAAAAGTCTTTTCGACAGGCTGGGGGGACATTTTGAAACTCTGAAAAAGTTTCAAAATGTCGCTTGATCCAACGCGAACGGCCCAGGCCGGTCTCTCTTGGCCTACGGCCAATTCACCTCCAGGGAACCCTGACGGTTCCCTTTCACACTATCCTTCCCTCCGAACGCTTTAGCAGGAGGGTCTATGGACAACCTGAGGGTGCGGCCCCGCTGGGCCGCACCCTCAGGTTGTCCTCCGGGGAACCGGGCTTTCAGCGTCGTTTCAGCATTTCTCTTTATAATGACCTCGGGTGCCACGCACTCAAATGGAATCGAGGAGGTCAACCATGATCACAGTGGAACACCTGACAAAGTGTTATGGAGATTTCCTGGCGGTGGACGATCTCTCCTTTGAAATCGAGGAGGGGCATGTCTACGGCTTCCTGGGGCCAAACGGCGCGGGAAAGTCCACCACCATGAACATCATAACCGGCTGCCTGTCCGCCACAAGCGGGCGTGTGCGCATCGACGGGCACGACATTTTCGAGGAACCCGGCGCGGCCAAGCGGCTCATCGGCTACCTGCCGGAGCAGCCGCCCCTCTATCTGAACGAGACTCCAGTGGAATACCTGCGGTTCGTGGGCGAGGCCAAGGGGCTGCGGGGCGGGGCGCTGGAACGCCAGATCGCGGAGGTGGTGGAACAGACCAGGCTCACCGGCGTGCGCCACCGCTGCATCTCCGCGCTCTCCAAGGGCTACCGGCAGCGGGTAGGCATTGCCCAGGCGCTGCTGGGCAGCCCCAGGGTTATCATTCTGGATGAGCCCACGGTGGGGCTGGACCCCCTCCAGATCATTGAGATCCGGGAGCTCATCCGGCAGCTGGGCCAGACCCATACGGTTCTGTTCAGCTCCCACATCCTGTCCGAGGTGCAGACCATCTGCGATCAGATCCTCATGATCGCCCACGGGAGGCTGGCGGCCTTCGGCGCGCCCGACGAGCTGGAGAGCCGCCTGCTCAGCCCCAACGAGATCACCCTGACCGCCGAGGGGACGGAGGAGCAGGTGCGCGCCCTTCTGGACGGCATCGGCGCCATCACCGGCCGGTCCATCACGGCGGAGGAGGGCGGCCTCGTCACCGCGCGCCTCAGAACCGGCCGGGAGGCAAGCCTCCACGACGTCTCCCGCGCCCTCTTCTTCGCCTTTGCCGGGGCGGGGGTTCCCCTGCTGGAGATGGCGCTGAAGAAGGCCAATCTGGAGGATATCTTCATCGAACTGACGGAACAGAGCGCGGAGGCCCCGGCCGCCGCGGAGGGAGAGGAGGAGCAGGCATGACCGCCGTATTCAAGCATGAGCTGAGAAGCTATTTTCACTCCCTGACCGCCTATGTGTTCGGCGCGTTTCTGCTGGCCTTCATCGGCATCGGCGCCATGCTCTACAACCTCCAGGCCGCGGTCAGCAACTTCGAGTATGTCCTCAGCTTCGCCAGCCTGGTCTTTGTGGTCATCGTGCCGGTGCTGACCATGCGGGTGCTGGCCGAGGAGCGCAGGCAGAAGACCGACCAGCTACTCTACTCCCTGCCCATCACCACCGTGCAGATCATCGCCGGGAAATATCTGGCCCTGCTGGTGCTGTACCTGATCCCTCTGGCCATCATCGCGGTCTATCCGCTGATCTTCGCCCAGTTCGGCGACGTCTATCTGCTTACCTCCTACGGCTCCATCCTGGCCTTTTTCCTGCTGGGCGCGGCCCTGATCGCCGTGGGGGTCTTTCTCTCCTCGCTGACCGACAACCAGGGCTTGGCTGCCGGTCTGGGCATCGCGGTCATTCTGCTGAACTACTACAGCGTCAGCCTCTCC
This sequence comes from Flavonifractor plautii ATCC 29863, assembly GCF_000239295.1. Taxonomy (GTDB): domain Bacteria; phylum Bacillota; class Clostridia; order Oscillospirales; family Oscillospiraceae; genus Flavonifractor; species Flavonifractor plautii. The sequence goes on from NZ_JH417800.1 coordinate 10,678, forward strand.
GAGTATGTCTCCTCCACCCCGGTGGGGGCGCTGGCCGCCCTGCTGGTGCTCATTCTGGCGGCGGGTGCCGTGGTGCGCTATCTGACCCGAAACAGCAACCTGGCCTACGGCGTCTGTCTGGTGCTGCTGGCCACGGTGGCGGCCCTGTACTTCGTGGACAGCACCGCCTTCGAGGGCCTGCTGCCCACGGTGATGTCCGCCCTCTCCCTCTTTGAGCGGTTTTACACCTTTGTCAACGGCGTGTTCGATCTGACGGCCGTGTTCTACTACCTGACGGTGGCCGCCCTCTTCCTGTTCCTCTCGGTGCAGTCTTTGGAGAAAAGGAGGTACAACTGATGAAGAAGCGGCCGAATGCAACACCCTCCGGCCCGGCGGGACACAGCCACCAGGCCTTTCAGGGCGGAACCTACTCCCTGATGCTGACGGCGGCGGTGCTGGCGCTGCTCATCGTCCTCAATCTTCTGGTGAGCGCCCTGCCCACCAACCTGACCCAGTATGACATCAGCGCCTCCAAGCTCTACTCCGTCACCAGCAACACCAAGGTGGTGGTCAACGCGCTGGAGCAGGACGTGACCATCTACTGGATCGTGCAGTCCGGCGAGGAGGACGCGGTGATTGAAAACCTCCTGGGCAAATACGAGAGCCTGTCCGACCACATTACCGTGGTCAAGAAAAACCCCGACGTCTACCCCACCTTCGCCGAGCAGTACACCGACGAGGCGGTGAAGAACAACAGCCTGGTGGTGGAGTGCGGGGAGCGCAGCCGGTTTATCTCCTACGGCGACATCTATCTGTCTGAGCCGGACATGTACACCTACTCCTACAACACCTCCTTTGACGGCGAGGGCGCCATCACCTCGGCCATCGATTATGTGGTCAACGCCGAGCAGCCCCAGCTCTACCGGCTGGAGGGCCACGGCGAGAGCGCGCTGCCCTCCACCTTCCAGGAGCAGCTGGAGAAGGCGAACATGGAGCTGCACGACCTCTCCCTGCTGACCGTGGACGCCATTCCCGAGGACGCCGCCTGCCTCCTCATCTACGCCCCCACCAGCGACATCTCCGAGGAGGAGCGGGATATGCTCGCCGACTATGTGACCGGCGGCGGCAAGCTGCTGGTCATGGCCGGCCCGGTGGATGGCACCTCCCTGGACAACCTCTACAGCCTCCTGTCCGAGTACGGTGTGACGGCCAACGAGGGGATTGTGATCGAGTCCGACCGAGAGCACTATGTCCTCCAGGCGCCCTTCGCCCTCCTGCCCGACCTGGACTCCAGCGCCATCACCGACTCCCTGATCGACGAGCGCTACTTCCCCATCCTGCCCCTCTCTCTGGGCCTCACCGTGGGGGAGGACACCAACGGCGCCACGGTCACCCCCCTGCTCACCACCTCGGACGCCTCCTACAGCAAGCTGGCCGGCTACGAGCTGGACACCTACGACAAGGAGGAGGGGGATCTGGACGGCCCCTTCACCCTGGCGGTCTCCGTGGAGGCCGGCAGCGGCCAGATGGTGTGGTTCTCCTCCTCCGCCTTCCTGGACGACAAGTATAACGCCCTTTCGTCGGGGGCCAACGTGAACCTGGGGATGAACGCCCTGTCCTCCCTGGTGGGGGAGAGCGAGGCCATGGCCATCCGCAGCAAGTCCCTGAACTACAACTACCTGACCATCAGCGAGTCCACCTCCTCCCTGCTGAAGGTGCTCATGATCGGCATCGTACCCCTGGCCTACCTGGGCGTCGGCATCGCCGTGGTCGTAAAGAGAAGGAGGATGCAGAATGAAGCGGTATAAGCGGCTCTATGTGGTGCTGGCGGTGCTTCTGGCGGCCTGTATCGCCACCTTTGCCCTCAGCCGGTACAAGGCCCAAAAGGAGCAGATCCAGACCAGCGGGGAGACCATCCTCTCCATCTCCGCCGACGAGGTGGAGAGCCTCTCCTGGGACTACGACGGGCAGACCCTGTCCTTCCACCGGGACGGAGCCTGGAGCTACGACGACGACGCGGCCTTCCCGGTGGACGCCGAGCAGATGAACCTACTTCTGGAACCCTTCGCGGCCTTCGGCGCCGCCTTTATCATCGAAGATGTGGACGATCTGGGGCAGTACGGCCTGGATAACCCGGTGTGCACCATCCGCATCACCGCCGGCGGGGAGACTCATACAATCCAACTGGGGGACTACAGCAAGATGGACGCCCAGCGGTATGTCTCCATTGGGGACGGAAACGTGTACCTGGCGGCCCACGACCCCCTGGACGAGTTTGACGTGACCCTGGACGAGCTGATCGACCAGGACGACATCCCCGCCTTCGGCCAGGTGTCGGAGCTGCGCTTCTCCGGCGCGGAGAACTACGCCGTCTCCTACCAGGAGGACGGCGGCAACACCTACCGGGAGGACGATGTGTACTTCACCGAGCGGGACGGGGCGCAGGTCCCGCTGGATCCCGACCGGGTGGAGGACTATCTCCAGGCCATCCAGTCCCTGTCGCTGACGGACTGCGTGACCTACAGCGCCAACGACGACATCTCCAGTCCTGCGGCCTGGACAGCCCCGAGCTGACCATCGAGGTCGCCTACGACGGAGAGGACGGGGCCTCCGGCACCTTTACGCTGAACGTCAGCCGCGATCCGGATGAGCGGGCGGCGGAGGCCCCCGCCGACGGGGAGAGCGAGGAGGAGGTCACCGCCTACGCCCGGGTGGGCCAGTCCAAGCTGCTCTATCAGATTACCGGCGCGGAGTACGAGGCGCTGATGGCCGCCTCCTATGACGCTCTCCGGCACCAGGAGGTACTGCCCGCCGCGCTGGAGGATATCAGCCAGGTGGACGTGACCCTGGAGGGCGAGACCTGCACCCTCACCGCGGCGGACGGCGCGGACGGGCCGGCCTTCGCCTATCAGGGCGAGACGCTGGAGAACACCGATTTTCAGAGCGCCCTCCAGGCCCTGACCGCCGTGTCCTTCACCGATGAGGCCCCCACGGGCAAGGAGGAGATCACCCTGACCCTCCATCTGGAGGGGGAGGGCTCCCCCTCCGTCCAGATCGCCCTCTACCGCTTTGACGGGGAGAACTGCCTAGCCACGTTGGATGGCAAACCGCTGTGTCTGGTGGATCGGAGCGCGGCGGTGGCGCTCATTGAGGCGGTTCACGCCATTGTGCTCAACTGAACGCCATACGGAAAAGAGGCCCCGGAATCACTTGGGATTCCGGGGCCTCTCAGCTTCTTGTCAAATTCTTGTCAAACGAATTGTCTGCTCCGGCGCGGACGGTCCGGGCCGGTGGGCTGTCCCCGCAGCTTACGCTCCGGTCCCGCCCGCCACGGCCAGCGCCGCGGCCTTGATGGTGGCCACCGCCGCGGCAATGCCCATATGACTGCTGACGCACAGGTCATATTCCCGGCTCTGGCCCCATTTCCCGGTGGCAAAGTAGTTGTAGTAGGAGGCGCGGGCCCTGTCCTGGCGGAGCACATAGGCCTCCAGGTTGGGCTCCTGGACGCCGTACTCCTCTCGGGCCCGGCGCACCCGCTCGTCCAGCGGAGCGTGCACAAAGACGCTCAGCCGCCTGGGGTCGTCCCGCAGAATGTAGTCGGCGCACCGGCCCACGATGACGCAGGACTCCCTGGACGCGGCCTCCTTGATGACCTTGGCCTGGGCAATGAACACCTGGTCGGGCACCGACGGAGTCTGTACCGCGGTGTAGAGGTCGTACAGGAAGCTGTTGGTGGGACGTTGATGCTCGGAATCCCGGATGAAATTCTCCGAGAATCCGGTCTTCCTGGCCACCGCCGTGATGAGCTCCTTGTCGTAGAAGGTGATACCCAGCTCCTCCGACAGCTGCTTGGCGATGAGCCGCCCGCCGGAACCGTACTCCCGGCCGATGGTGATGACAACGTGCTTCATAAGGACACCTCCTATCCTGATTTTATTATAATACAAACCCGCCGGTTCGTCAAAGCGGATTTTCTCAACCCCAGCCGAATGTCCCGCCGGCAGAGTACTTGGAGGGCAGTACGGTGTCGATGGCGATTTTGTCCACGTCCCCGTTCTCCCACAGGCGGAGCAGATCGTCAGCCTCGGCGTACACCAGCGCGCCGGTCACCTCCACGCCGTTGGCCTCCACATAGGCGGCGGCCTCCGCGAAATAGCTCTGATAGTAGTCCGCCCAGACCTCGCCCCCCAGCAGGGCCTCTATTGCCTGAGGCCGGTCGTTCACATAGGCCAACAGGCTGCGGAACCGCTGTTCATAGGCCACGCCCACGGCCCGCTCCAGACTGGCCTGGGCCCAGTTAAACATGGGATAGTCCTCCCAGTCGGGACTGAAGCCGCTGCCCCGCGCATCCAGCATGGGGAATCCCAGCATGCTCTCCTCCCCCGTACGGACGCCCGCCCACAGAAAGCGGATACCGCTGTACTCCTGCTGCTCCTCCAGCCAGTACAGCTTTACGGGGTTCAGATGCTCCGGAAAATGCACCCACGCCGCCACATAGGAGGTGCCGGGCAGCTCGCGCAGGTAGTCCTGGGTGTGGCGGCTGAATTCCAGTTTATCACTGACGCGCCCGCTCTCCGCCGACTCCATAATCTCCAGAATACTCCGCCCCGGACTGGAGTGCCCCCAGAATCCGTCTGCATGGGGGCCCAGCTCGCCGCTCCGCTGGCTCGTCTCCCCGGTGAGCCACGCCTCCGTCTCCACCGTGAGGGTGTAGCGCCCGAACCCCTCCGGCTGCGCCGAGGCGGCTGTCACCGTCGCCCCCGGGGCGAGCAGGCTGTAAAGGGCAGTAAGATCCACCGCCACGTCCTGACTCTCCACGCGCAGATGGCGCTCCACCTCCTCCGGCGGCAGGTCTCCGATTCTGATCACCTCCACGCCGTTCTCCTTTACAAGAGAGGCCGGCGCGCGATCTTCCATTCCGCCCACCGTGTAGGCGTTTGGCTGATAGTACAGGGAGGACACCAGGGGGCTGACCACAAAGCGCACCCCCAGCAGGGCGGCCAGCACGATGCAGGCCGCCCACACCGCCGTCCGCCGCAGGCGGCGGTTTACCTTCTTCTGAATGTGCCGTACCTCTCCGGCGGGGGCCTGCGTCTCCGCCGCCCCCAGCGCGTCCTCCACCTGCTCGGCCAGGTAGTCGGCAATGGCCTCGCTCTTCTCCAGCTCGGCCTCCACCAGGGCCCGCTCCTCCTCGCTGGCCTGCCCGGCCCGGTATTTGTCCAGCAGTTCCCGAAATGTCATATCTGTCCCTCCAATCTGCTCTTCAGCTTCTTCCGCGCCCGGCACAGCAGGGTGCGGGCCGCTCCGGGGGTGAGTCCCATGGCCTCCCCCGCCTCCTTCAGGGAGAGCCCTCCATAATAGTGGAGGGTGACGATCTCCCGATCCACCGGGGAGAGGGCCTGCACCGCCCGGTAGACGGCCCGGCGCCGTTCCTCCTGGAGCAGCTCCTCCAGCACGTCTCCCTCCGCCGCCAGCTCGGGGCCTGGCGGCTCCGGGGCCAGGCGGCGGCTGCGCCGCACCTGATCCAGCCACAGGTTGCGGCACACCTTATACAGCCAGCTCCGCCACCCGGCGTCCGCCCCGTCCAGGGCCAGCAGGGCGCGGCAAAAGGCCTCCGCGGTCAGATCCTGGGCCTGGGCCTCGTTCTGGCACAGGGAATAGGCGTAGAGATACAGCTCTCCGGCATAGCGCCGGTACAGCTCCTCCAGCGTGCGCGGCTCCACTCCGCTCCCCCCTTTCTGTCTATTCAACGTCTCAGCCGAAAAAAGGTTACACTTTCTCCGGCATCTTGCATCACTCAATTCATTTTTTGCAGAACAGCCCAATTCCCCGGTGGCTTTCCCGTCATTTTTGCAATTTTATTTTTTTCTCTTGCATTTTTAGGGAAAACAGATTATAATAGCTCCATCGTGGAAGCGCGGGGCCTCTCCCCCGCGTTCATCGCTCAAATTCGGCCGCCTGCCGGGCAGGCGCCACGCAAAGGGGTTTGGCAATATGGCATTTACCTTTACCAATTCGTATCTCCAGGGTGTCTATGAAGATGTCTGCAAAAAGAATGCCCACGAGCCGGAGTTCCTCCAGGCCGTCGGCGAGGTGCTGGAGTCCCTCCAGCCCGTGGTGGAGCAGAACCAGCGGCTGGCCAAGTCCGGCGTCATTGACCGGATCGTGGAGCCGGAGCGCAGCCTGCTGTTCCGCATCTCCTGGGTGGACGACCACGGCCGGGTGCAGGTCAACCGGGGCTACCGGGTGCAGTTCTCCACCGCCATCGGCCCCTCCAAGGGCGGCCTGCGGTTCCACCCCTCCGTCAACCTGTCCATCATCAAATTCCTGGGCTTCGAGCAGGTGTTCAAGAACTCCCTGACCGGCCTGCCCATGGGCGGCGGCAAGGGCGGCGCGGACTTTGACCCCAAGGGCAAGAGCGACAACGAGGTTATGCGCTTCTGCCAGTCCTTTATGACCGAGCTGCAGCGCCACATCGGCCCCGACACCGATGTGCCCGCCGGCGACATCGGCGTGGGAGCCCGCGAGATTGGCTACCTGTTCGGCCAGTACAAGCGCATCCGCAACGAATTCAACGGCGTGCTCACCGGCAAGGGCCTGAGCTACGGCGGCTCCCTGGCCCGCACCGAGGCCACCGGCTACGGCCTGTGCTACTTCGCCGACGAGATGCTCAAGGCCGCCGGCAAGTCCTTCCAGGGCCAGAGCGTGGTGATCTCCGGCTCCGGCAACGTGGCCATCTACGCCAACCAGAAGGCCACCGAGCTGGGCGGCAAGGTCATCGCCATGAGCGATTCCAACGGCTATATTGTAGACGAAAACGGCATTGACTACAAGGTGATCCAGGAGATCAAGGAGGTCAAGCGCGCCCGCATCAAGACCTATCTGGACTATGTACCCACTGCCAAGTATTTCGAGGGCTGCCAGGGCATCTGGACGGTACCCTGCGGCATCGCCCTCCCCTGCGCCACCCAGAACGAGCTGCCCCTGGAGGGGGCCAAGGCCCTGGTGGAGCACGGCTGCTTCGCCGTGGCCGAGGGCGCCAACATGCCCTCCACCCCCGAGGCGGTGGCCTGGTTCCAGGAGCACGGCGTCCTCTTCGCCCCCGCCAAGGCGTCCAACGCCGGCGGCGTGGCCACCTCCGGCCTGGAGATGAGCCAGAACTCCATGCGCCTGAGCTGGAGCTTCGAGGAGGTTGACCAGAAGCTGCACACCATCATGCGCAACATCTACCACAACGCCGCCAACGCCGCCGCCGAGTACGGCATGGAGGGCAATCTGGTGGCCGGCGCCAACATCGCGGGCTTCATGAAGGTGGCCGACGCGATGATCTGGCAGGGCGTCAGCTATT
>NZ_JH417800.1:18014-19233 GCF_000239295.1 Flavonifractor plautii ATCC 29863
CGCAGGGGCAATTCATTTGCCCCGAGCATGTGAAGGCCACAGGGTTCCCAAAACACCCTGTGTTTTGGGAGCGCCGACGCGATGATCTGGCAGGGCGTCAGCTATTAAAAAAGGTTCCGTTCTCCTGCGGCCCGTCGGCCACCGGAACCCTATCGCAAGATGGGGCGGCGCGGCAAGCGCCGTACAAGCGTTTTCGCCAGAGGCGAAAACCTTGGCGCAGGGGCAATTCATTTGCCCCGAGCATGTGAAATAGACGCAGAAAAAAGCAGGTGTCCCGGCGGGACACCTGCTTTTTATTCATATTCCCGGTTCGGTTCGATGTACCGCTGAATCCACGCCTTGTACTCCGGCGTCCCCGCCCCCGCCTGACAGCCGAAATAACAGCTATACATGGCCTCGAAATCGTCCCGGTATAGCACGGCGGTCCGGTAGCTGTCCCAAAATGAGCTCAGCGGCTTTCCCTTTTCTGCGACCAACCTGCTCAGCATACGAAATGCCGTCCGCTCCGCCTTGTCCTCTGCCTGGGGGGAAGCCAAAATTTTTTCCTGGGAGATGTCGTCCTCTCCATAGGTAAAGATGCCCTCGGCAGAGAGATCGGAGAGCTTTTTATTCTTTTGGTAGCAGGCTGCGCAATAGCGGAGGGCAACCATATGGCGATATGCCTCATAAGACCGGAACGCCTCGCTGATTCCCGGCCAGCTTCCCAGAATCTCCACGAGGGCCTCATGCTCGGCACAGACCAGACGGTAGGCCGGACAGGTTTCCCGCATGTAGTCCTTGCGTTCGTTTAATAGCTCCTCTATTTCCAACATTAAAGTCACCCCCCAATATAGACTATAGCATTATCTAATGTAAAAGTCTATAGTTTTATAGTCTGGTTACCCTAATATCTAATTATTACATTAGATAGCGAGGGCATAGACTATGATTAAGTTAGATATTCTCTCCCTGTTAAAAGCAAAAGGAAAAAGTAAGTATTGGCTGTATAAGCAGCTCGGTATGAGCTATCAAAATTTTAATCGAATGGTCAACAATGAAACAAAGTCCATCCGTTATGAAAACATTGAAGCAATGTGTTTTCTTCTAAACTGTACTCCAAACGACCTATTCATTATCGACTTTGACGAATCCTGATTTTTTGTTATACTATAAGCACCTTGTTTCTGGCAGGGACTCGCCCAACCATGTAGGGGCGGCCTTTATGGCCGCCCGCGGGCGA
>NZ_JH417800.1:19243-31986 GCF_000239295.1 Flavonifractor plautii ATCC 29863
CCCGCGGGCGACCACAAGGGTCGCCCCTACGCCGCTATGCGTTGGGCCGGGTGCCACGACTGTCTCCCTTCCGCGTAGGAGGCCGACGCCCCAAGGCGGCCTCTCTTGCTCCTCTGGGGCAATTCACCTTCTGCCCACATCGGCCCGCATTGTGTCGGGCTGGCGCATCTTCCATATGAACTTTTTTGTATCTGTTTTCTTGTCCTGCCTCCGGCGGGCCCCTGTGATGGTTCCCTCCTCGCGGCAAAGCCGCTGCGGTCCCGATTTCCCCCGCCTTAACAATCCACCCCTTGAAACGGCCAAGAAGGGGGAATTGCGATTCCCCCTTCTTGGAACTTCCCCCAAGTCGTTCTATCGGTAGCTTTCCGGCGGCGGGGGCTTACTCCGTAACGCCTCCGCCGCTCCGGCCTGTATGGAAAGAGCGGCCCCGGAATACAGGGGTGGGGCTTGTCCCCGCCCGCGGGCGGCATGAACCCGATGCGCCGGATTGCCATACCCATTCCCCCAACTTTAACAGAGAGGTAACGCCATGATCCGAATTCAAAACATTCCCCTGCCCATCGGCGGCGGAGAGGAGCAGCTCCGCAAGCGGGCCGCCAGGCTCCTGGGGCTGAACCCCGGCCAGCTCCGCTCCCTCACCCTGGCCCGGCAATCCATCGACGCCCGCAAAAAATCCGACGTACACTATGTATGTACCGTCCATGTGGAGGTGGACAACGAGGCCCGGATCATGGCCCGCTGCCGGGACAAAAACGTGAGCCTCCATGCAGAGCGGCCTTACGCCTTTCCGCCGGTACGGCGGACCTCCCCCCTGCCGCCGGTGGTGGTAGGCATGGGCCCCTCCGGGCTGTTCGCCGCCCTCTTTTTAGCCCGGAACGGGGTCATCCCCATTGTGCTGGAGCGGGGCCGTCCGGTGGAGGAGCGGACGGCGGACGTGGAGCGCTTCTGGGCCACGGGGGTGCTGGACACCACCTCCAATGTGCAGTTCGGCGAGGGGGGCGCGGGCACCTTCTCCGACGGCAAGCTGACCACCGGCACCCACGATCCCCGCATCTCCACGGTCTTCCGGGCGCTGGTGGAGGCGGGCGCCCCGGCGGACATCCTCTACCAGCACAAGCCCCACATCGGCACCGACATTCTCCGGGACGTGGTGCGCAATGTGCGGCGGGAGCTGCTGGCCCTGGGGTGCGACGTGCGTTTCGGGCACCGGCTGGCGGGCCTGGACGTGCGGGACAGCGTCCTGCGGGCCGTTGCGGTGGACGGCCCCGGCGGCCGGTATGACCTGCCCTGCGACGCGCTGGTGCTCTCCCCCGGACACTCCGCCCGCGACACTTTCCAGATGCTGCTGGACGCCGGAGTGCCCATGGCCCCCAAGCCCTTCGCCATCGGGGTACGCATTGAGCATGCGCAGGCCGCCCTGTCGGAGGCCCAGTTTGGCCCGGCGTGGGAGCGGCTGCCCGCGGCGGACTACAAGCTGGCCTGCCATCTGCCCACGGGCCGCAGCGCCTTCACCTTCTGCGTCTGTCCCGGCGGGCAGGTGGTGGCCGCCGCCTCGGAGGAGGGGCGGCTGGTGACCAACGGCATGAGCTGCCGCGCCCGGGACGGGGCCAACATCAACGGCGGCTTCCTGGTGGGGGTGTCCCCCGCCGACTTTGGCTCGGAGCACCCCCTGGCGGGGGTAGAATTCCAGCGCCGCTGGGAGGCGGCCGCCTACACTCTGGGCGGCGGCGGCTTCCGCGCCCCGGCCCAGACGGTGGCCGACTTCCTGGCCCGGCGGCCCTCCACGGCCCTGGGGCGCATCGCTCCCACCTACCGCCCCGGCGTCACCCCGGCGGAGCTGGACCGCTGCCTGCCCGGCTACGTGGCCGACACCCTGCGGGGGGCCCTCCCCCTCTTCGACCGCAAGCTCCGCGGCTTTGCCGCGCCGGAGGCGGTGCTCACCGGCGTGGAGAGCCGCTCCTCCTCCCCGGTGCGCATTCTCCGGGGGGAGGACTTTCAGTCCCCCATCCGGGGCCTCTACCCCTGCGGCGAGGGGGCTGGATACGCGGGCGGGATTACCAGCGCGGCCGTGGACGGCATTCGGGTCGCCGAGGCCATCGCTTCCAAATAAGCATATTTTTTACATAAAAACCCCATTTTGGCGCATAATAACGCCAGAATGGGGATTATTATGGTCTTTCACAATTTCGTATGATACTGTAAAAGTCCAATTCTGTCGAAAAGTGAGGGATTTTGAAGCGATGGCTCGAAAAAAAGTAGAAACTAATATTTCTTTTGACGAAATGCGACAGAAATACTATGTCTGCATGGATTACGGCCTGGATGAAACCGGCAAGCGAGTGAAGAAGTACAAGACCTACCCCACGCTGGCCCAGGCCCGCCGGGGCCTGCGCGATTTTCAGACGGAACAGGACACCCACCAGACCGTGGCCCCCCGCTCCATGACCTTGGATCAGTGGCTGGAATACTGGATGGAGGAGGTCATTCAGCCCAACCGAGCCGCCACCACCATCTACGGCTACCGCAAGATCATCGACAACCACCTGTCCGACGCGCTGGGCTCCGTCCCCATCCAAAAGCTGACGCCCCAGCATCTCCAGCAATACTACTCCATGCTCATGCGGGACAAGGGCCTGTCGGCCAATACGGTACGGCGGCACCACGATCTGCTCTCCTGCGCCCTGCACATGGCGCTCCGGCAGGACATCATTCTCCGCTGTCCCACAGAGCGGGTGGAGCCGCCCCGGGTCATCCCCCATGAGGCCCGATTCTACACCCCGGCGGAACTCAAGCGGCTGTTCGGCCTGGTGGAGGGCCACTGGCTGGAGCTGATCGTCAAGCTGGCGGGCAGCCTGGGCCTGCGGCGAGAGGAGATCTGCGGCCTGCGGTGGAGCAGCGTGGACTTCGAGCTGCGCAAGCTCCACATCAAGGAGGCCCGCACCGCCGCCGGGGCGGAGATCGTGCAGAAGGAGACCAAGAACCGCTCCTCCAACCGCATCCTCCACATGAGCGACGATCTCTACCGCCTGCTGCGGCGGGAACGCGCCCGACAGGCCGAGCGCAAGCTGGCCCTGGGAGACGCCTGGCCGGACACCGGCATGGTGGCGGTGGACGCCAAGGGTAACCCCTACTCCCCCAACGCTGTGTCCCTGGCCTTCACCCGCTTCATTCAGGCCCACCACCTGCCCAAAATCACCCTCCACGTCCTGCGCCACACCTTCGCCACCGTGGCCTCCGCCCAGGGCGCGCCCCTGTTCGACATCGGCAAGGCCCTGGGCCACTCCACCCCCGCCACCACGGGCAAGATCTACACCCACCTGCTGGATCAGAACCACACCGCCACCCTGGACCGGGTGGCAAATGCGCTGAAATAATGCCAGGGGCGCGGACGAAAAACGTCCGCGCCCCTGGCGCTTTCCCGCCAAAAATGGTACAATCCATGCAATCATCCGCCCTTCTCAGGTGTGTATAGGGCAGAAAGGAGCGAGAGCCATGGCCGACCAGCTCCGGGGGGACGCCCTCTTTTCCTACGCAGTGGAACACTATCTGGACACCGTATACCGCGCGGCCTTCCACGCCGCCCCCTCGCCCCAGGACGCCGAGGACGTGGCCCAGGAGGTCTTTGAGGCCCTGCTCCGCAGCGGCAAGCGCTTCCGGGAGCCCGAACACCTGCGGGCCTGGCTGCTGCGGGTCACCGTCAACAAGTGCAAAAACCTCTACCGGGCCAAGCGCCGGACGGAGGTGCCCCTGACAGAGGCCATTCCCGCCCCGGAGGCGGCGGAGCCCTCCGTCCTGGACGAGGTGCGCGCCCTGCCCGCACCCTACCGCAGCGCCCTCTACCTCCACTACTTTGAGGGCTATACTGCCGCGGAGATCGGGAGGATACTGGGCGCCAAGCGGAACACGGTGCTCTCCTGGCTGGCCCGGGGGCGGCAGGCCCTGCGGGAACGGATGATCGGAGGCTTTGACGATGCATAAATCAGACTATCTGGCCCAGGTGGAGGCGCTCCGCGCCTCCCCGGAGCTGCGGGCCCGGGTGGCCGGGCTGGCCGGGGCACCCGCCCGCCGCCGGAGACTCCGCCCCTGGATGGGGGTGTGCGCCTGCCTGGCCGTCCTGCTGCTGGGGGGAACCCTGCTTCTGCCCCGGCTGGGGGGCAGCTCCGCCGGCGGAGGCGGCCACGCCACTGGGAGCATCTTCCAGTCCTACGCCGGGCCGGTCTTTCCTCTGACCACCCTGGAGGACGCCGGGCTCACCGCCCGCCGCACCATCACACTGGACTTCGCCCCCTGGGGCGACGGGCACACCACCGACATCGACGTCACCGACTCCTATGTGCTCACCAATCCCACCAACACCGACCAGAGTGTCACCCTGGTCTACCCCTTTTCCGGCAGCTTCTACGCCCTCTATCCCCCCACCCTGACGGCGGACGGTACGGCGCTGGACGCCGTCATCCGCCCCGGCGTGGGCGGGAGCCAGAGTCTGGAGTCCTGGGAGGAGTACGCCGCCCTGGTGGAGGGGAACGATCTTGCGGCGGCCCACGCCGAGATCCCCGCCCTGGACACGCCGGTGACGGTCTACGCCTTCACCGACCTCACCCGGCCGGAGAGCGACGCCGCGGCCCCCACCCTGGCGGTAACCTACCCCTGGTCGGAGGACACCCCCGCCGTGCTGACTTACGGCTTTCACGGCAGCTCCATTGACCGGGAGGCGGGGTGGGCCCGGCGCAGCTTCTCTCTGCCCGAGCCGGACTCCCCCCACGCCCAGGACCCCCGCCTGCTCATCGCGGTGGGCGGCGCTCTGGAGGAGTACACCATCCAGGGCTACCGGGACGGAGGCTGCGACCCCGGCGAGGAGCTGGACGGGGTGAGCGCCGCCGTTATCCAGTATAAATCCACCCTGGGGGAGGTGCTGGAGGCCCTCTGTCCACCCCCGGATACCCTGGCCCACAAGTACGGCGGGGAGACGGACGCGGCGTCCCTCTCCAGGGAGGTATTTTTTGACACCCTCTGCCGGAGCTTGGGCACGGCGGTGCCGGCGGACATGGCCAGGCTGGAGGATGTGTTCTCCTGGGTCAACATACAGGAGCGCATCTTCTATGCGGAGGCCGTCCTCACGATTCCCGCCGGGGAAAGCGTCCAGGTGGAGGCCGCCCTGCCCAAGGAGGCCAGCTTTGACTTCGCCTGCGCCCACACGGAGAACCGGGGCATATACGGCTATGATCTGGTTACGCAGCTGGGTTCCGCCCTCTCCTTCACGTGCCAGACCGCCGCGCTGGCCCACACGGAGCAGATTGCCATCGTCCGTCAGAACTTCGGCTTCGATCTGGCGGCCGGACTTACCTCCGTGCCGCTGGAACCGGATCAGGAATACTACTATCTGGAGGTACGCCGGAGCAAATAAAGAGGAATCCCCCGGCACCGCCGGGGGATTCCTCTTTATGTTCTTTACGCCAGCTTCCGGTTGGGCCGCATGAACAGCCACTCGGACACGCCCTTGCGAATCACATCGTGCAGCAGGCACTTGGGCTGGAAGCCCAGGGACTGATAGAGCCGCTTGGCCCCCGTATTGAACTGGCTGGTCATGATGAACATATTGGGATAGTTCTTTTCCTCCATAACCCCGATGAAAATTTTGACCAGATCCGTGCCGATGCCCTGGCCCCGGTACTTCTTTTTCACACCCAGCAGATTCAGATAGGGCAGGCCGGCCAGGCCGTTCCGGGTCATATACATGACGCCCACGGCCTCGTCCCCGGGGCTCATGGCTACATAGAGATCGCCGTCCGCCATCGCACGGAGCAGGTTCTCATTCAGGCTGTCCCCCTCGGCGAAGTAGGCGTCGTACAGCTTGGAGCCATAAAAGACCTCCCGATACTCCTCGAGCCGCTCAGGCACGCCCTTTACCAGCGTAAACTTCATCTCCGCACACACTTCTTTCGGATGGATTTGAGGTCACCGCTCCGCAAGCGGCGCATAATCCGCGTGGGTTCCCACATACTTGTAGGCCGGGCGGATGATTTTGCCCATGTTGATGAGCTCCTCGATACGGTGGGCGCTCCATCCGGCCACCCGGGCCATGGCAAAGAGGGGGGTATAGAGCTCCAGGGGCAGATCCAGCATGTGGTAGACAAAACCGGAATAAAAGTCCACATTGGCGGATACGCCCTTATACATCTTCCGCTCCCCGGCGATGATCTCGGGGCCCAGCCGCTCCACCAGGGAGTACAACTCATACTCCTCCGTACGGCCCTTCTCCCGGGACAGCTTCTCCACAAAGGAGTGGAGCAGGTTGGCACGGGGGTCGGAGAGAGAGTAGACCGCGTGACCCATACCGTAAATGAGGCCAGCTCTGTCAAATGCCTGCTTGTCCAGCAGGGCCTGGAGGTAATGGCGCACCTCGTCCTCGTCCTTCCAGTCCTTCACCTGCTCTTTCATGTCCTCAAACATTCGAATGACCTTGATGTTGGCGCCGCCGTGCTTGGGCCCCTTCAGTGAGGCCAGGGCGGCCGCCATACAGGAGTAGGTGTCCGTCCCGGAGGAGGTGACCACATGGGTGGTAAAGGTAGAGTTATTGCCGCCGCCGTGTTCGGCATGAAGGGTAAGGCAGATGTCCAGCACGTGGGCCTCCCAGAAGGAGTAGGAGGAGTCAGGCCGCAGCAGGGAGAGGATGTTCTCCGCCGTGGACAGCTCCGGCTGGGGGGCGTGTATGTAAAGGCTGTTCCCGCTCTTGTAGGTGTAGGCCTGGTAGCCGTAGACGCTGAGTACCGGGAACAGGGCGATGAGCTGGAGACACTGGCGCATGACGTTGGGCAGGGAAATATCGTCGCACCGCTCGTCATAGGAGGCCAGGTTCAGCACGCTGCGGGCCAGGGAATTCATAATATCCTGGCTGGGCGCCTTCAGAATGACATCCCGCACGAAGTTGCCGGGCAGGGTACGGTAGTAGGCCAGCTGGTTTTTAAAGCTCTCCAGCTCCGCCGCGTTGGGCAGGCGGCCCAGCAGGAGCAGATAGGCGGTCTCCTCAAAGCCGAACCTCCCCTCCTTCAGCGCCCCCGCCACCAGCTTCTCTACATCGATGCCGCGGTAGTAGAGCTTGCCGTCGCAGGGGATCTCCTGCCCGTCCACCATTTTTTTGGCGATGATGTCGGAGATCTCGGTCAGGCCCGCCAGAACACCCTTGCCGTTGAGGTCGCGGAGGCCGCGCTTGACGTCGTATCTCACATAGTCCCCCGCGTCAATGCTGCTGTTTTGCAGGGACTGGGCCGCCAGCGCTTCAATCTCAGGGGTGATATCGCAGTAGTTTGGATTGCTCGCCATAGAAAACCTCCATTCTTCCGCTCTGCCTTGCGTACCGCAGAACGCCTTTGTGAAATGTGCATCTCTCCAATATAATCCAGTATAACATGTAATTGTTACCAGAATATGAATCCACACATAAAGTTTGATTCAAAAAACGGTGGACATGGTCCACCGTTTCTTCAGAAGAGATCCCGTTTTTTCAGGATAATAGCCACCACCAGGATCACCACGCCGGACAGGGCCAGCGGGAACCACCAGAACTGGTCCAGGGGCAGATTGGCTACGTTCATCCCGTAGAAACTGAAGAAGATATTTGGGATGGTCAGCAGGATGGTGATGGAGGTCAGCACCTTCATGATCACGTTCAGATTGTTGGAGATGACGGAGGCGAAAGCGTCCATCATGCCAGAGATGATGGAGGAGTAGATGTTAGCCATCTCGATGGCCTGGCGCACCTCAATGAGCACGTCCTCCAGCAGGTCGTGGTCCTCTTCATATAGGGTGATGATGCGGCCCCGGAGAATCTTTTCCAGGGTCACCTCATTGGCCTTGAGCGAGGTGTTGAAGTAGACCAGTGACTTTTCCAGATCCAGGAGCTGAATGAGCTCCTTGTTTCGCTGGGACTTGTAGAGCTGCCGCTCCATGTAGTTGTAGATCTTGTCAATCTGCTTCAGATACTGAAGGAAGCGTTTGGCAACCTGCAACAGCATATAGAGAATGAAGCTGGTGCGCTTCTGGGTTTCGGCAAACCGCACCAGTCCGTCCTGAAAATCCTTCAGAATGGAGGTCTCCTTCAGGCAGACGGTGATGATGTGCTTGTCGGTGACGATGATGCCCAGGGGCAGAGTGGAGTACACCACCGCGTCATCCTTCTCCACAGCGGGCACGTCGATGATGATGAGGGTCTGTCCGTCCTCGGTGTCGATCCGGGAGGTCTCCTCCTCGTCCAGGGCGGCCCGGAGGAAGGAGGGCTCCACGCCCAACGTCACCGCTACGGTGTTCAGCTCGTCCTCGCTGGGATAGGTCAGGTTCACCCAGCAGCCGTCCTGCACGGAATCCAGCCGGGTCATTTTTCCTTGAATCGTTTTAAAAATAGAGAGCAACGATCTCACGCCTTTCTCGGCGCGGGCCCCTCAAAAGGGTATAAAAATCCCCGCACGCATTTGTCTTTGCCGCCTGTGCGGAAAATATCCTTCCTGCACAGGCCAAGCGGCGACACGGCGTGCGGGTCTACCGGACGGGCCGGTCAGCCGCAGAGCCAATGCGCCGCGCTCCATATGGGACATTCTCGACTCACAGGGTCACCGCTCACAGCGCATATCACTCCTTTTCCAGTATTGTCATTTGCTTTTTTATTATAAGCCCGTCCGGCGCAGATTGCAAGTAAAACGTCCGTTAAGGTGCATCCGTCCTATAAACCGGACCATTTTCGCTTTGATCTCTTCGGATCATTTTTAAAATGATCCAGAGAGATCCCGGATTGACAGGTCGATCGACTTTTGCTATACTGGGTCGGAAGGACGGTGAAAACATGCCCAAGACAATCGGAATTATCGACGCGGATCTGCTCGATAACGGGACCCGTCACCCCAACCTGGCTCTCATGAAAATCAGCGGCTATCAAAAGGAGCTGGGCAACGACGTCACCCTGCTGGAGGATTACTACTCCATTCCCAAATACGACGAGGTATATCTCTCCCGGGTATTTGATTTTACCAACGTACCCATTGATCCCAAGAACTACCCCAATCTGCACATTGGAGGCACCGGCTTTTTCTGGATGACCGCCCCGGACCTTCCCCTGGAGGTCGAACACCATATGCCCGACTACCACCTCTACGACGAATATGTGGGCAGGCAGATCGCCCGGGGCATCAAGCCCCAGACCTACAGCGACTACATGGACTACAGCATCGGCTTTACCACCCGGGGCTGCTTCCGCAAGTGCCCCTTCTGTGTCAACCAGAAGTATGACCATGTGTTCCGCCACTCTCCGGTGAAGGAGTTCTTCGACCCCTCCCGCAAGCACATATACCTGTGGGACGACCAGTTTTTCGGCTTTCCCAAGTGGCAGGAGGTGCTGGACGAGCTGGATGAAACCGGCCGCCGCTTTCAGTTCCGCCAGGGCCTGGATGTGCGTCTGATGACCGAGGAGAAGGCCAGGCGGCTGGCGAACGTGAAGTATCACGGGGACTATATCTTCGCCTTCGACCACATCAACGAGGCCGAACAGGTGGTGCGCGGCCTGAAAATTTGGCGGAGACACTCCGACAAGTCCACCAAGCTCTACGTGCTCTCCGGCTATGAGTCCCAGGGCGCGGAGGAGATCGCCTCCATCTTTGAGCGCATCCGTATCCTGATGGAGTACCAGTGTCTGCCCTACATCATGCGCCACGAGTACTACAACCGCTCTCCTTACAAAGGGATGTTCATCACCCTGGCCCGCTGGTGCAACCAACCCAGCTTTCTCAAGAAGAAGAGCTTCCGGCAGTTCTGCGAGGCCAACGGCCTGACCAGCTCCGCTTTCCGCTACATGTCTGAGTTCGAGCACGACCACCCCGATATTGCGAAGCAGTATTTTGATATCCGTTTCGACCGGCACGGCGCGTAAGGCGCCTGTTCCCTTCCCATACGTCCCAGCATCGGAATTTCAAGGCCGTGTGCCGCGTTTGGCGGCACACGGCCTTTTCCCCTTCTGCACGGCTATGGACGGAGGAAGGGGAAATAATTCATCCCCAGTTCGATGTAAATGCGTTGCTTGAGCAGCTCATACCGGTCCGCAATCGCCCCGTTTTCATAGCCCACTTCAATACCATGACCGGAGGAAATCAGCTTGGCCTTCATGTCGTCCCGGATATACCGCCCCGAAAAGACAATAATGGACGGGATGGGGGCCGCCATACAGTCGTCCAGGGCGTAGCTCAGCTTCTCGAAAGCCGAACCGCTGGTCTCCTGGAGCTTGGCCTCGATGGCCATGGAGCGGCAGTTCTGGGGGTTCATGATCACGATATCCAGCTTACGGGGTGTGCCGATAAAGCGCCAGCCGATGTATTTCTCCTCCTCGACCGCCAGTCCTTCGCCCCAGCCTCGGATATACTCTGCCAGAGCATGCCGGAAGTTGTTCCCGTTGTTGGGCATATAATCCCTCCTCCCATGTTCTTCCTCCATCATAGTGGATCCCATTTCCCGGGTCAATAGGCTTCCGGCCGCCAAACTAGAAAAAGCGCGCTGCGGAACATCAGCCCCGCAGCGCGCCGTCCTGGTTCTGTCCGGCACCGGTTCCGTCTGCCGCCCTCCGAACCTGCAAAAGCAGAGAGAGCATGCCGATACCCAGCAAAATATGACCAATGCCCGAGATTCCGGAAATGGAGGCATCCATTCCTCGGCTCAACTCATTTCCCAGCACCTGGCTCATCCCCCGCAGAAAGAATCCCAGCCCTGTGATATTGAGACCTAGTTGATAGACCAGCAGGAACTTCCCGCTGTTTCGGCTTGAGAAGGCAAATGTCTTTTCCAGCAGCATCAGGATAAGAAAAAACACCATTCCCAGTGCAAAATAGTGGGTATGCAGGAAAGACAGAGAGGTTCTGCCCGCAAAGCCGCTGAATTTGGTAAACTCCCTATAAAATACGCCCAATGCCATGGCAATCACCGCATAGACCATGGCCAACGTCGCAAAATGCCGCGCCAGTAAAATCTCTTTTTTATTCATCCGTACATACTCCTATCACAGCGGATACCGGAATTGGGTCCGCCGCCTATCGCCGGTTCATACAATCAGAAAGGGCGGAGCGAAGGCTCCGCCCTTTTCCGTATTCTGCTTGATTAGCCGAAGTAGCGCTTCAGCAGGCCCTCGAAAGCCTTGCCGTGGCGGGCCTCGTCCCGGGCCATCTCGTGGACGGTGTCATGGATGGCGTCCAGATTGTACTGCTTGGCCAGCTTGGCCAGCTCGAACTTGCCCAGGGTGGCGCCGTTCTCGGCCTCGACCCGCATCTCCAGGTTCTTCTTGGTGGAGTCGGTCACGACCTCGCCCAGCAGCTCGGCGAACTTGGCGGCGTGCTCGGCCTCCTCATAGGCGGCCTTCTCCCAGTACAGGCCGAAGCCAAACGGCTTCGCCGTTCGGCGCCGGGGAACAGGCGAAAAGAAGGAAGATACAGGAAATTTCTTTATCCACAAGTGGACATTTTCACACGCTGGAATTTGGCTTTTTGCCACAAAAAAATCCACAAGGGGGATTTGCAAGTGGCAAAGCAGAATGACGCGGGTGTTTACAAATTGAAGAATGGGAATTGGGCTTATCGCTATGTTCTCATGGTGAACGGCGTCCGCAAAGAAGTACGAAAGGCAAAAGATGAATTCGGAGCACCCTTCAAAACAAAGCGTGAGGCAATCAAGGCGCGGCAAGCGGCTATTGACAGCGCCCAGAACTCCCGCAAGCCAAAGCCCACGGTACGGAAAACTGTTCAAGAGGTCTATCAAGAATACTGTGCTAATGGCCGAAGTGACCGGGCATACACTACCAAACGCAAGCAGGACAGCCTCTGGAAAAACCACCTTTGCACCCGGTTCGGGGAGCGGTACATTGATGAAATCAGCGCGGCGGAGGTGGTGGACTACTTGACGGAACTGTATTGCAGCCGCGGCCTCTC
This sequence comes from Flavonifractor plautii ATCC 29863, assembly GCF_000239295.1. Classification (GTDB taxonomy): domain Bacteria; phylum Bacillota; class Clostridia; order Oscillospirales; family Oscillospiraceae; genus Flavonifractor; species Flavonifractor plautii. Next base: position 31,195 of record NZ_JH417800.1, read on the forward strand.
CTATCGCTATGTGGAGGGCTTCTTGAAGATGTTCTATCTGCTCTTCGGGCAAGCCTACTCCCGGAACTATCTCGACGTGGACAGTTACAACAAGCTCTGTGTCAACAAAGATACCAAAATCCACATGCCAAAGCTGAAAACGGATGATGACTTGGATATTGTATCATTCAATCGGGAAGAGCTTGCCGTACTGGATGATTATTTCCACGGCACCAATGCAGAAACGGCGTATTTGCTGGGACGGTATTGCGGTCTGCGTATCAATGAGTGCTACGGTCTGAAATGGTCGAACGTCGATCTGATAAATAGCACGATTTTGATTGACCGGCAAATGCAATACCAGCAGGGGCGTATCAAGCTTGTGTCCCTCAAAACCCGCAACGCAAAGCGTACAATCCAAATGTGCGACAAACTGAAAGTGTATTTTCAGAATTTGGCGAAGCGGCGGGAGCAAGACCAGCTCCACCTTGCCGACTTGCGGGAACAGAACCAGCGTATCATTGAGGATTTGGACGGAAGCAAAATTTCCTCCACGGAGCTTGTGAACTGTCTGCCAGATGGGAAAATCCAGACGGTAAACTCCATGAAGTTCCACACGCGGGAAGTTAAGGCCAAATGCGGGATAATGTTCAAGTATCACTATTTGCGTCATACCTATGGGACTATGATGGCGGAGCTGAATACACCGCAGCACCTACTTTGTTCGCAAATGGGTCACGGCCACATACAAGTTACACAGCGGTATTATATCGCCCTCTCCGGTAGTGTCAAGGAATTTTCGCAAAATGGTTT